>NC_015951.1 GCF_000147815.2 Streptomyces violaceusniger Tu 4113 | reverse complement strand
ACGCCTTTGGCGGAGAGTGGCTAGCGTCAGAGGGCGACAACTCCCTTCAATGGGGCTGAGCTTCAAGAGTAGCGGGCTGCAGTGGCGGGGTCCGGTGCGTTTACGACTACTCGCCTTGCCGCAGGCCCGATTGACGGGGCGTGGGCCACTGACACTGTGACTCCACCTCCCCCTGCCGGAACCGCGCCGGTAGCGCCACCGGCGCCGACTACGGGCGAGCATACGCCTAGTACCCCTTTCGTGTCCATCCCTGCTGAACCTGCTGCATCACTCCGTGATGCCGGGTAGAGTCTGTGAAAACAGAACACCACCTCAGGTCAGAGCCCAGGCCGATGGCCAGCTCTGCGCATCGACACTGGCCGACGCAATACACCCATCAGTCAGTGCACCTGCACAGTCTCAGCACTCACAACTCCACCCGCTGCGCGTAGGAAACAAGACGCCGACACGAACTGAAAGCAAGGAAGGCGATATGAATTCCCTGAGCTTCGAAGCGCGTCTTGCGGCGCGGGAGGAAATCCACCGTGAGGTTTTCGGACTGACTGCGGAGCAGATTCACGAGCGATGGGTGGCCGTCGGTGGCCCGGAGCACCGAGAGGACCAGCAACAGCCGCTCAGCACGCCGGATCGACTGGCGGCGGTCCGGCGGAACGAGTTGAAGCGCATCTGGACCTTGATGACCAGCGCGGGGTGGGAAACCTACTCCCCCGAGAGCGACCCGGAAGTGCACCGCTGGCATCAGGAGCTGCGGGAGTGTCAGGAACCCGAGAGCGGAACGGCGGTGGGGCCGGATCCGGAGCTGATCCGCTACCGGATCGTGGCGCAGCAGACCGACCCGGCGCACCCTGGCGCCGCCTTGCTGACGAACTACGTCTACGGGCGGTCGGTCGAGGAGGCCGTCGCTAAGGCCCGCGAGGGGCTGGCGAAGCCGGGCGGCCTGTACGGGGATCAGGGGATGTACCGCGTGGTGGAGGTGGTCGAGGAGAGTTGGTCCAGCGAGTTCCGGCAGCAGGAGGAGGCCCGCCGGCGGTATCTCACCACCATTCTGGAGAACGCGACCACCACTGTGGTCGGCCGTGAGCCGGAGAACCCGGATGCGGAGCTGCTCAGCCGCCTGGACGACTTCTTCACCCGGGCCGTTGTCTTCCCTGACCCGCACGGCGGCGGCGTACGGCCGCGGCCTCACCAGGCCACGTTCGGCTGGACCAGTGAAAGGCCCTACATCCAGCACGCCAGCGATCCCGGCCGCGCCCTGGCCCTGTTCCTCCTGGCCTACCTGGACCACCACGGCCTGGACTTGGTGGAGGCAGCCGTTCGCAGCGGCGACTGGTCCGGGCTGCCGCCGGTGGGGGTCGGCCGGCCTGCTTCGGTCCGTGACGCGGAGGGGGGCGAGGCGTCGGCGGAACTTGTCGAGCGCGTCCTGGACATCTGCGGACAGCACTACGCGGCCGTGACCGGCACCAGCTCCGAGCTGTGGGAGGCGGAGTCCCGTGAGGTGGTGGGGATCGCGTCGCGGACCGTGCGCCTGGCGGAGCGGGAGACCTACCCCCAGGTGCTGGAGGCGTACCTGCACGCGCACCGGGCGCGGCTGGAGCGGCTGTGGCGCCGCTACGGGCCCGACGGTCTCTACCCGCGGGGTGTCTATCACCTGGTGGAGCTGCCCGAGTGCTTCGTGCTGTGCGAGCGGATCGATAACGCCCCGCTCTGGCTCCAAGGGGTGTGGGCGGAGGAAGGCCATGAGGAAACACCTCTGGAGCGGCTGAAGAAAGCCTGGCTGTACGGCACCGGAGAAAAGGACGACCGATAGCAGATTCGGGGGTGAAGGGTTGCCTTTCATCGAGTGCCGTTTATGGGGAATTCCGTGGTCGCCGGGGAGTGAGGAGTCTTGAAAATGGGTGGGATTAGTCTTCGTCCGCATCAAGTAGAAGCTGTGGACGCGATCATTCAGGGCCTCTCGGTCCCCGCGGGCGGGGTTGTGCCTGCCCGGGGGCTGCGGGGACAGGTCCGGTCGTCCACGGGGTCGGGCAAGACGATCACAGCGGGCGCGGCGGCGTTGCGGATGGTGCCCCGGGGGCTGGTGGGGATCGTGGTGCCGACGCTGGAACTGCTCACGCAGACCATGGAGGCGTGGCGTGTGGTGGGGCATTCGGGCCCGGCGGTGGCGGTGTGCAGCCTGGGTTCTGACCCGCTGTTGGAGGCGCTGGGCGTCCGGTGCACGACCAATCCCTCTCAGCTGGCGCGGTGGGCGCAGGACGGGCCGATGGTGGTGTTCGCGACGTACGCCAGCCTGTCGCCGAAGATGCTGGAGGAGGACCAGGACGACCAGGCCGATGAGGATTCGGCGGTGCCGGGAGTACTGGAACGGGCCATGCGCGGGGCGTCCGGGGCGCGCATGGGTGCGTTCGACCTGCTGGTGGTCGATGAGGCGCACCGGAGTTCGGGTGATATCGGGAAGGCGTGGGCGGCTGTTCACGATCAGGAGCGGATCCCGGCGGTGCGGCGGCTGTACATGACGGCCACACCGCGGCTGTGGGAGACCGTTCCCAGTGCCACCGGGGCCTCGGGCCGGAAGGGTGCGCAGAGCGGCTCTGAGGGCGCTTCAGAGGGCTTGGGCGGGCGTCTGGTGGCCTCGATGGACGATTTCGATTTGTACGGGCCGGTGCTGTACGAGCTCGGGTTGATGGAGAGTATCGAGCGGGGCATCCTTGCCTCGTTCGAGATCGACGTGCTGGAGATCCGCGACCCCGAGTCCCCTGGGCCGGATGCGTCGCTGGAGGAGCAGCGGGGCCGGCGCCTGGCCGCGTTGCAGGCCGCGCTGCTCAAGCACGCGGACACCACCGGCGCCCGGTCACTGATGACGTTCCACAGCCGCACCCTGGATGCGATGGCGTTCGCCCGTGCGTTGCCGGAGACCGCGGCCGAGCTGTACGAGACCGATCCGGTGACCTATCCGAAGCGGGTGGGGGCGGAGTGGCTGTGCGGGGAGCACCCGGCCGGCCATCGGCGGGCGGTGCTGGACCGGTTCGGTGACGGTCTGGACGCCGACGGGTGGGTGACCGACATGGGCATCCTGGCGTCTTGCCAGGTGCTGGGCGAGGGCGTCGATATCCGCGGCACCCGTGGGGTCGGCGGCGTCGTCTTCGCCGACACCCGCAGCTCTCCCGTGCAGATCGTGCAGATCACCGGCCGGGGCCTGCGCCAGGAACCAGGCGAGGGAAAGGTCGCACGGCTGATCGTGCCCATCTTCCTCCAGCCCGGCGAAGACCCCGAGGACATGATGGCCTCCGCCAGCTACCGCCCGCTCATCGCCGTGCTGCAAGGGCTCAGGGCACACGATGAGCGGATCATCGAACGCATGGCCCTGCGGACCTCCACCTCCAGCGGGCACATCACCTCCGTGGTCGCCCTCGACCCGCAGCGCGAGGACACCGGAGAGGACGAGGGCGAGGAGGGTGAGGAGGCGGCGGTCGCAGAGGGAGCGGGAGACGTCGCCGACGCGGCCGCCGAGGATGACGACGGCGAGGGTCTCGAGGAGGGCGGCTCGGGCGGGGTATCCGGCGGCGGGCCGGAGGAGGAGGGCGAGGACAAGGCGGCGGGGGTGCCGTTGCTGCGGTTCTCCCTGCCGCGCAACCCCGACGTCATCGCCGCGTTCCTGCGCACCCGCGTGCTGCGGCCCGACTCCGAGGTGTGGCTGACCGGCTACAACGCCCTGCGCAAGTGGGTCCAGACCCACGGCCACGCTCAGGTGCCCCTCGACGCCGTGGCGCCCCTGAGCACCACCGAAAGCGACGGCGGGGGCGGCGACGGCGGGACATATGCGCTGGGGGCCTGGGTCAGCGAACAGCGGCGCCAGTTCCGCCTCGGAACGCTGAAAGCGTGGCGGGCCGAGCTGCTGGACGATCTGGGCATGGTCTGGTCCGTCACCGACGCCCGGTTCTACAAGAACCTCAGCGCGGCCAGGGGGTATTACGCGGTGCACGGCACGCTCGCCGCGCCCAAGGACGCGGTCTTCGAGGACGTGGCGGTGGGCCAATGGCTGGCCAATCTCCGTAAACCCGGGGGCCTGGGCAAGGACGAAGAGCGCGCAGAAGTACGCCGCACGGCGCTGGTGGCGATCGATCCGGACTGGAATCCGGCCTGGCCGGTCGACTGGCAACGCCGGTACGCGGCGCTGTCCAGCCTCCTTGAGGAGGGGGCGACGCTGGCCGAGATCCTGCCCGGTGTCACCTTCCGCGGCCAGGACGTCGGCGCGTGGCTGACGACGCAGCGCGAGAGCTGGGAGCAGCTGAGCGACGGACAGCGCGAGCGCCTGGCCCAGCTCGGCGTCGTGCCGCTACCGCCGGAGCCGGAAGCACCCGGGAATCCGCCCAAGGCGGCCTTGGGAGCCTTCGAGCGGGGCGTCGCGGCCCTGGCGCAGTACAAGGCCCGTACGGGCTCTGTGAAGCCCCCCAGAGCCCACGTAGAGGTTTTGCCGCATGGGACCCAGGTCAAGCTCGGCGTATTTCTATCGAACACAAAGGCTAGGCGCGCCAAGCTCACCCCCGACAAACTCCAGCGGCTCGCCAATCTCGGGCTCGACTGGGCAGCGTGAGGGGAGATCTGGGATGTGGAGTGTTGAAGACGTGGCCCGGGACGCCGCCCAGAGGCAGGGCCGTGGCCTGAGTGCCGCGCAGGTGGCGGAGAAGGTCACGGAAGCATCCCGGCGTGAGAGGGAAACCCAGCAGCAGCTGAAAGCACCCGCCTGGACCGAAATCGGCCCGTTCGCGCCCGACCCCGAACACCTGCCGAAGCTGTGGGCGGCCAAACACACCGAATGGCGCCGGATCGCCGCTCTGCTCAAAGCGTCGGGAGAGCAGGAGTACAACCCCGAGCAGGACACTCAAGGCATGGCCTGGGCGCAGGAGCGTGAAGCACGTCGGCAGGGCGCTGTCGACCGGCACGCCGCGTGGATGCGAGAGCGCCGGGACGCGAAGGACGAGCGGCGGGCGCAGGTCTGGCTGTCCGCGGACACCAGCCGCCGCCTGCGCGCCATCGCGGCCCGAGCGGGCCTCCAGCCCGAGCAGGTCCTCGCTCAACTCGCCGAGAACGTCCGGACGGACGAAGAAGGGGCCGTGGTGGTCGCCCCGTTCACCCCACGCCCCGTGGAGGAGTCATGACCGGATTCACGGCCGTCGTGGCTGTCGTGGCGTTGCTGACCGGTTATGGGGCAGGACGGGTGCGCCCATGGCGGCGGCTCGGTGACTGGGCTGACGACCAGATCCGTTTCAGCGGGCCATGGGTACAAGGCGGCACGATCCGACAGGTCGTCCTCGTCCTGGGCCACTTCGTCACCGCACCGCGTACCAGCTGGCGTCTCGCTCGTCGACCGACCCCTGAGCCGGTGGACAGGCCCGAGCGCGATCCGCGCTGGGACACCAACCGACCCTCGGAAGGCAAGGGAAGAGCAGTATGAGCACCGAGCAGCACGACGCGTACGGGAAAGAGCTGTCCCGCATCAGCAGGCACCAAAGTGATGCGGTGACCGCGCGCATCACCGTGTTCGAGGCGCTCACTCTGGCCGGGGTCTCCCCCGCTCAGCGGAATCCCAGCTCACCTTCCCGGCCGCGACGAGCCAATGGGCCCCTACGGACCATGTAGGGCCGACGGTCACGCGGAGGGGCTGTTCCCGTTCTGCTTCTGCATGTAGGACTTGATGTGCCGCATGAACTTCTTCTCCCTCCGGCCTGCCTTCCAGCGCAGCAGTGGGGACCAGAGACGGGCAGCTTTCCCTCGTGGGTCTAGCACATGGCGCACGCGGAGCCACCACGGCAGCTGTGGGGGAGCGTCGTGCCAGATGCTTCCCACCCACGGGGCCCGGTAGCGGGTGGTGAACATCTGCTTGGCTTCCTCGTCGGACAGCTCTCCGGTGCCGATGTATTCCTCAAGGGCCCAGGTGCCTTCCCGGATGCGCTCCCGGTCACGGCGCCGAGTGTTGGGCCTGAGCGCCTGGTCGCGGAACTCCTTCACCCAGCTGTGGCCAGCGGAGTCGGTGAAGATGACTTCGAGCGCGGTTCCGAGGAAGGTTTTCGTGATCTTTCCGCCGGGTTCTATGACCAGCTCGAAGGATTCGGTCCGGCCGGGTATCTCGTCGCGCCAGTACCAGAGGCTCACCCGGACGTGCTGGATGGGGCGTTCGGCGGTGTTGCGCACGGTCACCTCGGATTCGGGGCCTTCGTCACTCATGACAGCGCGGCTGTGGCAGGCAACGCGGAGGGCGTCGGCGCGGTGGCGTTGTCGACGGTCATGAAGGAAGACCACAAAGGTCACCAGGAGAGCGAGGGTCGTCACCACAGCGCTGATCCAGGTGGGGACAGTGCCCCAGTCTGGGGTGGAGGCTTGCGTCATGGGCTCATCCTGGACGCCAGCGGCGGGCGGTATGCGGCGCTTGAGCGGTTCCTGAGCCTTGAGCCACTTTGCAGGCCCAGGCGGGACACTGAAGGTGTGTCACGAGGAGTCGGAGCGAGTACAGCGGGCCGTGCTGGCGTACGCGCGCAGCGAGCCCGGCGCGCAGCGACGTCGATGGCATGCCGCTGGCCGCCTCGGTCCCCGTCGGGGCGGATCGAAGCAGCGCCCGCGTGCGGGCGGCTCTTCACGCGGACGTCGACAAGGGCGGCGGGGCAGTTGTTTGTGCGGACGCGATGCCCGGCTGACTGGCTCATGCCTCTTTCTGGCTGATGCAGAAAGAGGCATCGGCAACTCTAAAAGGGTTGCCCATAGTGCTGACCTGGAAAGATGCACCACCGTGGCGTAGGGCTGTTCCTACCCTCGGTCCACTCCCCGGTCCTGCTCTACAGCCCATATTGCAGCCCACCTTCCAGCGCACTCTCGGCGCAACCCCACCGCGCGGGGCATCCAGATGTCGTTCAGTACCTGACGTTTTTGTCGGGGATCTTGGTCGAGCGCCGTTTTGGGAGATCATCGAGCTGATGGGACGGTCCCCGCGGGGTGCTGTGCCAGGGTTGGACTCGGCAGCACGGTGTCGGCCTGGTCGGACCGATCCGGGCCAAGAGCACCCGGCAGTCCCGCAAGGGCACCGTGTTCCACCGCGACGCCTTCGCCATCGACTGGGATGCCGAAGAGGAGCCCGGCACGGACACCTTGCTGCCCACGCCGGCGAGCAGCACGAAGGCTTCCCGATCGGACGCTGGCTGGCCGAACACCGCCAACGCGCCCACAAAAAGATCGGGACATCGTCTCAAGCCCGAGTCCTGGCCAGCCTGGACCCGTGGTGGAACCCACCCTGGTCGTTCACCTGGCAGCGGCAGTACCAGCAGTACCGCACCGCCCGAGTCGCCGGGCAATCCATCTCACCTGAGCTTCAACGCTGGGCATACAAACAGGCCGTCCTGTGGGGTCGGCTCGCCCCGCCCCAGCAACGACTCCTGTCAGCCAACGGCATCGACCCGAAGACCCTCCCGCCGCTGCGTGGTCCCGGCGGCGGCAAGAAGCGAAGCCGCAAGGGGGCCTCTCCCCAAAAACAGCCCCTACAGCGGCGTACACCCCGTGCCAGGGACAAGGCCGGGGGGCTGCCCGTTGTGCGGGCCCCTCGCAAGCCGAAGCCGACCGACCCGTAAGCCGCAAGCGGGCCATGAGTTCCACCTCGGCTATGCGATCAGCGCGGTGCGAAAGCTGATGACGCCGCCCCGTCGCGGCGCGAGGTGATCGCTCGAACGAGTGGTGTGCGTGGCCTACGGCGAACCGAGCCGGTGTTGGTGGCGTCGAGCGGGACATGGAGCGTATCGACGAGGTGCACGTGTGCGAGCCGGGGCTGGTGGTCTTGGACATCACGGCCCGCGATGAGGAAACGGCAGTGGCGGTGATGGCCCGGCTGGACGAACTGTGGGCGACATCCGGCGTCCGGCCGGTGCGGCGTGTCGCGGGTGAGCCGGGAGTGCAGGCCCGCCTGTACGCCGACATCCGGCTCCCCGGCTGACGCAGTTCCCGGAGCGCCGGCGCACTCGTGGGCCGGGTCTCCCGGCTGGGCAGCCGGAGACGAGCGCAGCGGTGCAGTCCTGACGTATGCCGTACACCGTCTCGGTCAGCCAAGACGAAGCCCGGCTAGTCCGTCCAGGTGAGCCAGGGGCCCTACTCCGGCTTGTCGGGGCGCGGCCCCTCTAGCCTGCGACCATGGAAGAGACCCCGATGCCGGAGCCGCTGCGGCGCGCGATCCACCTCCTCGTCTCCGAGGCCGTGCAGCACTGCCAGGAGGTGCTGCGGTACACCGAGCCCGACCAGGCGCACGACTGGGAGCGGATGACGTTGTACCGGGCCACGGACGCGGCCGACACGATGGGCATGGCGGCCATGCTGATCGCGGCGTACTGCCAGTACACCGGCATGTCGAAGGACAGGCTGGAGTCGTACCTTCAGCTCAGTCAGCAGCACAGCCGGGCGGCCGGACCGACGGATGCCGACCGAGCCCATGTAGCGGGCCTGCTGGGCAAGGAAGCCCCAGCGGGCGCCGAACACCAGGGACTGGTGCGGATGCGGCACGGCCGCGGGGAGCGCCAAGCGGAGAAGGCGCAGTGGCCGGAGGATGACCCGCAGAAGCTGTTCACCGAGGCGTGCCTGCACGGGCTGCGGGCCAAGCTGTGCGACGACGTCGATGCTCTGGATAGCTACCTGCCGCCCCACGTCGCAGAGCTGGCCCGGAAGGTCGCCGGGGTCCTGGAGGAGCCGCAGCCGGCTCCCGCATGATCCGGGCCCCGGGGATGCCATGGCTGACCCCTGGGGCCTGAACCTGTCCGTGGAATCATGTGAGGGTGCCGTTGACGGCGGTGAAGAGCTGTTCAAACCGGCTCAGGGTCGTCTCCGAGAGCCCCGGTAGGAGCGTGTCGCGCTTGCGTAGCAGCACGTCGGCCGGTCGGCCATGTTCGTTGAACGAAGCTCCGTTCGCCCGGCCGATGCGGGCGATGATGCGGTCGGTCCCGTTGAGGTCACTGACCTTGAGCCTGGTCCCGAAGGCAGCGTTGTACAGCTTGAGGTAGTCGCCTGGGGAGAACAGGTCCTCGATGTCGCTGTCTTTGACCCCATCGCTGAAGGTGTCGGTGAGCAGGAGCCGCTTAGGGGACAGCAGACCCTTGTTGGTGAGGGTCCTGAGTTTGGTGACTCCGGCCGGGGTGCTGTCGATGAGGACGGTGGCCTGGAGATTGGTGCCGATGAGGGCGATGAAGGCGGGGATGTTGGTAGCACCACCTGCGGGCAGGATGCGCCAGCGCTCGTCCAGGTGCGTGCGGCCGGCGTCTTTGAGGAAGTCACTGATCAGGGTGAGGTAGGTGTAGTCGCTGGTTCCTTCGACCAGGAGGTTGTCGGGGCCTACGAAGAGGTTCTGGGCGATGTCGTAGCCGAGGGCGGCCTGGAGCGGGAAGAGCGAGTCGTCGGTGACGGAGAGGACTTCGTCTGTGACCACGGCGCCGGTGGCCGGTCCACGGTCTTCGACGATCCGTACGCGGTCGAGCCGGGCTGTTTCCACCATGAACGGTGAGTGGGTCGTGTAGATGACCTGTGCTTGGGGGGCGAGGCGCTCATTGATGAAGCGCAGAAAGTCCGCTTGGGCTCGGCCGTGCAGGCTCAGTCCGGGCTCGTCCAGCAGGACGACGACACCGTGTGGGTAGTTCTC
Source organism: Streptomyces violaceusniger Tu 4113 (assembly GCF_000147815.2). NCBI lineage: Bacteria > Bacillati > Actinomycetota > Actinomycetes > Kitasatosporales > Streptomycetaceae > Streptomyces > Streptomyces violaceusniger. Next base: position 280,397 of record NC_015951.1, on the reverse strand, counting down.
GAACTCGGAGAAGGCAGCGAGGAAGCTGAAAAACCACTGAAAGCCGGTAGAGCGGGCCGAGAAGTTGTTGGTGAACCCGTGTCGGCGGTCCTTAACACGGATCTCGAGGTGGCTGGCGATGGCATGCTGCCCATTCGGCTGCTGGATCGTGGTCTTGTCCAGATCAATCTCTACCGACAGGTCCGGGTTCTGCTTCCAGTACTCGAAGACCTGCTGCGTGATGTCGTTGCTCACCGATTCGAGTTCGGCCTTGCGATCTTCGAAGTCCTCCGCCGACAGAGCTCCGGCAGTCGTGCTGGCGAGCTCCAGCAAAGCCCGGGCTGTCTGCACCGGGGACGCACCGGGCTGTTCTTCCTGGCCATTGAGGTCCGTCAGAGCGATCCTGCCGGGAAGGTTCTGGTAACTGCTGAAGTAGAAGAACTTCGGCTCGCGGTCGCGCAGAATCTGCGCCGCACGCCGCCAGGCACTCCCGCGGTCAGCCAGACGCTGGCGCGCGGCCCTGGCGAAGAGGTCGATGTCCGCTGCGGTGTAGTCGGAATCCTCCGCAGCTTCCAGTCCCTCGGCCTGTTCCAAGGCTGCTCCCAGGCTCCGGGTACCGAGAGCGCTGCGCAGGGCGGGCGGCACTTCCTCGTCGTTGTAGAGGTTCTCCAGTGCCGCGCCTTCGTCGATGCTCAAGTCGAGCACGTGATTTCCGTCGTACGAGATGGACCGTGCGTACGAGCGCCCTGTGATCACACCGGGCCCAAGTACATCGGCGACAGCCTTCAGGTCCTCATCGTCCAGCGTGAACGTGCAGGTGATCGGCTTCGCGTCCGTGATCTGTCCCGAGCGCGTGTCCTTCACCTTGCGCCACCGCGGATAGTCCTGCCCCAGAGCGAAGGAGTGCTCCGGATATACGGGATGGAAGCGATAGATCGACGACAGCATTGCTGTCTTCCCGCTCTCATTCTTGCCGACCAGCGCCGTGACGTCCGGCGCGATATCGACGTCACCGCTGTCAACGATGTTGCGATAGAGACGACTTCGTACCCGAGTGAGCTGCATCCAGCCAGTCTGCCCCGAACTGCCCAACAGATTCGAGCCATTTGACATATTTACGTCAGACTCACCCATGGCGGGAGTTCGTCATGGACGGCGAGGGCAGCCTGTGGATCCGCCTCACCGGCGACGGCCCGCGTCCCAGTAGTCATCTGCGGGCGCCGCATCATCGGGTCCCCATGTCATGCGGTCCGAGTGCTCAGAGCGTCGGGCCTAGGTGACAGCAAGTTGAGCCGAGCGGTCGCCCGACCGATCGGCGGTAAGAGTGGGAAACTGGATCACGTTCCCATCCCTTCGCGGCCCTGGGCATCACCGGCGTTCCTCGATGCCGGACTGGAGAGTTCGGCTACACCACCGGCCGGGTTCGCCCACATCACCGACTCCTGACCTGCCGTGATCGGGCTCATGGTCGAGGCGGCTGATGCCGTGTCGGGCCTCTGGTCAGGGCGTGTCGCCGGAGTGGTAGAAGCAGCACGCGATGCCGGACCCCTGCGCGCGGGGTTCGCCGGGGCGCGGGTCGTACAGCGATCGCCCGCCGGGAAACTGACCGAGCTCGGTAGACAGAGCCGCACCACCGTCGACTTCCTCGGGCCGCCAGCCGGTGATGTCCAGCAGCAACCCATCCAGCGGCCCGCCTACGAGCGCGGCGTAGGTCTGGTGCGGGAGCGGGCCCGGGTCGGGGTCGTCGTGGTCTCAGCCGTAGACCCGGCCACGCAGCAGCTGCTCATCGCCGTTCATCCCTCCAGCGTTCCAGTCGCCACCGACACTGATACTCGTAAGCGGTTCCGGCGGTCGTGGCTCTGCCACTGACTGACGCACCGCGGGCTCGTCCAGGACAGACGTGTCGGTCCTGGACACGGGCCCAGACCTCAGCGTCGGCCGGGACAGCGGCGACGCCAGCGTCGGCGGCCGCCGTGGCGACCTCGCGTACGGCCTCGGGGCAATTGACCTGAACCACTTCTTTGCTCCCGAGGCGTCGAGGGAGACCCTGATCGTGGCCCTCAGCGTCGTATGCGAGGAGGTGGATGGACCCGCCGGAGGAGTTCGGTCTCTGGGCCCATCGCTACTCGTCGTCCTGCCGCGCAGCGTGAAGGAACGCTGTAACTGTGTCCCAGTACGCCCGTACGGCTGATGCGAAGTCCTCGGGCCCTTGAGTACCTGCCGCTATGCCCAGCAATGTCTTGTACACATGAGTGGAAGCAGCATGTACAGCGTCGGCGGCCAGCCGAGAGGAATGGCCGCCATCAAGCATAATGACGTTTTGCTGTTGGTGAAACTCGCCGTATGCCGTCCGCAGCTCTTCTAAATGCCGATCAAGAGCGGCTGACCAATCCGATGGGTCATCAATGCTCAGGATCGCGGGTGTTTTCCGATAAAGAGCCCCCATGCGATTGATCTGCTCGATGAACGCGAGGTGAGCCGTACGCATGGCGTCACGTCTGGTCGCGGCGTGCTGAGCCTCTGCTGCGGCGAGGGCCTGGACCCGTGCCGCTTTTGCGTTGCCTCTGCTGGTCACCCAGCTTGCAGCTATCGCCGTCACAGCCGTCAACACTGCTACCCACAGCGTGGCATCCCCCATGTCCTGTAAGTGTGCTGGAGTTCGTCCCTCCGCGACAGATAGCTGGGTTCCCCGAACGGGACAGCCGCATCATCAAGCCTATGTCGTGGTCCCTGTCCGTCGGTTGATCTATTGATGGCGGCTTGACGTAGCCATTACGCTCCAGGCCTCCCCCTTGAGCGGCTCCGCCGCGAAGGGCTGGAGCGATCTTTCTGCACGGGAAGACCCGGGGTTGCTTCCGGCCAGCCCGGACGCGGAGCGGAAGTACAATCCGCTCCAGTTGGTGCCCCGGTTGGCGGGACCGTCGGTGCGCCGGTCAGCGGTCCAGTGCAGGCAAGTGGGCCAGGCCGGTCTCGAGCAGGATGCGGTCGACGGTCTCGTGCAGGGCACTGTCGGCGCCGATGACGGTCTCGAGCCCGTCCGGCAGCAGGTCGCGCGGCCGGTACCAGTCACGCAGTTGCGCCTCGCTCACGTCATCAGCGATCGGCTTGGTGGCGTGCCGGGCGAGGGTTTCGTCCAACGGTACGTTCAGGTAGTAGCCGTGGGTCGGGCCGCGGTGGTCGGCGCGCAGCTGGACGAGCATGTCGCCGTAGCGGTCGGCGTAGAGTATGCCTTCAACCACGACGTGATAGCCGGCGTCCAGGGCGTAGCGGGCCGTCAGGTCGATCAGGCCGATGTTCGCCGCTCCGGGCCGGTCGCGCTCGCGCAGCACGATGCGGCGGAGGTTGTCCTGGCCGACCACGGCGAGCCCGCGGCCGAACCGCTCACGGAGGCCAGCCGCGACGGACGACTTCCCCGAGGCGCTGTTACCGCGCAGGACGACCAGCCGGGTGTCTTCACTGCCCACCATCACAGCGGCCACGCTACCGACCACCGGTGACAGCGCCTGGGGCGCTCTGGGACACGGCCAACATCGACGTCCGGACGGGTGATTTCCTCCCTCGCGTACGCGGGCGGGTATCTAAGCGCACACACCCAACTAGCCCATTTTCGCGAGTAGTTGACAGCATTTTGGGGGTTATGTCACGTTCTATTGCGATTGATGAGTGTTAGGCCGAAGGAGGCAGTTATGAACGAGGCGTTGACCGCGTCGGCGGGCCAGGAGGACGGCGTCGATCCGGAGCGCGTTGCCCGGGGGAAGCCGCTGGAGTTCGTGGACGGGGTGCCGGTGTTCGGCAGTGGCCGCCGGGCTCCGGCGTATCTGCAGACGAAAACCCAGCTGGGCAGGGAGCGGCGCAAGCCCGCCGTGGGGCAGCGTCCAGTCGCGTACATCTACACCCACTGGTACGGGGACCGGGTGGCGCTGTGGGATCCCAAGGAGTCGGCGAAGATGCGGCCACTGTCGGCTCTGCAGCGCCGGCAGATGCAGCAGCGGCGCACCTGCACTGACTGCGGCGAGGTGTTCCCGGTCCCGGTGTGGGAGATGTGCGGCCGGTGCCGGGACCGGGAAACCCGGCGCCGGGCGGATCTGCGCCGTCGGACGTGCCAGGACTGCGGCACCGTCTTCCAGACCCCGGCGCCGGCCAGGAGCTACGGCGACGAGATGTGTCTGGCATGCGAGGAACGGATCGAACGCGGACGGCGGATGGCGCTGTCGCTGGTGGAGCGCTCCTGCCGGCGTTGCCTGGTGCAGTTGTTCCCGCCCACGGTGTGGGCGGCGATGAGCGAGCGCGAGCAGGCGATAGCTGACTGGCACTGCGCACCGTGCGAACGCGAGATCGAGCAGGAGCGCCTCGAGGCGCAGCGGCGCGCGGACCGGGCCCGGTGGGGCGACCTCGGGCCGGCCATCGCGTGGGCGCAGAAGATCCTCGCGGACCCGGAGGCGTACGCGATCCTGGACACCGAGACGACGGGACTGGCCGCGACGTCGCGGATTATTGGTAACTGCGGCTAACGGAACCTGCGGGATGAGAGTGGCTGGCCTGAACGCCCTCAGATGTCTTCGTCCACTGGCGGTTCGTTGTCGATGTGGTCCTCAGGGCCAGCACCCAAGAAGATGCCGTAGGCGACGCCCACGTGCGAGAGAAGCTTCGTGCCCACATCGAGGTCGCACGCTGCGCAGTGAAACCTATGGGGGTGGAGGAGGACCTCCTCCTGTGAGATCGTGACGCCGCCGTCCTCGTAGAAGTGGACGGCCTCCACCTCGCCAGCCACCCACCCCTGAGAACCGCAGGCCGGGCACCCCATCGGGGCTTCCCGGCTCATAGTGATCAGCGGCTTACTGGTGATCGCGGCTAGAACTACGTCGCGCTCCTTGCGTGACATGTGCCCGAAGCGCTGTTCGAACAATGAACGTGCCTTGATCAGGAGAGCTTCCGCCGCAACGCGTTCCTGTCGCACCTGCTCTTCGACCAGCTTGTCGTGCAGGAGCAGGTAGGGGCCCCAGTAGCTGTTCGGATCAACTTTCAGTTCTTCGAGAACTGGGTCAACCAAGCGCAGACAGAGTGTGAACACTGCTTCGGCTTGCGCCGAGTCGTGTATCGCACTGTGGGCAACTCCGTTGCGAGCGTCCGCGAGGGGTTCGAGATCCACTTTGCTGATCGGAATCTTCTTGGGAAGGAGTTTGTCCACCCGCAGGTAGGCGTCGACAAGGCCGATGGTCTTGATCTTGGTCAATGGGCCTGCATGGGAGCCTAGGCCCGTGGCATGGAGCAGCGAGTCGAAGTGCTTGCCGTCGACGATCAGAGCGGGATGCATCCCTGCGAGGTATGCCTTGAGTAGGTGCTCCGTAGCGACTCCAGCGTGGTGGACGGCGAAGTCGTAACTCTCGGGGCCCTCGACAAAGGCTGCCAGTGCGGCATTCATCCACCTGTGGGATGAACCTTTCAACTGCTCTGCATCCATGTCCGAAACGATAGGACCGCTGGACCGTCAAGCGCTGCGAGTTTCACCAGCGCCCGCTGTGCGACTCAGCGAAACAGGTGGGTCGTGCGTCGGCGCTGGTGGGACGTGGCCGGTCGTTAAGGGATCAGGCTCTGGGGTGGGGGCAGCCGGGGAGTTCCGCTGCGTATCGAGCCCGGTGGCCCCCGGATTGGGTCCAGGCGGTGGCGGTCTCGATACTGATCCCCAGCAGGTCTGTGAGGACCGTGGCGGGCAACTGGGTGGCGAGCGTACTGAGGGCTGAGGACCGGCCGGAGCGGGAGTGGATGCCAATCCGCGTCAGCCGGACACCGAGGTGGTAGTCAGAAAGGTGCTGGCCGACGTATCCCCCGGGAAAGAGCCAGGGGGAGTCCTCGGTGACTCCGATGGTTATGTGTCCTCGCCGCCGGGCGAGAAGCTGCTGGGCAATCGTGTCGAGGGCAGCCTGCAGCAACAGGGGCTTCTCACCCAGCATGAGCGAGGTCTTCGTCCCCTCGACGATGACGCTGGTGATCGGCAATCGGGAGATCACGGTGAGAGGTTGGGCATAGAGCAGGACGAGAAGCCCGGCAAAGCGGTCCCCGATGGCGACGGAATCGTCGTGCATGAGGCGGCGGCAGAGAGTCCAGCGTTCGTCCTCGTCGAGCGGTCTGATGGGGGCCGAGGTTTCCCGGGGAGGGATGGTGAGCCCGGGGCGGATGTGTCGGTTCTTTCGGCACCACTCGACAAAGCTCCGTGCCGCGAAGCGGATGGAGGTTCCACCGCATGTCCATTCGTCCAGGTGAGCCTGGGTGCAGTGTCCGAGGTCGGTGCCGTGTTCACGCAGCCAGGCCAGCAGGGCGACGGCGCCGCGGATGTTCGATCGGACCACAGCTGACTGGTTCGCGGTGACCGGCGTGGGGCGGAGACCCCACGCTTGCCGACGCGGCCGTATCGTCGCCTACCTCGAGCCTGACCGCCCCAACAGCTGCCCCGCCTCCCGATCCCCCGTCCGGGAGGCGGGACCCTTGCGTCCCCCTGGGAGGAAACCCGAATGCCCCTGATGCAGCCACCGGTGGCGCTGGCCAGCTGTGAACGATCCTTGCGGCAGCTCCTCACGCATGTGCTAAACGCCGAATTCGGCGCCAGTTGGATCCACCAGGTCTTCGATGCCGAGACGGTGACGAAGCTCAGCGAGAAGTACACAGAGGAAGAGAAGCGCCGCACCAAGCGCGGCGCGGCCACCGTTCCGTCGAACCTCATCGAGTACACCGAGTTCACGCAGCTCACCCGGCTCATCGACAGGTACTGGGAGCTCTTCAAGGAGGCCATGGGCGAGAAGAAGGAGATCAGCGTCCTCCTTGCCCGCTTCGGCGCCCTGCGCAACGCTGTCGCCCATAGCCGCGAACTGCTCCCCTTCGAGGAGGAGCTGCTGAGCGCCATTGCCGGAGAGATCAGGAACCGAGTGACCATACATATGAGCGGCAGGGACCCCGCCGACAACTACTTCCCCCGCATCGAGTTGGTGAGGGACAGCCTCGGCAACAGCAGCGAGACGGCCATGACCGTCCAGCCGCACATGCTGGCGGTGCCAACCGCCACAACGTTGCGACCTGGCGACGTCGTCACCTTCACCTGCCGAGCGGTCGACCCTCAGAACCGCACCTTGACCTGGTTCCTGCAGACACCGGAGGGCCGCCGCTACTCCAACCATGAGGGTGGCGACGTGGAGATCACCTGGGAAGTTCGCAAGCAAGACGTCCACACGCGGGCGGATGCGCTGGTGATGCTGGCCAGCGACGGCGAATATCACCGCTTCGGCGCAACCGGGTTCGATGCGAGCGTGTCTTTCCGCTACGAGGTCCTGCCGCCCCTGCCATAACTACGGCCCCGCGACCGGGCTGGTCAGTCCCGCGGCTTGGTGGGCTTCGCGATCCAGCCGGGTATGGCGAACGTGACCGTGTACCCGACGATCGCAAAGACGGTCATCCCGACGCGTGCCCCCACGCTGTCGCCGACTGAGTTTGTGCCCCATACGATCCACAGTCCTGCGAGCAGGCATAAGGCGAACCAACCCATCGCCGCCTGCCAGCCCCTTAGCTTCTGAGGTTCCCCCGAGATGCGGGGAGGGGTGACAGAGGGTCAGATGGGTCTCACGAGAGGAGCCCAGACGATGCCTGCCCCGAGGAAATACCCGCTGGAGTTGCGTGACCGCGCGGTCCGCATGTATCGCGCCGCCGAGCCGAAGCCCGTCATCCGCCGTATGGCAGAGGAACTCGGGGTGCATCACGAGGCTCTGCGCAACTGGATCCGTCAGGCCGAGGCTGATGCCGGTGAGCGAGGCGACATTCTCACCACCGCCGAGCGTGAGGAGCTGGCTGCTCTGCGGAAGGAGAATGCCCAGCTCAAGCGGGCGAACGAGGTCCTGCGGACGGCCTCAGCTTTTTTCGCGGCCCAGCTCGACCCGACCCGGCCCAGGTGACCGCGCTCGTCGATGCGCACCCGCACCTGGGGGTCGAGCCCGTACTCCGGGAACTTTCCATCCCCTCCTCCACCTACTACCGCTGGCGCCAGGCCGAGAAGGAGCCATGCAAGCGACGCCGCCAGGACGCCGAGCTCACCGGGAAGATCCGGCAGGTCCACGCCGACTCCGGCGGGATCTACGGCTCACCCCGCGTGCACGCCGTCCTCCGGCGTGAAGGCATCCACGTCGGCCGCAAACGCATTGAACGGCTCATGCGCCAAGCCGGCCTGGCCGGGATCAGTCCCCGGCGGGGCAAGGGCTTCACCCGACGTGACCCGGACGCGGAACCGGCCCCTGACCTGGTGCAACGCGACTTCACCGCGAACGTGCCGAACCGGCTGTGGGTCACGGACCTGACCATGATCGCGACGGAGGAGGGCCCGCTGTGGCTGTCCGCGATCCGCGACGCGTTCTCCCGCCGGGTGGTGGCCTGGGAAACCTCCGCCCGCGCAGACGCCGATCTGGTCCTGACCACGCTGGAGTATGCCCTGGCCAGCCGCGAAGTCGCCCCCGGTGAGCTCATTCACCATGCCGACCACGGCTGTCAGTACACGTCCGTGAAGCTCACGACACGCCTGGTCAGGGCCGGTATCCAGGCGTCCATGGGCTCGGTCGGCGACTCGTTCGACAATGCCCTGGCGGAGAACCTGTGGATGGTCATCAAGACCGAGTGCATCCGCGGCCGCGTCTTCCCCACCAGAGCCGAAGCGAACCTCACGCTCTTCGAGTACATCGACGGCTTCTATAACCCCCGCCGCATCCAGAAACGGCTCGGCTACCTCAGCCCGATCGAGTACGAGGAGAAGCATTACGCCAGCCAGGCAACGGCCGAACAAGTGAACCTGAAACCACGTCAACCCTCCCTGACCAGCTAGTCAGCCACCCCCGTACAGCGGGGGAACCTCATTCCTGCGATGTTCAAGCTCTTTGGCCGCCCGCTCCTCGGGAGTGTCAGAGAGGATGCGGTCGCGCCACTGCCGGTATTGCGTTCGCTGGTCACGATCCAAGCTCTCCCAGTCAACCGGTATGAGGCCGCCATGCATGCCGTGCTGCTCCAGGTAAGCGCGACGTTGATCGCCCGCTCAGCTCACGCCAATCGGCCGGCGGCTGCCATGCCATGAGCTCCCTGCTGGTCCTCAAAGTCATGCCCCGACACGGTAGTCGGCAGGACCGGCTGGCGGCACGGCTGTGGGTGTCGGCGGCCGAGCCCGGCCGCCGCTGCGGGCCGGTCGAGGCGCGGCATCGCGGCGGCGGTTGCTGTGCCTGCAGGCAGCCGCACCCCGTACCAGCAATCACCGAACCTGACCACCGGTCACTTCAAGTGACATGACTTGATCACCCAGCCCTCTATCTGACATCACCGCAGACCAGACCTCACACTTCAAGACCACCGCCCACACCCGCGTCCCGGACAAAAGACCGCGCTGCCCGACCGCACCCCGCACAGCAAACTGATAAGCCCAGGTGCAACCACCAGGCGCTGATCAGGAACACCGCTCCTGGACAGGGCCGCGCTGGCTGGCCTCGGGCTGGAGTGGGCGGCCACGGAAGGAGCGGCGTGATGACCGCACCCGAGGAAGAGCGACGCGTGCAGGAAGCCGTGCGACGGCACGCCTGCACCAGGGCCTCCGCGGAGGCGGAGGACGTCATCTCGGCTGTGCTGTCCGACCCCGGGGTGCGGGAGGCGCGGGCCCGGGTGGAGACGGCGGAGACGGAGCTCGGCCTGGAGCTGTGCGCCCGTCTCCAGCCGTTCCAGGACCGCTACGACCAGGCCGTGGCGGAGGGCGACGCGGCCCGGCTCACCGGGCTCTGCGCGGGCAAGCACGGCCGCTGGGGACGGATCTGCGTCCTGCCCGACGGACACGAGACCTCGATGGAGGAACCGCACTGGGGCCGCAACAGCGAGGGCCGGCCGATCGCGTGGGTGGGCAGCGCACCCGACGGCTGGTGAGCGGCGGTGGGACCGGCGACAGGACCCCGGGGCGCACGGGCGGCCCGGGGGCCTTCGCTGTCCGGGGCCAGCGGCACCGGACCCAGGCCCTACACGCACTGAGATGCGATGCCCGGGGGCTCTGAGCTGCGGCATCGCACTGGCGTGCGTGTAGGCCCTGGGATCTTCGGGGCGCTCCCCCGGCGAACTACGTTGCAGCGGGGGCGGGCTCGGTGAACGAAATCGGCTTGCCAATGGCGTGGGCATAGTCGATTTCCCTGCTCGTGGACTCGCCGATGTACCCGCCAGGGAAAGCGCTTGAGTTCGCGAATACTGAGCACTCGGCGCCCCGAACCTGGGCGTTCGTCGCGTGTCGGTTGGCGATCACCGCCTGGCCCTAACCGCAGGGCCGGACCTGGGAGACTAGGGATCATGACCGACCGTCGACCGCTCTCGCTGCCCGCCTTCTCCGAGCCCGCTTCCGACGCTCCCGTACCCGCCCAGGCGGGTGGGCGCCGGCTGATGCCGGTCGAGCAGGGCGCCTACTTCCGCCAGCCGCCCGGCGAGACCGAGCCCGAGCCCGCACCCGCCCCGGCCCGACGTCCGCTCGCCCCCGGCGGCCTCACCTTCTCAGACCCGGACCGCCATATCTGAGCGCTACCACCACGGGTTGCGCCACGTCCAGGACCAGCTCACCACCTAGCCCCACCGCCCGGTGTGCCAGCGCCTCCATCTGGACAGTGGTCGTAGCCGGCCCGGCTCCCACCTCGGATACCGTGTTCCTCTACGGGGTGCCATAACGGATGTGCCGCCCCTTACCGGAGGTAGTCAGCGTATGAGTTCAAAGCGCAGCAAGAATCCAGCCCTGCCCATACTTGACGACGCATTCCGACTCGCGTCGGTCAAGGACGCCGAAGAGTCCACCCGTGACTTGGCCGCGCGGCTGGCCACAACCGAGCTGCGCCGCGTTTCCCACCCGGGCCGGGTCACCTGGGAGCCCACCGATCAGGCCGAGCCCGTACCGGTCCCGCCGACTGTGGTCGACGGTGACGGGGACCTGTGGCTGCGGGACCGGGGCACTGGCACCTGGACCATGCCCGAGTTCAACCCGAAGGAGTTCCCGGCCCGCTGTGGCGAGGTTCTGACGTGGAACCAGCTTGCCCGCGAGTTCGGCCCGCTTACCGCACTGGCCGACGACCGCCGCATCAGCGGCGGCCGGCGCTGACCGCGCAGCCTTCTGGGATGACCGCGCCCCTGAAGCGCCCGATACGGGTAGCTGGGAGCTCCAGCTCACCGCCGAGCTCGACGATGGCGGCGAGCAGGTGAGCGTGGTGGTCGGTCACGATGTCTCCATGTTGCAGCCGGATACGTCGTCGCTGTCCGTGGGGTCGGGGTGGAAGAAGCGGGTGTAGCGGAGTCCGGTCTCCGGAGTGATGTTGAACACCGCGCATAGGTGCTGCGGGTCAGCGCCGGTGACGGCGGCCTCTTCGAGGATTCGGTCCTCGCGAAGTTGCTGGGCGGTGACCGGGAGGCCGCCCAGCAGAGGCTGCATCCAGCCGGTTGTGACCGGGGCCCGGGTGTGCGCGGTCTGCGAGCTGATGAACACGTGAGGGTTGCGGGTGTGTGGCCAGCGCTGGTGCCGGAGGTGGATGTAGTCGACGGCGGCCTGCTGGGTGAAGGACGCAGGTGGCTCACAGCGGTGGTTCCGTCCGGCCGACCCTGCGTTCGAGTCTGGGGTGCTCGCCCGCGACAGCCGCACGGGTGGGAGTGCTCGCCGGTCGCTGAGCGCGGGCCTTCTCCGGTTCCCGGACCATGAGGTCGTTGGGTTCGCAGCCAAGGACCTCGCAGATGATGTCGAGGTCGTCCAGGCGGATCGTGACCGGCTGCCCGGACCACAGGTTGGACATCTTCCCAGCGCTGATCACCAGGCCGGCGTCGGCGAGCATCGCCTGCAGCTGCGATGACTTCCAGATGTCGCGTTGCGCGGCGGCCAGCCGCAGGTTCCACTTCATAAGGGCTCCTGTCCTGGGCTAACCGGTGAACCGGGACGCCACCCGGTGTCCGGCGGAAATCCAGGCATCCTCGATGTGGGTCTTGTTGACATGGACGTAGATCATCGTGGTGTTGATCCAGCGATGGCCGAGCAGCTCCTGGACGGCGACGACGTTCATCCCCTGCGCGTACAGATCCGACGCGGCGAAGTGCCGCAACGCGTGCGGAGTGGCACGGCCAGCCAGCGGGGGAGGTGATGCTGCACTGCCTCCGCCATGCCGCCCCGGATCGCGCTGGTGCTCACGCGCTTGCAGCGCCCGCCGGGGTCGCGGCGCTCGGACGGAAACAGTGGTGCGCCTGGCTCATCGAGCTGGTCGTCGAACTCCCACCGCGGTCCCTGGAGCCACCATTCGAGGAGCTCGCGGGAGCCGTTGATGAGCGGGACCAGGCGCTCCTTCTTCTGGCCGCGGCTGCCCTTACCGCGCAGCAGTACCTTGCCGAAGGTGCCCAAGTCCCAGCGGATGTCATGAACTTCGAGCAGACACAGTTCCGAGACCCGCGGCCCGATGAGGCTGGCCAGGCGACATGCGGTGTAGTTGCGGACGGTCGGTGCGTACTTGCGAGCCGCGTGCAGGTCGTCGCGCCAGCCAGCGAAGAGCCGGTCGACGTCCGCGGCCGGCGGCGGGATCCGAACCCGCATGTTGGTATTGCCACGGGGACGGTTGATCTCGTCCACCGGGCACTGCACCAGCACTCCGGTGGCCGCGTGGATGTCGGCCTGGTGCCGCACCTCCAGGAACTCGAAGTACGTGGCCAGCGCCTGCGCCTTGCGCACCTTCGTCAGCGTGGCCAGTCGGCGCTGGTCCTCGCCGAAGAACCGGTCGAGGTCGGTGGGAACCAGCTCCCAAAGCGGGCCGCCGAACCATCCTCGGACCTCCATCAGGGCATCCACGTCGCCGGAGATCGTCTCGTCGGCGAGTCCGGCCGCCGCCCGTGCGAGCACGAACTCCGACAGCAGGTCCTGCTCGAAGTCCGCGACGTTCTGCGGTGACTGCAGCAGCGGTCGAGATCGGATCGGTGCAACGACTGCGAGCGACATCCCGCCCCCTCAACTTCCCGAAACCGTAAGGAATCTCAGGCTGCTAGAAGAAGGCTCACAAATTCCGAGGTTCCCTCACTCTTCACCCTCAGAGGTGAAAGGGACCATCGATGCACAACGCAGGGCCACTGGGGAGGTGCCCACGGGCACCGCGTGCGGGGGAACTCGGGCGCACATTCACATTGACGACCAGAACCCGGTCTGCCAGGTCGATCTTGCGCAGGTGGAGGGCGTCCAGCGCCGGCTTCTGCTTGTCGGTGATCAACTCGTCTGCTTCGCCTGGCGCGACAACAATGACCCCGGCGAAGGTCAGATCACGATTCACCGCACGCATCTCGTCCACGAACCGGGTAGAGCCGCAGATGCAGACGATTTCAGGTCGGTCGGGCACAGCTCATCCCTTCGCTCGAACGGGACACCGCCAGCGTGCAGGTTGGTACTGCATCGGCAGGAGGTTAGTGGGTGGCACTACATCAGTGTTGACCGGCCGGTCAGCCGTCGGCTCGTTCCTTCTCGATCGCATTCATCCTGCGGACCATGTCGATCTGCGCGCGGATCATCGTGTCGAACAGGGCCTCCGGATCGCCGTCGGGGCCGGCGTTCGCAGCCAGCAGCGAGGCGACTTGGCTGGCGAGGACAGTGACCACGTCGGCCGTCCCCACCGGGCCGCGGACCTCGATCAGTTTGCGCACGGCGTCGTCGATGCGGTCCATGGCCTCCTCGCCCTGGAGGAACAACCCGAGCCGGTCAGCGAGGAACACGCGGACGACCGCCACACCGTCGGCCAGGGCGGTGTCCACGTTGAAGTCGGCGCGGGCCTTCTCCGACTCCTTGAGCACGGCCGGCATCGTGTACGTGCGTTGCTCTGGAATGAGGCCCTGCTGCCGCCACTCCTCGTACGGGATCGGGCCGGCGGCGTCGCGGCGAGCCCGGTGGTGATCGGTGGGACGGCCGCCCGCGGTGCGGCAGGCGCGTCCCTCGGCCGTCTTGCAGGTGGGGCATTCGAGGCGGCGGATCCAGGAGCGGACGAGATCCATTTCATGATCGGAGCGGAGGTGTCGTCGCCATTGGCCGCCCCACGGGATGCTCTGCGGTCCGTTCTCCACGCCCATTGGCCCCCCTGGGTCCGGTTGTGTGTGCCGTCTTCCGTGCCGTGCAGCTGACCGTACCTGCGGTGGCGCGCCTTATGGGCCGTCAGCGGTCGATCGGGAGAATGCCGTTCAGGCCGCTCTCGGAGAGGATCTGTTGGACCGTGTCGTCCAGGGTGCTGGCCGCGTCGATGACGGTCTCCATGCCGTTGGGGAGCAGGTCCTTCTCTCGGTACCAGTCGCGTAGGTGGCCCTCGTTGACGTGCGCAAGGTATTCGGCGTCTGGTTTCGTCGCGTGCCGGAGCACCGTCTCCTCGAAGGGCACGTGGAGGTAGTAGCACCGTCTGACGCTCTGGTGGGCGCGCACCAGGTCCTGGAGCATCGTGCCGTAGCGGTCGGCGTACAGGATGCCCTCCAGGACGACGTGGAAGCCGTTGTCGAGGGCGTAGCGGGCGGTGAGGTCGATCAGGCCGATATTGGCACCGCCGGGCCGGTCGCGTTCGCGCAACACGATCCGGCGGAGGTTGTCCTGGGCGACGATGGCGAGGTTGCGGCCGAACTTCTCGCGCAGGCCGGCCGCGACGGACGACTTCCCCGAGGCGCTGTTGCCTCGAAGCACGATTAGGCGCGTGTCGCTGGTCCCCACGGTGCCGTGCGCGGCCTCAGTCACCCGCGGCTCACCTGGATGCGGTTCTCGTGGAAGTGCTCCCAGTCCATGACCAGGCGGAAGCGGCGGTGGGCCTCCAGGCGCTCCGCGTCGGCCGGCTCCTCGCCGCGCTGGACACGGGCGTCGCCGGATTTCACGAGTTCCGCGAGAGCGAGCCGGACGTCGTCGACGTCCTGGCCCGTGGCTGCCGCCAGCCGGTCCAGGGAGGTGAGGGTCTCTGCCGGTTCACCCAGATCGTCGACCAGGTGGTCGATGAGGGTGTCGAGGAGCGGGCCGGTGCGCATCGTCCAGCGGATCCCGTCGAGGCGCTCGGTGAGTTCGGAGTCCAGGGGCAGCAGGTCGCCGGGCAGCGGCAGCGCGGCTGGCATGGACCATCGGGTGCCGTCCGGCGTCTCTTCGCGGCGGGCCAGGCCCCACGTCAGGTAGAGCTCGGACAGGTCCCGCACGGTCCGGGGCACCGGGTAGCCGGCGGCCGTGAGCATGGCGCCGAACTTCTCCCAGCGGTTCGCCTCGTTCGCTTCGCGGCCCTCCGGCGCGTCCTCGTAGTCCCACTCCTCATCCGGCCAGGAGAAGGTGAGCGCACCGTCGAGGTCGCCGCCGATCATGTCCCAGCGGCCGTCGAAGATCTCTTGCAGAAGGTCGTCCAGAGAGCCGGTGAATCCGGGCTGGCTCGCGGTCCCGATCAGCATGGTCAGCGGGAAGCCCTGGCGGGGCAGGACGTGGTCCCAGCCCGAAGCCCACCAGTCGTTGTGCATCGCCATGTCCCGGCGCGGCCCAGGCATCGACGAGTTCTCAGTCATCCGCAGCTCTTCCTCGAAAAACGGTCAAACGCTCGCAGCGTACGCACTGTGGTGCGCGAAGCGTTGTCACGCGCGCCCAACCCAGGCTTGATGGTGGGACGCGACGTGCAGCCCCTCGCGCAGGCGGCCGCACAGGACACCAACGCGTGTCCTGCCCTCCACGACCTGCAGCCCGCTGTCTGATGGGTCCAGCAGGCGTCGGACGATCAGGATCGGCGGGCGCAGCCACGTCCCGTGCTCTTCCCAATGCCGACCCACCTCGGGGCGGCGAACCTCGACCCAGTGCACCGGGTTCTCGGCGTAGCTCTCGATGCAGCCGGCATCGGACGCTCCGGTCGGCATCCCGACGAAGTCCGCGGCCGGGATCGTCTCTAGCCGCCATCTGACCTCGTGCAGGTCGATGCCGCCGTAGTCGGAGACGAAAGCGCCGTTGTCCCCGTGATCGAAGAGAAACTGCTCAATGACGTCGTCGGGCCAGTGCAGGGATGCCAGTGCAGGGTCGGCGCGGAAGCCGTCATAGCTGAGGCCGCCGCCTTGACGGCGTGCCATCAGCGGGCTGAGGTCGCTCAACTTCATGTCGTGGTCAGCTCGTCGGCTGCCCTGTCTCATCCCACATTCTCAGAACGGGAGCGAGGGTGTGAGCCACCGCATACTCGATGTCCTGTGGGTCAGAGCAGGTCGTCTGTCCGTTCGGGCCACGAGTGACCATGGACATCTGTCCCGCCCGGCGGCCATCACAGGTCGCGGCGTAGACGGTGAGCGCCTCCAGCCGGTCCAGGCGGTCACGCGCCGGGAAGAAGAGGGTGCCCAGTTCCTCCTCTTTGCCTGTGGGTTTGGCGAACCATGACTCCGACGTCACGACGATGCCGTCGGCCTTCATCGCCTTCACCTGGTTTGCGAGCTTCTCGAAGGAGAGGATCTTCGTGCCCTGGCTGTCGAAGACGAGAGTGCCGAGCTGCACGATCTTGTCTCCTCGGTACAGGAAGGTGAAGGTCTCGTGGAAGCCGTCCTTCTCCATCAGCAGCCGAGCGTTGGCCATGTGCCAGGGCACGGCGTCGATCGGATCGCCGGAGTGCGGCTCGGGCCGCTTCCCGTAGCGCTCGCGCGCCCGCTTGGTGCCGGCCTCGTCGCGTTCGATGGTCAAGTTGTAGGACTCGATCTGAACGCCCTTGAGCACGTCGAAGTGGGCTTCCAGGTCGTCCTTGGTGACAAGCATGCAATGCGGCATGGTGCCCGACGACTTGAGGTGCGCCGTCACGCATTCCTCGTCACGTGCCGAGAGGTCGCATATCTGCGCACCGGTTGCCTGGTGCCCCTCGGCGAGCAGCGCCGCGAGTTGCGCGTATACCTCTCCCGTCGCGTCCAGCAGTTCCCATTCGGGCAGCGCCGCATCCACCCAGCGGCGCCGCACGGTCACAGTGCCGCCTGGGGGCCGGTACCGCCGTACAACATCGTTCAGGATCTCGCGGACCGTCATCCGGGGCGGGAACTTTGCCGAGGTGCCCAGCACACGCTGCAGCCAGTCCTGCTGCCACACGATCTGCAACTCGCTGTGCAGCTCCAGATCGGCTTCTTTCGTGATGCGATTGCGGGACTTTACGACCCACCGCATGATCTCGCTGCTGCCCGATTGCTGTTGGAACCGTGCATACCAGTCGTCGAAGCCTACGAGTTCCTTCTTCTGCTTCTGCAGCAGCCATGTCACGTTCCGGAGGTTCGGGACCAGCGCGTTCAGCATGATCCTGAACCCATGCGGATCGAAGTACTCCTCGTGCAGCCGGTGCCACTGGGCATGGCAGTCCATCAGGCGCCGATGAGCACCGGGCATCGGGCACCGCTGCGCGGCTTCTTCCGCAGTCATGCACTGATGCTAGGCGGAACGCTTTTCGGATATGACAGCATTTTATCGATATCCCAGTCGACAGACAGCGGAGTCTCGCTCAGCCGATCGCGTGGGTGGGCAGCGCCCCCGACGACTGGTGAGCGCGATGTCGACCGCACCGGGTGCGGTCGACACGCGCCGTCGCCGGTGCGGTGGTTCTCAGAACCTTGTGACGGTCGGAGCCTGCTGGAATCCGGCGGCGATCTCATGGTGGCGCGCGAGCACCGTGTTCGGGCCGACTCGGACGTAGAACTCCAGGCGCTGTCCGTTGCGGTAAGCGTGCATCTGGCCCCCGCTGGCGACTTCGATGGCGAGGACCTTCTTTCCGGTGTGGTCGATCACGCGTGTCTCGTAGGACGGCACCGGCTCCAGGCTGTCCCGGATCATGCCGACGACCTGAAGGACCTGCTTGTCGACGTTCGACTCCTCGGGCAGGCCCACAACCTCCAGGTCGTCCTGGACGCCGATCAGGATGGTGCCGCCGTCCTGCGATGCGAAGGCCGCGATGGTCTTGAGCATCTTCTTCCGCGATTCGCCCTCCGGGACGTCCCGTTTGCACTCCAGGTGCTTTCCCTCTCCGTTCGCCAGGAGGAGGTCCAGTTCAGGTCCGGGCTGCTCCCAGACGACCGAGGCGTCGCGGGCGCGCCCGTACGCGGGAGCCGGGAAGTGGCGCCAGTCCAGCGACTGGTCCTCGCGGCGGAGCATCAACAGGCTGTCGGGCGCGAGTCCGTGAAGCAGCGGGAAGCGGTAGGTGCCGGCACCGTCGACGGGCTGGGACTGGTTGCCCGCCGCCCAGCTCAGTTCCAGAACCGCGCCGTCCAGGGCCTCGCCGTCGACGTCGGCCGTCAGCAAGTCGGGCCCGATAGTGATCTGCGGAAACCAGCCCGCACGCTGCGGCAGGACGATACGCCACAGGTCCGAGCGGCCCGCGTTGCTGTCGTGAGGGCGCTGGTGAAGGAAGGCGCTGAGGGCCTGGTCGAAGTTCAGGAAGGAGGAGCCGTCCCCTACGAGCAGGTCGTGGCCGGGCTGGGGAGTGTTGGCGTCCCGCTTGATGGTCCACTCGGTGCGCGGCCACGGCGTGGTCACCCGGCCCCACTCTTCCTGGCCATGCAGCCGGTATGTGGAGGCGCTGGAGGCTGGTGGGCTCGGGGAGACGACGTGGAGGCCGTGGACGTTCTGGTCGTCGCCCCGCAGCAGCGCGGCGACCGTCGGGCCGGGCAAGCGCAGCTCCAGGAAGGCCGCCGTGCTGTAGCGCCAGGCTCGCTCCGTCAACGGGGTGTCGTCGTCCAAGGTGACTTGGCCATGGTGCAGTTGCCACTGTTGTTCGTCCGCTACCAGTGCCAGCCGGACGTTCACGGCGGCGCGATCGCTGAGCATCGCCACCAGTACGGCCGTGTCCGTCTGCCCGTTGTTCGCCATGCCCGGCTTCCCTCTCCCCGCAGCGTGTGGAGCCGAACCAGGCGCATCGTCACGGCCCGTGCTCCCGAGCAGGCTACGCCGGGGATACGTGAGCCGGAGGCCAAGTGCACTCCCCAGCGCAGGCGGTGGCCGAACAGCGCGAGGCCGGCGGCCGCGGCGCAATGCGGCGTTGCCCACCCGTGGTGGTTCGATTCCGTGCGTCCGATTCGAACGATCTGACTCGAATTCGAGTCACGCGGACCCGGCTTTTGTGGGGACGCCAGTACGAGGACGTTCCCTTCAGCAAGATGGTCTTGTTGGACGCAGCCGCGGCTTGAGAGGGGATCGAATGCCTACAGGAGTGGCTGTCGTGTGCGACACCGACGACTGCTTCGCCGTCTACCTGGCGGTGGAGACCGGCGACGACGAAGACGCGCGCTCCGCCTCCGAGGTCTCGCATCTGGCGCGCGACGCCGCCCAAGGCGAGGGGTGGGTGGTCAGCTTCGGCTTCCGTCAGCCGGTGATGACCTGCCCCGGCTGCCCGGACGGCCGGGGGCCGGTACGTGACCGGGGGGACTGCCGGCGGTGCATGGGCCGCGTCGACTCGGACTCCCAGTGCGTGTACTGCCTGCGCCAGGTGGAGCCTTCGCAGCCCGAGGCGTGACGCTGGCATCGCGCCGTCGTTGAACAGCACGACTCCATACACCGGGCCCCGGGGATGCCTTCACTCCCCGGGGCCCGTGGTGTGTCCGGACGCGTGTCAGGTCTCCCCGGCCGCCGTGGCGGTGAGCCAGTCGGCGGCTTCGGCGTCGGTCATGAGCAGCGCCTGCGTGGGGTGGGCGTCGCCGTCCTGGACGACGTGGACATGGCCCGGGAACGGGCTGCTCTTGGGGGCGGGGCCCTCTATCGGGGCGAGCCGCTGTGCCGGTGCTGAACCGGGCGAGGATGACGGTGGCGAACTGCTCGCGGGCGCCGGGGGCGAGGCCACCGGCGATGGCGGGTCCGTCGTAGATGACGTGGATGCGGGCCGCGCGCCCCTCGTACAGGACGTCCTCGAGGGCGGCGACGGCCGGCGACTGCTTGGGGTCGTCCTTCTGCCGGAAGGTCTCCCAGTAGTGGGCGAGGTGCCGCAGGGTGATGTCGGCCCGGTCGATCACGAGCATCAGGCGCGGCACGTCGTCGAAGTCGGTGCTGCGCTTCAGCTCGGAGGCGAGACCCACCAGGGCGTCGTGGAAGCCGGCGACGTTGCCGCGGTGCGTGACTGTCGGCAGGTTCCTCGCCCACAGGTGGGCGACCCGGGTGGTGTCGAGGACCAGGGCATGGGCGCCCTGGTGGAGGAACTGGGCGGTGAGGGTACGCAGGATGGTCGTGCTGCCGCCGCCGGTGCCGCTGCAGACCAGGATGTGCGGCGCGGTGTCGATGTCGACGGCGATGGCCCGGCCGTCGGTGCTGAGGCCGATCAGCGCTGCGGAGGTGGGCAGTGCCTCCATCTGCTCGCGCAGGCCGGGGTCGGTGAGGCGCAGCCGCTTCGGGAGCGCGGTCGTGGTCGTCATGGTGCGGTGTTCCTTTTCTGTGCTGTGCCTGGCGAACCGGGTGTTCTCCAGGGATGGGGATCGTGTCGGCCGGATCGGACAGGGCCCGGTTCGCGGGCGCCGGGCGGGCCGGGGCGGTCAGTCGAGGACGGTGGTGCCGGAGGCGGCGCGGGGCCGGTTGCAGGCCCACGTCTTGAGGTCGCCGGCGCGGTAGAGGAGTTCGGCGCCTCGCTTGTCGACGGGGTCGGGGAAGTCGGGGTCGTTGGCGCGGGCGTAGCGCAGGGCGGCGAGCGTGATTTTCGGCAGGTGGTCCTGGTGTGCCTTGCGCAGTCCGACCAGGGCGTCATCCGGGTCGGCGGCTGGTGCGTGGACTGGTGGTAGTTCGGAGGCTTGGACCGGGGGTGTTGTGCGCCAGGCGTCGGCGAAGACGTCGCCGGCGGCCGCCGGGGCCGGCTCGGGGGCGGGCGCGGGCAGGACGGGCATCTGGCTCCAGGCGTCGGCGAGGACGCCGGTGGCCGGGGCGGCCGGGGTGGGGGGCTTCTGCAGTCGTGTTACGAAGAGCAGTCGGGGAAACGGCCCAGGAGTGCGCGGAAGAAGTCAGCAACCACAAGCTGGGCTCGATCACGGTCACGTAGTTCGTCGTGACCGAAGCGGAACACTTCGTATCCGCGGAATTTTAGATCGCGGTCGCCAGCCATGGTCGCGGCGTACTTTGCGCTGTCTGGCTTGGAACCTCTGTTGCGGGTGTAGTGCTGCATGCCGTCGACTTCCAGAACGACGCGTCGGTTCCCGGGCAGCAGCATGAGAAAGTCCATGCGGAGGTTCTGCTGGGCGCGCTCGCCGCGCTCACGGATGCTCTTGGGGTCCCAGTGCACCCATATCTCCGGGAGGAGAGCGGGCACGTCACGGAGCTGGCTCTTGTAGATGCGGTGGTAGAGCCAGAATAAGTTCTTCTGCCCCTCGGCTTGGCTAGGCAGAGAAGCCTCCATGCGGCCGTAGAGGGCCAGAGCTGCCTCCTCTGCATTGTCGGCGTCACGGGTCTCCTGCCACCAGGACAGCAGGTCGCACCAGAGCAGGCCGTCCTTGCCAACCGGGCGGTCGTAGACCAGAACCTGATTCGCGCGTTCTGCGATCTCGATGTCGTTGTCGAGGGCGCTGGTGAAGCGGATGTCTGGCTTCCCCAAGGTAGCGAAGATGAGGTTGCGTGGCCGATGGGCGGTGCCGCGCCCGAGCGGGAGGAGAAGAAACTGAGGGTAGCCGTCCACCTCGCCCTCTTGGCGCAGCTGCGCGCCCACGGGCTGGAGATGGTGGTTGGCGAATTCGACGAAGCGACGCTGTGCCTGCTCGTCGGGAAGGACGGTTGGGGAGGCGAGGCCCTCAAGGAAGTGTCCGAAGCGAGGGTGTGGGGCTTCGAAAGCTCTGAGTTGTTCGAAGAGGTACTCGGTCGTCCAGTCGTCCGAGAATCGGATCACGTGTCGCTGGATGTCATCGCGCAGGGTACCCCGGTGGGGCCCCCAAACGTTGAACTCGTCCTCGCCCAGGTCCCATAGCTGTCCCAGGAGGGCAAGGAACCGGTCCGGGTGGCCAAGGTGGTCGGTGAGGTCGAATTCCTTGGCCAGCTCGCGACGCGTGCGGCCGGGAATCTCCACGTAATCGCGCCCGGCCCACACGGCATCCTGCAGATCTCTCGTTTCGATGAACAGAAGCATCTCAGTGTCGAGAACGGCCTGAGCGACGTGGAGCAGCTGCTCATCTGGGCAGTCCTGCAAGCTCGCGGTCAAGCGCTCGTGCTTGGTCGTGCCGTCATCCGCGGGAGGCGAGGGGAGGCCGAGGCGCTCGCACAGCTCCGGCAGATCTTGATGGCGATATCTCTGGTACAGCGTGACGAGCACGCCGTCGACCAGGCTCCGCAACCGCCGGAAGTCCGTCTGCTCAGCCATCTCACGATGATGGGCCAGGCCATGCCGTGCAGTCCAGGTTGGGCTATGCCAGTGGCCGCGGACAGAGGGCCGGCCTCAGGCCCGCTCGGAGGCCGACGGTCCATCCTGCGAGGGATCTCATGCGGAATGGGCGTATCGTCCCTTCGGCTATGCGTGGCCGTCCAGGTTCACGTCGGGCCCGGATCATGAGCTGGGGTCGACGTGAACCTGGCGGACGAGGTCAGCGGGGGGTGACGCTGAAGCGCTGTGCAATGCCTTCTCCCAGGAGGCGGTGGGCCTGGTACTGCTTCGCCACTGCCTCAGGATCGCTCCAGGCCCCTTCATCCGCGAGCGCCACCATCGCTTTGCGTACTGCATCAGCCAGCTGAGTCATGGTGCCGCTGGTGATGATGCGCGTGCCGGGGGGAGCCACCGCGTTGTACTCGAGCGTGTTGACGCGGTGCAAGAGCACGGGAGTGGCGCTGCAGGTCTGGTCGTAGGTCTCCTGGAACCAGCTCATGGAGTGTGCCAGCTGAGCGACGTCACTTCGCCAGATCTTGTCAGTGCTCGCCCCTGACTTGGCTTCAAGGACCAAGTACTTGAGGCCGCCGGTGGCCCACAGGACGTCCGGGCCGTTGCCGGTGGTGCGCTCGGGCCGCTGTACTTCGAATCCGAGGTGGTAGCCCAGATGTTCCAGGGCTCGTTCGAAAATGGGAACCTGCTTCTGGTCCGGTCGGTAGACGAGTTCGTCGAGCAGGACGTTGACGCCTACGAGGAAGTCGTTGCGGTCGGCGTAGGTGTTGGCCAGGTACCCGGCGGCAAGGACCGCCTGCGTGTCGGTAGGCTTGATCTTGGTGGGGTTGACGCCGGCGATGGGCCGGAGGATCGCGGGGTTGTAGGCGAGCGCCTTGACCAGGGTGTGCTGGGCCTTGGACTCGTCAATGAAGTGCTGGTAGGCGGCGAGCTGTTCTTGAAGAAATCCTCGCTCGGTCTCGCCGGTCGCCGCGGCAACGGCTTCGCTCATGTATCGGATGGCTTGTGCATACTGGCCGAGCGATGCCTGGTCGAAGGCGCGGCGGGCAGGGGCTGCACCTGCGGAGACGGTGCTGCGGGGGTAGGTGACTTCGGTGAGGGCACCGCGTGCGGCGGTCACCCAGTTCGGGTCCCGGCCCAGAACCTGTGCGATCACGCTTTCGATCTGCTCCAGCGGCTGGTCAGCCAGCTTTGCGGCCACCTGGCGGGAGAAGTCGATCTGTGCTCGGGTGGCGGGGCTGAACCGGGAACGGTATCGGGGTGCGGCGATGAGCTGGGACAGGTGCGGCCCCAGCAGCAGAACGACACAGTGGTCGTTGGCTGAGCGGACCCCGCGGCCCATGCCCTGCTCAATGCGCTGCAACTGGCGATTGACCATCTCGTCGGAGTCGCCGAGCACAGTCGCCTCACGGCGGGTCAGGCCGCCGTATGCCTGAGGCAGCCCGTCCATGACCAGGACTTCGCAGGCTTTGCGGGGCAGGTCGATCCCGTCGTACTGGTTCACCAGGACTACGAGACCAACGTGGCCCTTGCGGAGCTTGGCAACTGCGGCACCGATCTCGTCGGACTTCGATGCGGTGATCTGCGCGTGCTGCGCCCACGCGCCGGCTTTGCGGTGAGAGGGGACCAGGACGACGACGTTGACCCGCTCAGCGAGCTTGGCGGCCATGTCGCGTACCGCGGGTTCCTTGATCGAAGTGCTGATGTCCTGGGGTGCGAGGATCAGCCGGTCGCCGAGGTACCCGGCGCTTGTCGGGGTGATAGGTGCCCCCACAGTTTCGGGATCGGCCGCGAAGTCGGTGACCAGCACGCTGTCGTCAGCGAGGGTGGCGGTCAGATGCACGCGCCGTCGTGCACGGGCGAAGCTGGCGATCTTACTGATCGGCGGGTACGGAGGCTGGACCTCGAGCTTGTCGGCAGTGAAGACGGCACGGCAGATCGGGAGGACGTCCTTGATCAGCGGCCACGACCACTGAAGATCCTCGTCGTCGCGCAGCTTATTCAGGGCCGCCGTGACATCGGTATTGCGGCGGGTCCAGGCCCAGAAAGGCACCGGGGCTACAGCTGAGGAGTCCTGAGTGGTCAGGCCCTGGTACGTGATCTCCGACTGCTGGCGCAGGTCGTCAGCGAACAGGTCAAGCAGTTCGGTGAACGTCTTCTCGTGCCGGTCTCGGGAGAGCGTCAGGGTGAACTTCTCCTTCACCGTGGCGAGCGCCGCGTGCGCGTCGTCGATGACGATCGTGCCGACGTCGACGACGGGTCGTCCGTCGCCCTGGAGGCCAAAGACGCTCTTACCGTTGACGAACCGGTGGAGGCTGAGAACACAGATGGCCTCGCCACTGGTGAAGCGCGCTGAGCGGGGGTCGTCGGTAACCTCAATGCCGAGTTCAGCGGCCTGTTCCATCGCCTGCGAGGCCAGGTAGGGGTCGGGTGCCAGATACAGCACTGGGCCCTCACCCTCGTTGAGGCTCGACTGGCAGATCAGCAGACCCACTACCGTCTTGCCTCCGCCGGTGTTGAGCTTGACGACCAAATCCTTCTGCGAGCGCCGGTCGTACCAAGTCTGTAGAACTTGCCCCTGAGGGTCACGCAGGAACTCGTAGCGTGCAGCTCGGTCGGGCAGCGCGTCGAACAGGACCCGAGGGTCAGTGGGCGCCGGAGAGGGCCCCGAGCCGAAGGTGGAAAAGTCGATGCCCATGGAAAGTCCCCCCTGGAACTTGTCGCGGGCTCCCGTGGCACCGCGACATCCGACGTTAGCGGACAGACCATCACACTTTCACCTGACTTGACCTATGTGCACAACCTGCTCTACGAACGCTGCCTCATCGGACTGACCGCATCCGTACCAGAAGAACCAGCTCCCTCTGCCTCATGGACTGACGGTAGGGGCGCCGTCGTCGAAGCCGCGGTACGCCGGTGCGGAGCCCGGGTGGCAGGCCGGAGTCGAGTGGACGCTGCTGTAGATCGAGAACACCGCGAGCCAATTGACCGAAAACAGGCCGTAGCCGGAGGTTCAGGCAGACGAACCGACCGCCGGCCTGCCGTGGTCGGGGCGTCGGTCAGGGTGTGTCGCCAGAGTAGTAGAAGCGGCAGCTCACACCCGGGCCCTGTGTGCGAGGTTCGCCGGGGCGCGGGTCGTACAGCGACCGCCCACCGGGAAACTGACCGAGCTCGGTAACCAGGGCCGCGCCGCCGTCGACTTCCCCGGGCCGCCAACCCGTGATGTCCAGCAGCAACCCATCCAGCGGCCCGCCTATGAGCGCGGCGTAGGTCTGGTGCGGGAGCGGGCCCGAGTCAGGGTCGTCGTGGTCGCAGCCGTAGACCCGGCCGCGCAGCAGCTGCTCATCGCCGTTCATCCATCCAGCGTTCCAGCCGCCGCCGACAACGCCGGCTTGTTGTTGGGAGAGATCCTCACCGTGGTCCTTAGCGCCGTGTGCGAGGTGGCGCGGAGGGTCCGGAGCCAGCACAGGTCGACGGCGCCCTGGGGCCCTGGAGCTTCCAGGCCCGGGAGCCGCGCCGGTTGGATCGCGGTGGGTTCGTCGGTGTGTCCGGTAGGAGGGCGACGGCTTCGCCGGGGGGTGCCCCTATCTCTTTCGTCAAGGGGCGGGTCGGTTGATTGGTGATGATTCAGGCGGCTTGGGGGACGGTTTGGGCCTCGAAGAATGTGCCGTCGCGGAGCATGGCGAAGAGGACGTCGACGCGGCGGCGGGCGAGACACATCAGGGCCTGCTTGTGCCGTTTCCCTTCGTCTCTCTTGCGCTGGTAGTAGGCGCGGGAGGCGGGGTCGGACAGGGCGGCGAACGCGGCGAGGAAGAAGGCCCGTTTGAGGTGCTTGTTGCCCCTGCGGGATGGGCTTTCGCCTCGGATCGAGGACCCCGATCGTCGGGTCACCGGGGCGAGCCCGGCGTAGGCGGCGAGGTGGCCTGCGGTGGGGAAGCTGCTGGCGTCGCCGACGTCGATGAGGATCCTGGCTCCGGTCCTGACGCCTATCCCCGGCATCGACGTCAGGACCTCGGAAAGAGGGTGCGACTTGAGCAACTCCTCGATGTCAGCGGCGAGTTCTTTGCGCTGGTCGAGCAGGCTGGTCAGGTTCTTGGCGAGCTTGGGCACGATCACCGCGGCCGCGTCGGTGCCCGTGACGACAACGGTCTGCTCGTCCAGCGCGGTGAAGATGTCCTCGACCAGCCGCTCGGCCATTCTGGGCGCCTTCGGCCGCAGCAGCGTCATCAGCCGGCGCCGTCCGGCCTTGCGGATCGCCTTGGGCGACCCGAAGCGTTCGAGCAGGGTGAGGACGGCTGGGTGCTGGATGCGCGGGCCGAGTACGCGTTCCAGGTGCGGGTGGACCTGGGTGAGCAGGCCGCGCAAACGGTTCGCGACCCGGGTGACCTCACCGGCGAGGTCGTCGTCGAAGCCCACGATCATGTGGAGTTCGGCGATGGTCTCGTCGTCCAGCTCGATCGAGCGGAGGGTGTGAGGCATGGTGCGGGCCGCGTCCGCGATGATCGCCGCGTCGCGGGCGTCGGTCTTGCCCTCGCCGGGGTAGAGGTCGGCGATCCGCCGCATGGTCAGGCCGGGCAGGTAGGCGACCTCGCACCCGGCGTCGCGGGCGACGGCCAGCGGCAGGGCGCCGATCGAGGCGGGCTGGTCTACGACGACCAGAACCCGGCCGTACTTCGCCGTGAGCTTGTCGAGCACGGCCCGCAACTTCGGCTCGCTGTTCGGCAGCGGCTTGTCGACGACCTGCTTGCCGTCCGGCGTCATGCCGGTGGCGTGGTGTTCGCCCTTGCCGACGTCCAGGCCGAGGAACACGGCCACGTCGCGGGTGTCGATCACGAACATCCTCCTGGGAGGGTCTTGTCTTCCCGGCCAAGGCACGGCGCCGACATCCGGCAACCACGTTACGAAGAGCGTTGCCAGCGGACCGGCGCTCCTGCCCCTATCAGCGATCTACCGGCGCCTCCCGACCCGGTGACACCACCCCCCGGGTCATGGTCGACAGGGGGCAAAAGTCATGCCGGGCCAGAAGGCCGGGAGCCCCAACATCGGGGCCGTCTAGAAGGTAACGGGGGGGGAGGCAAAGCAGCGTGCTGATCACTAGTAGCAGCGGGTGGGGCCCGGTTCCTGCGGGCGGGCAGCAGCACGTTTCTCGTCCGCGATCCGCTGCTGGTCCCGCCGCTGAGCGTCTGCTCGGGCCTCGAGGGTGACGGCTTGGCCGGTGGTGATCGCCTCGGTGCCGGCCACCGGGGCCAGCGAGTACCGCAGGGGCGCTTTACTGGACCGCGTGGGCAGGTGCAGACGGGCCACACCGGCCGGGAGTTCGGCACGCAGCGCTCCGTGCCAGCGGATCCAAAGCGCAGGGCGCCCGCGGAGTGCTTCGTCTCGGAGCTTGTCCACGGCGGTGCTCTCGTCCGCGCGGTCGATCTCCACGGCGACCGGCTGGCCGTCTTTGCGAACCACGCGAAGGTCCAGGTAGGCAGACCAGGACGGCGACCAGTAGGAAAGGCAGCCCCCGTCCTTCAGACGAGGCGGATCGATGTAGCGCATCTGCGCCTCCGTTCTGCACCTCCACCCCGAGGCTCCCACCCACTGCACCACCGCCCGGGTGATGCACTGGGTCACCTCCTTGCCGGTCAGTCCGGTGAAGGAGAAACCGGTCTCGGACAGGTACGCACGTAAGGAGACGGCGAGGATCTCGGACTCGCCGGCCCCCGTCGGTTCATGGGCCATCCGGTGATTCTCCGCTCGCCCACTGACAACGACCGGGGCGTGACGGTGATCATCGTTGGTAACCTCGGCAAGCGCATGTCAGTGGCGCGTCTTACGGTGCGTGCTCATGACACGTCGCACCCGTTTCCTGGTCAACGAGCACCCGGCCATCGCCGCCCAGTGGCATCCGGACCTGAACGCCGACCTGGACCTGGCGCAGATCGGTCCCGGCTCCCACAAGGCTGTGTTCTGGCAGTGCGACGACGGACACGTCTGGCAGGCCCAAGTCCATTCCCGTGTCGCCGGAACCGGCTGCCCGCAGTGCGCGGGGTACGTGCCGCGCGGCCGGACCACTCTCAGCGAACACTCGCCTGGCCTGGTAGCAGAATGGCACCCGCGCAACGACGCCTCACCGGACCAGTTCGGGCCAGGCTCGCAGCGCCAGGTCTGGTGGCGCTGTCCGGTCGGGCACGAGTACCAGGCGCGAATATCCAACCGCAGCCGCGGCACCGGCTGCCCGGCCTGCGCGAGGGCCGGCCGCGATGCCCCGGCCGGGCGCTTGGCCGACATGCCTGAGCTGTTCGCGGAGGTGGACCCCGACACCGCACCCGCCGACGTGGCGGAACTGCTGGTCAACTCCCGCGTACGGCTGGGATGGGTTGTTCCCGGGGCCACCGCTGGGAGGCGAAGGTGAGCCACCGGACCTTCGCCGGGTCGGGCTGCCCGGCCTGCGCCCGGAGGAAGCGTGCTCCCGCTCTCCCCGAGGCGCGGCCGGATCTGGCGGCGCAGTGGCACCTCGCGCGCAACGACGGACTGACGGCCGGAGCTGTCACCGCCGGTTCGCACCGCCTGGTCTGGTGGAAGTGCACCGCGTGCGCCAGCGAGTTCCGGGCCAAGGTGTTTCACCGCGTCCGCGGCGTGGCCGCGTGCCCCTCCTGTTCCGGCCGGGTGCGCTACCAGGCACTGTCGATCGAGAGCCCCGAGATCGCGGCGCTGTGGCACCCGTCCCTAAACGGGACCCTCACCCCGGCAGAGGTGACCGCCGGGGCCAACGTGCCGGTCTGGTGGCTGTGCCCCGCCCGACACGAACCTTGGTCCGCGCAGGTGGCGCACGTGTTCATGGGCAGGCAGGGCTGCCCATGCTGCCGGAAGCGGACCAGCGTCTCCCGGCAGGAGCGGAACTGTTCGCCGAACTCCAGCTCGTCCTCACGGGCGGGGAGCAGCAGTATCCGCTGCAGACGCCGCACGGCCGCTATCGGCTCGACATGCTCTTCCCAGCGGACCACGACCAGGGCGTGGTCGTGGAGTTCGACGGCTCGTACTGGCACCGCGACGCTGAGGAACGCGACCGGCTCAAGGCGGATGCCGTAGAACGCCACCGGCCCGACTGGATGGTGGTGCGGGTACGTGAGGAACCGTTGCGGCCGACCCGGCATCGCGACGTAGTCGTGCCGTACCTCGCAGACCCTTTCACGGCCGCCAGCGTCGTTCTTGAGCACCTGATGCGGCTGACGTCGTGGCCCGACGACACCCGTCAGCGTGCGCGCGCTTACCTCAAGGGCGGGCGCCGTCTGGGAGCTGCGCTGGCCCAGCGTCTGATCAACGAGCGCCAGTCCGCTGCTCCACCGGCCGGCGACCGATCCGCACCCCAGCCCGCTCGGAGCGGATCGCGAGCGTGCAGTCCGCCCCGTGGTGAGGGGGCGGCGGGCGAGGCCGGGCTCGGGGCCGGGCAGTTGGGCCGGGAAGTGCCGCTCCAGGGCGAGCGGCCGCACCGGGGGCGGCCGCGAGCTCGGCCTGCAGCCGGTCCGGTGAGCTGACCACGACGACACTGGAGTCCAATGGGTGCGCTCGGGTGCGCCAGGTATGGCTGGCGAGTTCGATCGTCCGGGCGGCTCAGCGGCGGTGGGCGAGAGCGGCATCGCGGCGGGGTTGCCAATCGTGTCCCGCAGCGGCTGGCGGTGGCCACGGCCGAGCCGCCAGAACGCAGGTCCGGCCGGCCCATGTTCGCGCAGCAGGTCCAGCGTGGTCGCCACGATCGGCATGCAGCGGTCGTAGGGGGTATCCGTCCCCGCTGTGTCATCGGCCTTGCCAGTGGTAGCGGGTGAGGTCGGCGACCCTCTCCATCTGGGGTCTTGGCGGAGCGCTTGCCGACCTGCTGGAAGACGAGCAGGACCGGCCGGGGCGTTGCGCAGACACGCTGCCCGGCTGACTGACTCATGTCTCTTTCTGGCTGACGCAGAAAGAGGTGTCGGCAGCTCCAGAAGGGTTGCCCATATGCGCTGACCTGGAAGGATGCACCACCTCGACGGAAGGCTGATCCTACTCTCGGTCCACCTCTCGGTCCTGCTCTACAGCCCCTACTGCAGCCCACCGTCCAGCCCACTCTCGGCTCAACCCAACCGCGCGGGGGCAGCTAGATGTCGTTGTGCCCAGCACGGTCGGGGGAGCGGTTGTCTGATCGGCGCGGTGAGAGACTGTGCACTCCCGTTGACGGAGTTCGGCGAGATACATAGGAGGGGGCGGGGCACGGTGGAGCGGCTGACCCGCATGCATCGAATACTGATCGGGGTGGTCGTCACCGGGGCGGTGGGGATCGCGGGGATCGGCTTCGCCGGTTCCTACTCCGCGGTGCGCGATCTCGCCCGCGACAAGGGCTTCGGCCAGTTCTCCAACGTCTTCCCGATCGGTATCGACGCGGGGATCGTGGTCCTGCTGGCGCTGGATCTGCTGCTCACCTGGATCCGCATCCCCTTCCCGCTGCTGCGCCAGACCGCGTGGCTGCTGACCGCGGCCACCATCGCCTTCAACGGCGCGGCCGCCTGGCCGGACCCGATCGGCGTCGGCATGCACGCCGTGATCCCGATCCTCTTCGTCGTCTCCGTCGAGGCCGCCCGGCACGCGGTCGGCCGGATCGCCGACATCACCGCCGACCGGCACATGGAGTCGGTCCGCATCACCCGCTGGCTGCTCGCGCCGGTGCCCACCTTCCGACTGTGGCGCCGGATGAAGCTGTGGGAACTGCGCAGTTACGACGAGGTCATCAGGCTGGAGCAGGACCGGCTGGTCTACCAGGCCCGGCTGCGCGCCCGCTACGGACGCTCCTGGCGCCGCAAGGCGCCCGTGGAGTCGCTGATGCCGCTGCGGCTGGCGCGGTACGGGGTGCCGCTGTCGGACACCGCCCCCGCGGGGCTCGCCGCGGCCGGGCTGGAGCCGTTCACGGTGTCGGTCGATCGCGCCGACGACCAGCCGCTGGTGACACAGCCTGACACCGAGCACCAGCGCGCGCTAGATACGAGGGAGATCACTACGACCGCGACCGGGCCAGAGGAACTGGGCCCCGCCCCGGATCCGGTCAACGGCAGCCTCCCGGCGACGGCTGGCCAGACTCCGACACCGTCCGTGATCGACTTCTACGAGGCCGTTCACGCATACGTCGCCCAGTACGGCAGCTTCCCGAACGCCCACCAGTTCGGCTTCTTCCTCCACGATGCGTACAACGTGACCGACCCGGCCACAGGTGGCCCTGTGGCCGAGGAGCAGCTGCGCCCCGTCCTGCAGGAGCTGCGGCAAGCAGCCCGTGAACCCGCGGAGAGGCAGCTGGTGGCCGACGAATCGGCCGTGACCGATCGGCGGGCCGATAGCGGCTCAGGGACGGCTGAAGGCCCGGCCGACATGCATGCGTTCTTCGGCACGCCGTCTGTCGAGCCCGCCGCGCCGCAGCCGTACGCCGCAGAGCCGGTGCCGGCGATGACCGCGCCGGTGGCCGAGGCGGCAGTCCCGGAGCAGATGCCCATGGACGCCACGCCCACAGTGACGGCGGGGCAACCGTCGGCGTCGACCGGCAGCGGAGCAGGGTGGGATACGACGGTGGCCGACGCGGGCATCGCGACGGTACGCGTACCGGAGCAGCAGAGCCCAGAGTCCGATGCTGAGGAGCAGCAGAACCGGATGATTGCTGGGTGGCTGACCGAGGCCGAGGCGGCGGGCAAGAAGTTGTCGGGCGCAGAGGTTGCACGCCGTCTGGATGTGTCCCCGCGTACCGGCCAGCGCGCGCTGAACAAGGCGAAGGAGTACCGGACGGCGCAGCAGCGGCAGCAGGGCCGGGGGCACCTTCGCTCGGTCAGTGGCCGTTCCTGATCGAGCCCTTGTGATGGCCGGTTGTCCTGGATCGGTCATCGGCCATCGTCAGTTGCACGGGTCGGTCATCGGCCACCCTGCGACGGCGTGGCCGATGACCTCGTGACCGATCCGGTGGTGGCCGATCCTGGCCGTGGCCGATGGCCGATCCAGGGCAATCGGCCATCGGCCACGGCCGGTCCAGCCCGATCGGACACCGCCTCGCGACAGGCGGCGGGTTGCCCCGATCGGTCTCGGGAGCGGTCTGCGTTCTGATTGCCCGCCCTGCCCGGGGCAGGCTTGCCCGGTGGTGATTGGCCCGGCCAGAGGGGCTTGCCCATGCTGTCCGAGGGCTTGCCCGGCGGGGTGTTTCTGGGCTGCGTAGAAATGGGCAAGCCCCCGACCTGGCCTTTTCGTGAGTTGGGCAAGCCTTCGGGCATGCCTGGGTGAGGAGAGTTCACGGCACGAGATCCGAAAGGAGCGTGCCGTGCTCGATCTATCGCGTCCTGCCCCGACCACCGGCGGGATCTTCAGCCGCTTGGATGCGGAGTGGACAGCGCTGTCCGCAGACGCGTCCGTACGGACCCTGGTGACGAACTGGCTGATCGCCGATCAGCTCGCCGCCGGCGTTGCGGCCGTGACCGATTCCGCGTGGTGGCAGCTTGGGCCCGACCAGCTGCTCGCCGCGCTGCGCCCGCAGGAGGGTGCACTGGCCGGTCCGTTGGCCGATGACGTTCTGCGCGCTCTTCTCCAGCGGGCTGCGGGCGATGACCGGTCAGCGACGCTGGCCGCGCGCATCGTCGTACAGGCGATGCTCCCGGCTGCGGTGCGCATGGCCCGCGGCCAGGTCCGCTCCTACGGTGGCCGGTCGTTCGACGCGATCGGCCACATGGTTATCGCCGCCCTCTTCGAGACCGCCCGCTCTGGCCGCATCCATCACCGCCCCGGGCGGCCTGCCGCCAATCTCGCGCTCGACACGCTCGGCCGCGTCTGCCGCGAGCTGGCCGCCGAGCGGGAAGACCGGGCGCAGGACCTGGCGGTCGCCGAGCTGCTCGCCGATCCCGCGCCCGGCCCCGCGGCACGGGCGCATCACCGCGGGGTCCGGGCAGCGGCGGCGGCTGCCGACCTGGAGCCGACGCCGGGTGGGGCGGAAGTGAGCGCTGCCCGCCTGGAACTCCTCGAACTTGTCCTGGCCGCCATGGAGGCCGGCTGCCTGTCCACCGCCGACGGCCAGTCCATCGCCTGGCACTACCGCGCCGCGCCCCTGTCCGACACGGCGGCTGCCGCCCGTGTTGGCACCACCGCGACCGCCTGGCAGCGCCGACGCAGCCGCGCCGTTGCTCGCCTGATGTCGACCGTTCGGCGCGCCGCGTGAACCGGCCTTCCTCCCTGACCAGTCTCGCGCCGCAAGCGAACGGAGAAGAGATGTCGTCCACCGCGAAGACTCCACTGGACCCGGATGAAGAGCGCGTCGTGCGGGCCCAGCGCCTCCTGATCGGTCTCGGTGCTGCTCTGGTGTACCGCCCGTTCAACGCCGCGACGTACGACGCGCTGCGGGACTACCTCGACCGGGACGCTCCCGGCGTTCTCGCGTCTCTGGAGGTGCTGAGCCAGCGTCCTGAGGCGGAGTTGCGCGCACGTATCAACGAGCTCGCCGGAGGCTGGCTGTGATGCGGCTCGGGGCGCGGAGGCGCGCGACGGACAGCAGCGTGTTGGAGGAGTGGGAGCAGCGCGGCACTGAGGCCGGCGGCTGGCAGATGTCAACGGGCGCGCGGGCGAATGCGACGGTTCTGGCGCGCTGGTTCGCGTGGGCGGTGATCTGCGCTGGCCCCATCCTGGGTCTCCTGGCCTGGTTGTCGGCTGCGGCCGCCGTGGACGCCGTCCCGCCGCCGCGGCCGCGAGCGCAGCACGCCGAGGCAGACGGTGCAGGGCCCTCCGGGTTCGCTGAGCTGTACGTCTCCGCCTTCGTCGCGGCCGGGGAGGGCGACCAGGACCAGCTCGCTCCCTACTACCCGTCGGCCGGGCAGCTGCAGCTGGACGGGAAGTCAGGGCGGCAGACCGCGACCCAGACGACCGCTGTCCGGGTGCGGCAAACCGCATCGGGCGCGTGGTCGGTCACCGTCGCCGCCCGGCTCGGGCCGAAGGGCGGCGAGAAGGAGGACGGGGCCAAGTCCGGTGCCCTGCGGTACTTCCAGGTACCCGTACTCGCCTCCGCGGGAGGCGACGGCTCCGGCGCGGAGGACTACGTGGCGGCCACCCTGCCGGCCGAAGTGGCCGCTCCCGGCGGCCAGCCCCGCCAGCCGCAACTCGGCTACGGGCCGGAGCGGGCCGCCGTGCCAGGGGACACCCGCGCCGAGACCGCCCGGGACTTCCTCGACGCGTACCTGACCGGCTCAGGGGAGCTGGACCGCTACCTCGCCCCCGGTCTCCACATGGAACCGGTCCGCCCGGCCCCGTACCGCGAGGTCGAGGTCGAGTACCTGGCCGTCGCGGGCGAGGAGAGCGCCGGTCCCGCCACCGGCGTGCCGGCGAACGGTACCCGGCAGCGGCTGCTGGTGCAGATCCGCGCCACCGGCGACGACCGGGTGCCAGTCCCGCTGTCCTACGCCCTGACCCTCACCGCCCGCGCCGGGCGCTGGGAGATCGCGGCCCTGGACGCCACCCCCGCCACAGCCGACCGCACCCCGCCCACCGCACCGACCGGCCCGGCCACATGACCGTCCCCGGCCGCCCAGAACGGAGAACCTGATGAACCAGCTCGCTGTGATCGGAAACATCGAGACCGCTCGGCTGCTGAGCACCGACCTGCAGAACCTGTTCCTCTACGGGGTCATCCCGCTCATGTGCCTGGTGTTCATTGCCGTGGTCGGGTTCAAGACGCGCGCGGCCGGGCCGACCATCCTCTCGGTCATCCTGGCCGCCATGGTCTGGTGGGGTGCGGCCAACCTGGAATTGCTGAGCGACAAGACCGGTACGGACGTCACCCAGTACGACAACGGCGTCAGGCCCGCCGGCACCGGACAGGCGCCGTGAGCGCCGCAGAACTGGTCGGGGCGGACCCGGATGACCGTCTGATCGGCCACTGCTACACCAAGGCCCGCCGCCTGCCGGTCGTCGTCGGTAAGATCCCCGGCGGCAACGCCCGGCTGCCCGGCGGCCCCTACACCAGGACCCAGCTGACTGCCCTGGTCGTCTTGTTCATCCCGCTGATCGCGACCCGCAGCCTGTGGGGCACCCATAGCGTGCTGGACCTGCTGATCGTCATCGTCATCCCCTACGGGGGGGCGTGGGCGCTGCGGTTCGTCCGGCTCGACGGCCGGAACCCGGCAGCGGTCATGGTGAGCATCGCCATGCTGGCGAGCGCGCCCCGCCATGGCCGGCTGCGGGGACGGCCCTGGCGCGCCGCCCCTGCCCACCGCGCCCGCGCCGCCTGCACCTTGCCATCCGCGGACCGGCCCGCGCAGGACGAGGCCGACGGATCCGCGCCCCCCGCAGACCAGGCCGACAACCAGCGAGGCCCCGCCGCGGCGCGGCCGGCGTCCGCCGCCGAGGAGCGGCCCGGGACGGCCGGCGCGGCCGAACCACCACACCTTGAACAGCCCGTCACTCCCCGCCCCACGGTCCCGGCACGCACCGAGATGCCGGTGACGGCAGGCGGTGACGGGACCGGGATGAGGTCCGGCGTGCAGCTGCTGCTCGCGCAGCGCCGCTCGACCGGGGCCGAGCACGAATCAACGAAGGGGCGCTGACCATGCGGCTGCCTGTCCGGCACGTGGCCGGGAACATCATCTGGACCACCCACGGCACCTGCTGGGCCGTGTGGCGTGTCTCCGCGGCGAACTACTCCCACGCGACGGCAGCGGCCAAGCGACGCAGGCTCAAGACGATCGAGTCACTGATCAAGAGCCTCGAGGGTGAGCCGATGCTGCTCAGCCTGTGCCCCCAGACCGACCCGGCCCAGGTCGTCCGCGACATGACCGCCGGCATCGACCTCGAGGCGTCCGCACGGTACGTCGACCTCGCCCACCGGGTGCTGGACCAGCTGGAGACGATGGAGCTGACCGGCCGCACCGACTGGCTGGCCATCCCCCTGCCCTCCGAGAGCCGCCGGGGCGCTATCACCCAGGTCCTGGCCGCGGCCCGGGCCGAGCTGGCCGGACAGCTGGGCCTGTTGCCGGCGCCCGTCTCCGCAGCCGAGGAACAGCGGCGCACCGAGCAGGCTGCGCGGATCCAGGCCCAGTGGCCGGCCGCTGTGCCGATGCGGCCGGCCACGGAGTCCGAAATTCTGTGGATCTACGGCCGCAGTGTCCGCCGTGGCCTGGCCGAGCCCCTGCTGCCCGCCCCGGACGACAGCGCGCACCGGGTACGGGGACGGGGACGGACCACCGCGGCGCTCAGCGAAGTCCTCCTGGCCGAAGGCGGAACCGACTTTGACACCCGGCGTGGCCGGGCGGTCGGCAACCCGTTTCACCGCCGCTTCCTGCAGGTGGCCACCGAGTGGGGGGACAGCTACCAGGCGCTGCTCGCCCTGTCGGAGATGCCCGAGGAATACGCCTTTCCCGGCAGCGAGTACCTCCAGGCGCTCGACCAGTTCCCCTTCCCGATCGACTGGGTTGCCCGCCTCCACATCACCCCCGGGCACAAGGCCGAAGCCAAGTCGAGGCGCCGGGCACGGGAGCTGGCCCACCAGGAAGCCGAATACGACGGTGATGCCGCCGGCGCGCCGGACCACGTCCGCACCGGCATCGGGAAGCTCTCGCACTTCCGGTCGCGGGTGACCTCCTCCGCCCGTGAGGTGGAGGTCGGCGCCATGGTGGCGCTGTGCGTATGGGGCCAGAACGCCGACGAGGCGCAGGACCGGGCCACGGCCGTCGCCAGCCACTTCGGGCCGAGCGACTACACCTTCGCCCGGCCGCTGGGCGAGCAGGAGAGTCTCTTCTACGGGATGCTGCCCGGCTGCCGCACCCCGCGGGTGATGACCGCCTACCGGCAGATCCTGCTCGCCTCCGATTTCGCCATGGCGATGCCCCTGGCCGGCGCCGAGCTCGGCGACGACACCGGAGCGCTGTACGGGCTGCAACTGGCCGGCGGCGGGGTCCGCCCGGTGCTGGCCGATTTCTCTCGCGGGCCGCGGGAAAACGCGAGTGCCTCGGCCGCGTTCATCGGCGAGCTCGGGGCCGGCAAGAGCGTCGCCATGAAGGCGGCCGTCTACAGCGTGCTTGCCCGCGGCCGCCGCACCGGG
The DNA here is from genome assembly GCF_000147815.2 of Streptomyces violaceusniger Tu 4113. Classification (NCBI taxonomy): domain Bacteria; kingdom Bacillati; phylum Actinomycetota; class Actinomycetes; order Kitasatosporales; family Streptomycetaceae; genus Streptomyces; species Streptomyces violaceusniger. The sequence continues at coordinate 243,035 of NC_015951.1, read as the reverse complement.
ATGGCCAACTCCCGGGGCCGGGCGGTCATCGTCGACCGCACCCGGAACCAGGAGTGGCTGCGCTTCGCCGGCGCCTGCCCCGGCTCCACCCAGACCATCACCGTCGACCAGGACGCCCAGATCTCCCTCGACCCACTGCGCCTGTTCGCCCCGCAGGAAGCCGCCCGGTTCACCGAGTCGTTCTTGGTGCTGCTGCTCGGCGTGCGCCCGATGGATCTGGAAGGGGTGGCCCTGTCCGAGGCCATCGAGGCGGTCCTGGCCGGACCGGCCCCCTCGATGCGTGCCCTCACCGAGGAGCTCAAGGCCCGCGGCGCGAGCGACCCGGCCGCTCAGGGCCTGGCCCGCAAGCTCAGGGCCGTCGCCCGCAAGGACCTGTCGAGGGTGGTCTTCGACCCCACCCTGCCGGTGGCAGCCGCGGACGCCGACAGCGTCGTCTTCAGCGTGCACGCCCTCCAATTGCCCAAGCGGGCCGAACTGGGCAGCGACTTCCGCCTGGAGCGCATGGAGTTCGAGAAGGTCATGGGCCGCGCCCTGATGTACGTGATCGCCGCGCTGTGCCGGCAGATCGCGGTCGCCTCACCGGAGGAGTTCGCCGTCTGCGTCTGGGACGAGTGCTGGTGGCTCACCTCCTCCAGCGAGGGCCTGGAGCTGCTCCTCGAACTCGTCCGCGACGGCCGCAAGCACAACGCGGCTGCGTTCGTCGGGAGCCACGACTCCGATGACGTGGGCCCCTCCGACAACGAGCGCGGCGCGATCGTCCGCGGCCTGATCCCCCACCGGCTGCTGTTCCGCCAGAGCACCAGCCACCTCGCCCGGCGCGGCCTGGCCTTCCTCGACCTCGACGGCGAGGACAAGGACCTGCTGGAGCTGGTGACCACCGGCCTGTCCCCCCTCGACCTGCCCGAGGCCGAGCGGGAGGCCCGGCTGGGGGAGTGCCTGTACCGGGACCTGCTGGGCCGGGTCGGCACCATGAAGATCCTCATCCCCGCCGACCCGGAGGCCGCCGCCACCATTCACACCACGCCCACCCGGGAGCGGGCATGAGCAGGATCCGGCTGCTGTGGCGTCTGGGACGGCGCCAGTGGAGCGGCGCGATGCTCCTGGGCGTCCTCGTCGCGACCACGGTGGTGCCGCTGACGTCCATCCCCGCTGTCGCAGCCCCCAACGACCCCACTCCCTCGCCGACCGCCACCGCGCCGTCGGCCACCCCCACTCCCTCGGATGCGGCGACTCCCAGGCCCGACGGGGCCCTCACCGAGGAGGAGAAGAAGAAGGAGGCCGACAGGCTCCGCAAGAAGTTCGAGCGGTTCTGGGACGAGCAGCACGACGTCATCGGCGAGTCGATGCAGAAGGAGCTGCTGCGCCAAGAGCAAAAGCGCGTCCGGAAGCTCTTGGAGGAAGAAGGCGGCGTTCTCGGGGTCTTCAACACCACCGACCAGTACGGGATCCCCCTCTCCACCTACAACGTCGACGGGGACACCGGCAGCTGGTATCAGTGGGATCTGGGCGTGTGGAACCTGCTCACCGCCTTGTGTTTCATGCTCACCAAATGGCTGATCGCCTTCTCCTGCTGGATGGTCGCCTGGGCCCTGTCCTTCGGCCTAGCCAAGATCCTGATCAAACCGGTCCTGGCCGTCGCGGAGTCCCTCCACACTCGCGTCATCATGGAGATGGGCCTGCCCACGCTCTTCCTGAGCGCCTGCGCGGTCATCTGCGCCTGGAACATCTTCTTCGGCGACCGCGCCCGCGGCTGGGGCGACGCCGCCCTGTCCATCCTGCTCGCCGCCCTGACCGCCACCGCGGTCATCACCCCGCCCCAGCAACTGATGGGCGGACAGGACCAAGGCGCGCTCGGCCAGGTGCGGCAGTTCTCCCTCGAAGTCACCGCCATCATCCTCGACAGCACCCACCCGCCAGGCGAACAGCGAGGCGAGGGCACGCCCGTCACCGCGGCCGGTCTCGCCCGGCCAATCACCGACGCCCTCAGCGATGCGTTCGTCGCCAAGCCCGCCCAGCTGATCAAATACGGGCGCACGTTCAGCGACGCCTGCAACGAGCGCTACGCCGAAGCACTCCTTGACCAGCTCGCCTGGGAAAGGCAGTTCGACAAGCGACTGAGCGGCGCCAAGGACGCCATCCGTGGCGCCAGCAAGGCCGCCGTGCTCGGCCCGCTGGCCAGCACCGCCGACAATCTGGGCATCGACATCCCCGGCGCGGACATCCCCGGCGATGTCCTGTCCAAGGTCACCGAGCTCTCGGCCGAGTGGACCGCCAACCACTACGGCGACAAGCCCATGAAGGCATTCGAGGCCGAGTGCGTGCCCGACGCCGGCACGGCGATGAAGGCATCCGGCGACAAACTCGCCGGCGCCTTCTTCGTCCTCATCGCCGCCGTCATCGTTTTCCTGCTCGTCGTGGGCATCGCCGGATCCTTCCTGACCGCCCAGTACCGCATCGCCTACGACGCCATCCGCGGCGAAGCCGCCCTCGTTGCCGGAACGATCCCGGGAGCCGGCCGCTCCTACCTGTGGGCCTGGTGCGGATCCGTCAGCCGCTCGCTGATCCAGCTCGTCGGCAGCGTGGCCATGCTCGGCGTCTTCATCGTGCTGGTTGACGCGCTCCTTGACGCGCCGTCCGAGGAGTACGGCAGCGGCGGCCTGACCGTGCGTTTCCTCGTCGTTGACGTCGTCTGCATCGGCGCCTACCGCAAACGCAAAGACGTCGCCCGCAAGTCCCGCGACATCGGCAACAACATCCGCAACCGCCTCAGCAACGCGCGTGTCGGAGGCACCGGCCGCAGCCTCCTCGCCTCTCCGTCCGCGCCCGACCACACCATGAACGCACGCGACACCGCCAACACCATCATCCGCACCTCCATGGCCACCAACGCCCTCGCCCGCGGCAACCTGCGCGGTGCCGCCAGCAGCGCCCTCCGCCGGGACGGCGCCAGCGCACTCGCCACCCGCCTGAACCACAAGCCCGCCCAACGCCGTCCCACCCGGCCCGCATCCGGGCCAGCCACCAGGCGCCCCGTGACCCGCCCCCCGGGGACGGCGGCGCCGACTCGCCCCGCACACCCCCCGCGACCCACACATCCGCCGCGGCCCACGCACCCGCCACGCCGCCCGCAGCCCACCCCGCGCGTGCCCCTCCAGCCGCCCAGCTCCTCCCGCCAGGCTCAGCTACGGGCCCGCATCGACCGCCGCACCAACCCGCCCCGGCCACCAAGGGGGCCCCGATGAACCGCCGCCGAGCCCTGCTCGCCGCAGGGCTCGGCACGCCCCTCATCCTCATCGTCCTGGTGATCCTCCTCACGACCGCCGCGGTAGCCGCCCTGGGACGAGACCAGCAGGCCCGGCTGAACAGCCAGGCAGCCCAGAAGACCGCCTGCACCCGCAACAACACGGACACCACCGTCGACACCGCCGCGGTCACCGAACAGGTCCAGGCCGTCCTCAGCGGCAGCCACGCCAAGGCATCCAAGCCGGCACAGGGCCTGGAGCGCCCCCAGGAGCAGATCCCGAACGCGAAGATCATCCAGGAAGAAGGCGAGGCGAGGCGCGTCCCGCCGCGAGGACAGGTGATCGCGATCGCGACAGCGCTCCAGGAATCCCGGCTCCGCAACCTCAGCAGCGGGGACCGCGACAGCCTGGGCCTGTTCCAGCAGCGCCCCAGCTGGGGGACGCCTGAGCAGCGGCAAGACCCCCGGCGCGCGTCACGGAAGTTCTACTCGAGGCTGCTGAAGGTCAAAGGGTGGCAGCAGCTGCCGCTCACCGAAGCAGCCCAGAAGGTCCAGCGTTCCGGATTCCCCGACGCCTACGCCCAGTGGGAGCCCCTCGCCACCGCGCTACAGCACGCTCTCACCAACACCCCGGCAGGAGACGGCGGAGACGGAAACGACCAGCAGCAGACCGACGCGGCCGCGCTCGTCGCCCTGTTCGGACACACCTCGTGCGGCCAAACCGACACCTCCCGTGATGACAGCGACGGCAGCAAGTTCGGGAAGATCCCGGCCGGCGCGCGTCCCGACGGCTACCAGATCCCAGCCGACGCACCCCCGCAGGTCCGTACCGCCCTGCGGTGGGCGCTCGACCAGCTCGGGACGCCGTACCAGTGGGGCGGCACCTGCACCAACCCCCACGGCAAGAATCCGACGGAGCGGTGCGACTGCTCATCGCTGATGCAGCGGGCCTACGGCGTCGCCGGCGTCAAGCTCACCCGCACCACCTACACCCAGGTCCGTGAAGGCCGCTCCGTCAGCGTCAACGTGCTCAAGCCCGGCGATCTGCTCTTCACCCATGACGGGCCGAAAGGCCCCGGGCACGTTGGCATGTACATGGGACACGGCTTGATCGTTCACGCTCCCCAGACGGGCGACGTCGTCCGCGTAACCAAGCTCGCTGCCTGGAAACGAGGCATCGTCGCCGCCCGTCGACTCATCAACTGACTATCGAGTGGGGTCATGACGCGCGGGTGAGGCGCAGGTGCCAGCCAGTGTTCGCGCTTGTCTGCTCCCCGGTTACGAGCCGTGGCGTGAGCTGAGTTGTCCCTTCCCGCTGCCACTGCTCCAGCCACGAGCGGAGAACGGTCAGCGAGGGGGAGTCGGGAGCGTCGGCGATGATCAGTCCGTGCTCCTTGTGGAGGACGGCGGCGTGGCCACCCGGCTCGCTGTGCCCGATGGCGAAGCCGCCGTCGATGCCGGCCATCGTCAGATGGGGGTCGCCGGTTGCGGCGAAGCAGGAGACGAGGAAGTACCACTCGGGTCCAGGTGGGATGGCCGTGTAGGGCTCGGTGTGGCGGTGCTGGGAGGTCAGGGCCTGGAGGGCGTCGTGGGCGCCGTAGGAGCGGTAGGTGTCCTTGTGGCGCCAGGCGGTGGAGATCCACCGAGTTTCCGGATGGTAGTCGAGCCAGTCGACCCACCGGCCCGGGACGTCCTCGTCTGACTTGGACTGGGCCACCATCTCGGTATATCCGCCGTGGACCACCTCGGTGACGGCTGGCTGCCGGTCCTGGGCCTGGATGCGGATGCGAGCGACTGCGGTGACATGCGGCAGCTGGGCGAGCGGGAGCGGCGCGACGACCGATCCGTCGGCGGCGAGCTGGTCCATCCAGGTCGCGGGGAGCAGGGGCGGAGTGGCCCAGGCGATGATGCGGTCGTAGGGGGCGTCCTCGGGCCAGCCGAGTTGTCCGTCAGCCGGGCGGCAGCCGATGTTCGTCAGGCCGCGTTCGTCGTGGATGCGATTGGCCCACTTCGCGAGGAAAGCATTGATGTCGAGGCTGACCACCCGGCCCTCGTCTCCGACGAGTTGGGACAGAAGTGCGCCGGAATAGCCGGACCCGGTGCCGATCTCCAGCACACGCATCCCCTCGTGGACGTCCAGCGCCCGTAGTTCGCGGTGAATGACGGAAGGGTTGGAGCGGTGGATCGTGGCCCCCCGCCGGGGATGGTGGGTGTAGTGCTGCTCGGGGACGGCGGCGGCCGCGCGGGCGACCGCGTCGGATGCGGTGGTGGTCAGCGTCACGGAGGACGGTTCCTTCCCAAGAGGGCACGGGGTGTCGATGTGCGCAACGAGCCGACGCGGCATCAGACACGATCGGGTGACGGCCGGGGCGTCGGTTCGACTGGGCGGTGTCAGATTTCGACGGCGGGGCGGTGGTGCCACCCGGCAGTGGTGTCCTCGCCGACCGGATCGCCGTTGTCCAGGGCCACCCAGGCGTGGAACTCGATCGGGGGTGGGGTGAAGCGCACGCCGACGCACCAGGTGAGTCGGCGCCCGAGAAGAGCGGCGGCGAGCATCGCGGCGAGCGAGGTCTCCAGGCAGGCCAGCCGGTGCGGCATGCGGCGGCCCGCCCATTTCACGGCCTCCACAAGCTGCTGGCCGTGCCGCTCGGTGAGGGGCCGGCGGCCGACAAGGCGGGCTGTTCGGGCGGCCCGCACGGCGAGGGGGAAGGGCAGGGCCAGCAGCACGAGCGCGACATACAGTCCTGCCGTTGAGGCGATTCGCTGGCCTGCTGTGAGGTTTGGGCGTGTGTGCACAGTAGCGACCGGCAGGCTCACCGCCACCACCCCCGCCACAGGCGCCGACGCCCCGGCACGTGTTCGGAGAGCAGTCTCCGCCCCCACAGCTCCTTGAGGAGACGGGCCATGTCGGCATCGACCTGATCGACATCGACGCCGTAGCTGTGGGCCACCACCGCGGCGGCCCTCCGGTGGTTCTCTGCGCCGTGCAGTCGACGGTCCAGGTACTGCCCCCCTGGGGCACTGATGGCCAGGCATCCGGCCCGTCCGGCGCGGAGGCGGGTGTCCAGGATGGCGCCGCCGTCCGGGGCGGCCACCAGGTAGACGCCGTTACGCAGTCGCAGCGCGGGCCTCATCGCGCGTCACCTCCCACCAGGTGCCGGCGTCGCTGGAGATGCCGCGCCACCAGGCTTCGACGGTCACCGCGAGGTGGATTGCGCCCAACGGCGCGGGCAGGCCGTTCCGGACGCGCTCCAGGGACTGCCCGGGACGGCCGGGGTCCAGCAGGCCGTTCTCAGCGAGCCGGGAGGCAGGGCCGAGCAGATCGCGGATCGCGCCTTCGTGGCGGCGGATGCCGTCGAAGCACACGGTGTTCATGAGTCCCTTCGTCGTACGGGCGAGGACGAAGTCCGGCACCACCTCGCGCATCCCGCGCAGCAGCGGCTTGTAGCTGCCGGGATGGGCGCGCTCCTCGGCCGGGACGGCCAGGCACAGCCGCAGGACTTCGTTGTCGAGGTACGGGGCGGCGATGTGGATGCCGCACACGGCGTACACGGCGTCCGCGAACTGCGCGAGGTCCCGGCCGATCTGCTCGACCTCCTGCCGGTCGGTGAAGACCGCCAGCGCTTCCGGACGCCGGGTATCACCGGACCACTGATCGGCGGCGTGCTCCAGCTCCTCGGCGAGTAACCGGCGGGCGTCCGGGGTGAGCCAGTCGGCTGTGGCCAGCATCGTCGCCCAGCCCCATGGGCGGGAAGCAGCTGGTGCCCACCACTGTGGCGGCCGCCGCAGCACCATCGCGGCCCGGCGTAGATCCTCCACCAGGGGGCGGCGGGCCGCTGGGCGGGCACGGGCCAGCACCTCGCGCGGTGAGGAGCGCAGCGTACGGGCGTGCAGCCGCGCGTGGGCGTACGCGGTTGCCCAGCGGCGCTCGCGCAGCAGGTCGGAGAGGTAGACGATCGAGGAGCCGAGCACGGTGTCGCCCGCGGCGCCGGTGAAGTGCAGGGTGCTGCCGTGTTCGTGGGCGACGTCGAGGGCAGCGTCCTTCATCGCCGCGGTGACCACGTACGCGTTCGGTGCGTCGGTCACCGGCTGTCCGCCGTTTTCGGCGATGCCGGTGTAGTAGTCCGTGTGCGGCCCGCCGGCGACGACGTGGTGCGTCAGGCCGGGCACTGCCGCGGCGGTGCGGGTCGCGTACGCGAGGTCGTCGTTGCGCAGGCGCTCATCGGTGAACGTCGCCGCCGTCACCGGCCGTTCGCGGGCGCCGAGGCAGGCGAGTGTGGAGGAGTCCAGCCCTGCCAGGTCGAACGACGCGTGCGGGTGGGCGGCCAGACGCGCGCTGACGGCCTCGCCCAGCGTCTGCCGCAGTTGCCCGGCGGCCTCGGCCAGTGGCAGCGGGGCCACCTCCCCCTCGTACGGCTCTACCCTTGCCCGGCCCTGGTCGAGCAGCAGCAGGCAGCCGGGAGGCACCCGGGCCACGCCTGCGAACAGTGACCGCCCAGGGAAGAGACCGGGCTGGGGGAAGACCATGGCCGCGGCCGCCATCGCCGGGTCGGGCTCCTGGCCGTGTGCGGCAGCGAGTGGAGCGGCGGCGGTGGCCCACCGCACGCCACCGGCGTTGTGGTGGTAGTAGACGGGGTAGAGCCCGGCCAGGTCACCGAGGACGGCGGTGGTGGCCCTGACGCGGGCAACCACCAGGTAGGAGCCAGGCCAGCGGGTCAGCTCGCGCCACCGCCCGGCCGCCGCCAGAGACGGCGCGGCCTCCAACTGTCCCGCCGTCGCGAAGCAGTCGCCGACGATCGCCACCCTCGCCTGGGGCTGAGCGACGGTACGGACCTGCCATGACTCGAAGCCGCAGGCCCACGCATCCAGACCGACGAGCTCGGCCCCGCCGTGGGGCCGCAGCGGTCCCGTCCGGCCGCTGCGACCAGTGATCCAGCGCATCAAACGTCTCCCCACGTCGTGGGTGGTCAGGAGGAATGCGGGCGGGCCCGGGGCGTGGTCGTCGCCCCGGGCCCGCTATCGGCGGCCCCATGGGGAGGGGCCGTCTCTGGTACGGCACGTAGTTACAGGGCATGCCGAACCGGGACCTGCGTCAGGTCTTGTACTGCGTGTCGTCGGCCGAGTCCTGGTACTGGGTGCCGCGCACGGTCTGCGCGACCGAGCCGACCTCGACGACCACCGGCGCGGTGTAGCTCACGGCCACGGCCGGGCCATCGCCCTCGGGCCGATCACGCGGCGGGGGCGGATCCGTCCTCATCATCGTCTTGTCCTCCACGTTCGATAGGTAGGAACGGCCGCGCCGAGGAACGCTTCGGCGCGGCCCGGGAATGGTCTGCGGGATTGCCGGGGAACCCCGGCCCCGCACCGCACACCCTCGTCTCGGAACCGCACCGGCAGTAGCCCCCGCCCAGGGCCTCCAAGGGGTTGTCAAGCCCTCACCGGCCCCGGGCTGCTGCACGGACGTCTCCCCAGGGGAGTTACGACGTCGCTACGATGCGTCGCAGCTCATCCGCCTCAGCACGGGGGGAACCGTGTTCGACACCGGTGTCGGCCATCCGCTGGTCTACGCACGCCGAATGCTCGGCTGGTCCCAGGAGGGGCTGGCCGCCCGCATCCGAGCCGCTGGCATAAGGCGCGGCACTCCGGTGGCCACCACGAAGAAGACCGTCTACTGGTGGGAACGCGGCCGAAAGCCCGACGAGCTCACCCAGGCGCTGATCGCCGACGTGTTCGAGATATCCGACGAGCTCCGGGAGCAACTGCCGTGGCCGTACTGGCTTCCCAGCCCCCAGGTTCCGGAGCTGTACCGCCCGTGGACGGCCGCCGGTACCGTGGACGCACTGGGCGATGTGCTGAGGAGCGGCCGCATGGACCGTCGCGAATTCACGATTCTCTCCGGCGTCACGCTGACCACGCTCTTACACGGCTTTCTCACCGCCGAGCCCGCCATCGCCCACGCAGCGGCCGGCGGCGGACGCCGTATCAGCCCCGCCATGGTGGACCACATCGCCGACCAGATCACCGACCTCCAGCGCGCGGATGACACGCACGGCGGCGGTGATCTCGTCTTCGAGGCCGAAGGTCTCCTGTCCCTGACACACCACCTGCTCCAGACCGGCTCCTTCCCCGCAGAACGAGTGAAGCGACGGCTGTACGCGCAGGCCGCCGACCTCGGGCGCATGTGCGGCTGGATGCACTTCGACATCGGCCGGCACGCCGCCGGGCAGCGGCACTTCGTGGCAGCGCTCAAGTCCGCCAGCAGCAGCGAAGATGCCCTGCTCGCCGCGAACGTCCTGGCCTTCATGTCCATCCAGGCGTACTCCACGGGGCATCCGGACGACGCCGACGCAATGGTCCGCACCGCACAGACCGCCGTACGCGGCCGCTCCACCCCCGTGGTCGATGCGATGCTTTCCGCCCGCCAGGCCCGCGCCCTGGCCAAAGCCGGTGAGACTCGAGACTGCTACCAGGCGCTCAACCGCGCCGTCGCCCACTTGGAGCGTGGCCCCCGGGACGATGACCCTCCGTGGGCCTACTGGGTCAACCAAGCGGAGATCGACATGCTGACGGGCTCATGCATGCTCGACCTCGGCGATGCCGCGGCCGCGCAGCGGAAGTTCACGGAGGCTGATGCCTCCTACGGTCCCGAATACGTCCGCACCCACGTGCTGTACCTCACCCGCATGGCCACCGCCCAGCTCCAGCAGCGCCAAGTGGACGCCGCATGCGCGTCCACCGGCCAGGCTCTGACCCTCGCCGCCGGCGTCCACTCCGGACGCAGCAGTGACCACGTCCGCGACGCCGTCAAGCAGCTCATCCCCTACCGGGGCGAACCGGCTGTACACGACCTCCTCGACCGCGCCAAAACGGTAACCACCTGATACAGAACGGCCACTTCGTGGCGGCTTCCGGAGCGCCGGTGAGCAGCAGCCCAGAGCGGTTGGCGCCATTGGATCTAACAGGGCCAACCGGGCATGATCAGGCAGGCAACGCGTCCAGGGCGACCTGCCACGGATAGGCGTCGAGATCGCCATGCCTGGGTTTGTGGGGGGTGAAACCACCCTCCCCGAGCAGCACCGTGATCCCCGCCTCGCGCAGAACCTCAAGATGCCCAACTTCCGGACCACGGGCCCGTCGGCGAGTACACCGCCGACGGGTGGCACCGCCACACCGCCCTGTCCATCTGAACCAGCCGCTCCAGGCGGGCGCGTGCCCTTCACCCGCCCGGAGCAGTTATCGCATACGAGTGCCCTGCCCCTCAGAGGAGTGAGCGTGACTGCTGTCGCCGACGCCGCCGAGCTCGTCCCCGAGCGCCACTACACCCACCACGAAGGCCGAGGCGCCACCCCGCACCGCTCCAACCCGGCCGTGATCCACCGCGAGCTGACCACACTCGACGTCCACCCGGGCATGAACGTCCTTGAAGCCGGCACCGGCTCCGGCTACTCCGGCGCCCTCCTCGCTCAGCTCGTCGGGCCCACCGGACAGGTGACCAGCCTCGACGTCAACGACTACCTCGTACGGTGGGCCAACCTCATCCACCACGAACGCGGCATCCGCACCGTGCACTGCCACACCGCCGACGCCACCGTCGGCGACTTCCCCCAACGCGCCCCCTATGACCGGATGGTCGCCTGGTGCACCCCGCCGCTGCTGCCCCGATCATGGGTCGACCAGATCGCCGAGGGCGGGCTGATCGTCGCCCCGCTGCCGATCGCCGCCGTGCCCCACAACACCGTGGTCGCCACCATCCGCGTCCGCAGCGGCGAACCGGTCGTGGAGGCCGTGGCCACCGGCGGATACATCGAGACCACCACCTGGCCCAAGACCGACCTCGATCTACCCGGCCGCTGGGTGGACTGGGAAAACCGGGTCCCCGCACCCTCCTGGATCTCCATCGCCTGGCGCGACCTGGACGACCGCCTCCACACCGGCGCCCGCACCGCCCTCCGGCAGCTCCTCAAGGACGCACACACCGAGCCGTACGACGGGCCCGACATCAACTGGCACTCCTGGCGAACCTACGCCGCCTGTCTCGCCGACCCTCAGCTGACCCAAGCCGGACTCCGCCCCGAGCAGCGGGCGCTCGGTCACACCACCGCCACCACGGCCGCCGTCATCCAGCAAGACGGCACGATCCTCGCCGACCACCCCGACTCACCCTCCCTGACCACCCTGCGCGGCTGGCTCACCGCCTGGGAAAACGCCGGACGCCCCGCCCCCGACACCTACACACCAAACCTGACCCAACACGACGAACCAGGACTAACAGGCTGGAAACTTCGTCTCGAACGCTAAAATGCATACACCGGCCCCCGGCCGCCGCCCTTTCCCCCGTTGGGCCGGCGGCCGGGGCCGATCGCACGAGGCACGGGACAACTGATGACGCGTTCCTGAAAATCCCCTCGCGCGTTAGATAAGTGGCATTGACCCTAGCGGGAGAGGTTCTCGTACGCCTTCACGGCGACCTGCTTGGTCTCGGGGCAGGTGCCGCTGAACCACACCTCTCCCTGTCCGAAAGAGGTGGGCCAGTCGGCAAAGCAGGAGGTGGCGATCGTGTCGTACTGACGGCCAATCATCCCGTCAGGAATTCCGTCCATCGGCCCCATCTGCACCCCTGAGACGTGACTCTGTTCCTGTGAGTAGCCGATGGAGAGACGGGTTCTGTCGTCCTCGCTTCTCCAGAAGCACTTCCACCGGGCACCATTCTTCGTGCTGTCCTTGGAGAATTCGGCGCCCGCGTACACCGGCTCAGCACGCATCCCGAGGCTGGTCACGTAGTCGACGGAGACCGCCTTGCACGGATCTGCCAGCGAGTCGCCCGAAGTGCCCTCCTGAATCGCCTGTTTCAGTTCGCCGAAGTCGCGCACCCCGAAGAACGCGAGGATAGCGATCACGCCCGTGATCACGCCGATCCACGCCCCTGTCCTGTTCAGCCCGCTATCCACGATTCCCCCGCTGTGATGTCCCCCAAGCCGTCATCCGACCGCGTGTGCGTCGGCACGGCCTTCTTCACCGCCCACGGTAGTCAGTGCGCCGCTCACGTCGCAGTCTTTGCGAGCGGGCGGGGAGGAGCGTTGTGGTCCTGGCCCGCTCCGGGAAAGGCCGATCGCTCTTGAGGCAGCAAGCCCACAACACCCCCGCCCCGCCCTGCCCCCTTGCGGGCCGGGCCTGTGAGGCCACCAGAACGCCCCTCAGCGGACCTGGCTGGGGGATGGGGCGTTCAATCGACCCAAGCTGTTCACCTCAGGAGGCACACATCACCCGCGAACTGACTCTGATCTGCCAAGAGTGCAGCCGCCCGATCTCCGACGACGTCGGCTACCTGTGGGCCCACACCGCCAAGATGAATGCGGTGCAGCGAACCGAACGCGCATGGCAGGAGCGGCACGCCGACGCCGACGGGTCTTTGTCGTTCGACCTCGCCGGCCTCTTGGAAAACCCAGATCTGGAAAAGGTCAGTTGGCAGGCCCATCACCGGGACCGCGACCCAGCGCGTGAGGCGAGCCACTACCGCATTGCCGCCGACAAGCTCCGCACCCGGGCCGACCTCCTTGAGTGGACCGCCCACCCCATGGAGAAAGCCTGGCTGCGCAGCACCGACTGGCGCGACGTGCTGCGGGAAGCCCGCTCGGGTGGCAAGCGGCTCGCTGCCACCGCGCTCTGAGGGCTGCCGTACCGCTGTCTCACACGTTCTCGCCCCATTCTCGGCGGGGGCGGCTTGTGTTCGGTGCTCAGCGCCTCGGCTTGGCCGGTGCCGCGCCGGCGACCCGGCGGGCGCGGCGCCCGGTACTGCTGGCATCTCCCGGCCCGAGCCGCTGAAATGCCGGATCCCGGGGTGTCGACCCGATGCGTCTGGTATGTCAGCGCAGGTCACGGCGGGTCGCGTTGTGCCTCCGATACACAGCCCAGCACCCGCGAGCCGGACGGCCGGTAGACGGTGACGGTGACGGCGACAACGACCTGGGATGTCGACTGGGCCGGGGCCGGGCAGACCGGCCCGATCATCACCACTCGCACGGCAGCGACCAGCGTGGAGATCCGAGAAGTACAAGTACTCAACTGACCGGTGGTCGATGGGCCGCCGGATCGGCCACAGCGCTCCGTGCGATCGGCCATGGTCGATCCGATCGGCTGGCGTGTGATTGCCGCGCCCCGTCATTCCACGGGCGCAGGGCCTCGTCAGCAAAGGGACAGTAAATTTCGGTGGGCGGTGTCTGAACCGGGCGGGTGGTCGGACTTGGTCGGGGTGAAGGGAATTTCCCCTCACTGACCAGGAGGCCGCCGTGAACCGCACACCCGCACCCCACACGATCGCCAGGACACCAGCGTGAGCGGCGATCTCCCGGGCGGGGAACTGCTTCTCATCGCGCACTGGATCACCAGGTCCGCTCCGTACCTTGCCGCCCTGGTCGTCGTCGCCGGTACGGTCGCCGCCTGGGTGGCCGTGCAGCGGGGCCGGCGCGTAACGAAGGCCCTCACCGGCCGCGTCCTCGTGGAAGTCGTCCCCACCAGCACCTTCGATCCAGGAGAGGGCGAGGTCGGCCGCTGGGCACGGCAGGTGGGCCGGGTGCGCTACGCGTCCGTTGGCACTCCCGCCCGCGGTGCCGCTGCCCGGCTGCGCTACAGCACTGTCGATGGCGCGATGCGCTGCTACCTCGAGGGGCCGGCCGAGGCCGCCGCCGTGCTGGCCATGCCGGGCTTCGCCGAAGTAGAGGTCCGTGCCGCCCGCGCCGAGCGGTCCATTCAGCCGGTGCGCTTCGACCTTCCTACCCAGCATGGAGGTGAGCAGTGACCGCACCCGTCGAACTTGCCAAGCGCATTCCCGACCGTCCTTCCCTGCCCCGGTACATCGAGCGCGCCGAGCTGGTCCTCGCCATGCCCGACCAGAAGCCCCTCGCCTTCCTGGGCTTGACCCCGGATCCCCTGCAGCAGTTGGCGGCCGCGCTCGCCACGGTCCGCACCGAGGCGGGAGAGCAGGCCGACGTCGTCCTGGATCTGGTGCCGGTCAGCGAGCGGCAGCTCGCCCGACGACGACGTCGGTTGCTGGCCGCCACGCGTCGGCGTGGCCCGTCCGCGTACGGGGAGAAGCTCACCGGCGGCCCGGGCGGAGGCGGACTCGCGGCTTCCTTCAAGGCTGCCTGGAGCGGCGGCGGGGCATCCGGCGGCTCCCGGCCGGATCGGCTGCCGCGGATGACCGATCTCCGCGACGGCGTGGGGAAATTCGGGCCTGGGGCCGGCGCGGTCTTCGCGGTGCAGATTCTGCTGCGTACCGCGGCCGCGCACCCGCAGACCGCGCTCGCCCGTATGCACCAGCTGCTGGCCGTGTTCGCCACCACGAGCGGCGAGAACTACCTGAAGCCCCATCGGCCGCGTACCCGCCAGGCCACGGCCTCCTTCGACCGCCGCTTCGCCAGTGGTGAGTTCGCCCCGCGCGGCCGGCAGTGGATGACTGTCCCCGAGCTCGCTGGCTTCCTCAAGCCCCCGACGGCACGGTGCAGCGCCTCCAACGTCGTCCGTTCCGGCGGCCTGGTCCCGCCCGCGCCGGCGAACCTGCCCGTCTACACCGGGCAGCGCGACTTGGTGCCGCTGGGCGCAGTGACGTACCCCGACGGGCGTGAGCGGATCGGCGCGGCTCGTGTGGAGGATCTGCTGTTCGGTCTGCAGCTGGGCAAGTCGGGCCACGGCAAGACGGAGGCGGCGCTCGTCCAGGCGATCGCGCTGGCCCATTGCGGGTATGGCGTCTGGTTCCTGGACCCGCATGGCGAAGCGTGGGCGCGGGCGAAGCCGTACTTGGCTCACCCGCACATCGCCGGCCGGTTGTGTGAGATCAACCTGGCCAAGTGCGAGCTCGATCAGCTGGTGGTGTCCTGGAATCCGCTGTCGATGGAGGGCCGCACCGCACGCGACGTCCAGGACGTGGTGCGGTCAGTGACGGAAGGCATCGCGGCGGCCCAGAGCTGGGGCGATCACGCGCCCCGGGCGCGGACGATCCTGGCCCGCGCCGCGCAGGCGCTCGCGTTGCTGTCGCTCCGTGCCGTCCAGGACGGTCGGCCCGATCTGCAGCCCACGATTTTCCAGCTGCGGACATGGCTAACGGACGAGGACTGGCGCGAGGCACTCCTGCCGCTGTTGCCGCCTCGAGTGCAGACGTACTGGCGCAACACCTTCCCCACGCTCCCCAAGGACGCGGTGGCCACCGTCACCTACGTGATGGACCGTCTGGATACCTCCCAGTCGCTGCAGGCGTTCTTCGGCTCCCCCCGCTCCAGCTACGACGTGCGGACCGCGATGGACACCGGCCAGGTCGTGTTCGTGTGCCCCTCCGGTTCCGAATCCGACGCGCTGGTGTCCTGCCTCCTCATCCACGATTTGCACCGGGCCGGCCTGTCCCGCCAGGACACCCCTCGCGAGCAGCGCCGCACGTTCTGGGCGTGGGGAGATGAGCTCACCGCTCTGGACTCCTCGAGCAAGGGCTTCCTCGCCGCGATCGCCGAGCAACTGCGCAAATACGAGGTGCGCTTCATCGGCATGACGCAGATGGTCTTGAGGCTCTCGCCGGGCACCAGGCAGTCCCTGCTGCAGAACCAGTCCCTCCTCAGCACCTGCGCCGCGGACTTCGACGAAGCCGCGTTCGTCGCCCGCCGCTGGAATGGCCACGTCACTCCCGAGACCATCACCGAGCTCCCGAAGTACCACTACGTGATGTCGATCAATCTGGAAGGAAAGCCGACCAGGCCCTTCCGGGTGCGCGGACTGCCCGTCGAGGAGATTTTCGCGCACTACAACAACCCGGCTGGTGTCCCGGAGCTGGACGCGGCAATCGACACCAACCTGCGGCGCCGGCCCGCCGGGGAGATTGTCGCGGACCTCGAAGTCCTGGACGCCGAGATCCGCGCCCACTTCGCCGGCCGTGGTCCGGGCCCGGCGGCCACCGGCGACCCCACCACTCTCATCGACTAGCACCGGAGCCCCGAGATGCCGTACCCGCATTCCGCGCCGCTGGGCGCGGGCCCGATCGGGCAGCAGGCCATGACGGTCCTGTACCAGCACCGCCTGGTCTCCACCCTCCAGATGCACCGCCTCCTCACACCGCACCACACCCGCGCCGAATACGTGCGCCGTCAGCTCCACCAGCTTCGCGAGTCTGGCCTGGTCGGCGTCGTGGGGCGTCGGGTCCACGGGCAGACGGATCTGCTGTGGTGGCTTACCGAGAAAGGAGCCACTGCTGTTGAGGCCGTGGGTCTGCTTCCGCAGCGCCCGTACCGGATGAGCGCCGAAGCTGCCGCCGGTCCGCTGCAGGAGCACACCCTTGCCACCGTCTCCACCGGCCTGGCCTTTGTGGAGTGGGCCCGGCGTCTGGGTCACGAATGCGGCGCGCTCGACTGGTCTCCGGAGATCGCGCACTACTACCGGGACGAGAACCGGCCCGGTGAGGACCTTTCTCTGATCCCCGACGCGGTCTTGAACTACGTCCACACCGAGGGCAGGCAGCGCACGCTGCTGACGTTCTTCGTCGAGGTCGACCGCTGCCAGATGACCATCGCCCGGCTCGCCCAGAAGGTCCATGCCTACGCCCGCTACCACCAGTACGCCCCCCAGCCCGCCGCTCGCGCCGCCCGCCGCGCCTCCAGGACACCGGCCTGGCGCAGCCGCTACCCAGCTTTCCCCCGTGTGCTCCTGGTGCTGACCGGTGCCTCGGCCTCCCGCCTGGAGCGGCGCATCGCGGACCTGCGCAGCCTCGCGGCCGCCGATCCCATCCTGGCCACCACAACGGTCCGCGCCGGCGTCACTACCCTCGACCAGCTGCACGACCAGGGCCCGTTCGCGCCCATCGTCACTCCCGTACTCGGCCCGGCCGAGCACACCGACGCCTGGCTACGCCTCAGCACCGCAGCGGCCTGACCCGCCCCTCGCCCCGAAGGAGTCCGAATGAGCCGCCTCTTCGCCAAGCGCACCAGGCCCGTGCCCGCCCCGGACAGGGTGGAGCATGCGTGCGCCGATCTGGACGCCATGCCCTTGCCGTTCTCCCCGCTGATCACCGAACTGCTTGCCGTGAACGTCCACACCCGGCGGCTCATCTGGCTCGCCCAGCAAGAGATGTGCCAGGAGGAGTTCCGCCTGGCGGCCCACGCGGTCATCAAGCACCTCCTCGAGGCGTGGGCCCATCAGACCGGCGGCCGTGGCTCTGTGGAGGATCTTCTGATGGACCTGCCCGCTCCCCGCGTCACGGGAGCCCCCGGAACTCCAGGCCCGCTGGAGCACGGCTATAGGACTGGCGCGGGAGGCTCGTCCTGGAACGGGTTGTAGTCGCAGTATGAAAACCAGCCCCATAGACACCACTTGTTCCGTTTTCGACATTCCATCGTCGGCGGAGCGTGACCAAATGGAATAGACAAAGGGTGGGATGAAGACGGCACAGTTTGTAGTGTTCCAATTGCAATCAGCCATCTGGGGGGCTCGGGGTGGCGATCTGAAGCCGATGTCCACTCGGCTGTTCGGGGAGGCTCTGTGACATCCGCACCACTGACCAACCACCCAGCCAAGCGCCCGCCGGTACACCGGTACGCCGCGGCGGCCGTAGCCGCGGCCGCGCTGCTGGCCCTCTCCGCTTGCAGCAGCGACAGCAAGGACACGGACGACAACGCGTCTGCTACCACCGCCCCGGCCTCGCCGACAGCGGACCGGTCCGAGCAGCAGGCCCGTGGAGCGGTGCTCGCCGCCTGGCGGGGGATGCGCGCGGAGCAGAAGAGTGCCTATGCCGTTGGTCAGGCGTCCAAGACCGATCTGAAGAAGTTCGCCAGCGACAAGGCGCTGGCGAAGATTGAGGGCGAGCTGTTCCAGTACCGCCAGGCCGGCGTCGTCTTCAAGGGCAAGGCCGCCAGCTCGGTCAAGGTCACGGCGATCAATCTGGAGCAGTCCCCGCACAAGGCCACGCTCAAGGAGTGCTTTGACACCACCCATTGGAAGGCGGTGCTCAAAGACTCGGGCAAGGACGTGACCACCAAGAACCAAGTCCGCCGCTACACCGTGACCGGCACCGCCCGGACGATCGGGAAGCAGTGGACGGTCGTGGACTTCGATGTGGACAAGGGGCGGCCATGTTGAGGCGCTCCGCGATCGCGGCGGTCCTGTCCGCGGGGGTGGTGCTGGCGTGTGCTGCTCCTGCCGTCGCGGGGGATCCCACCGTCGCTCCTCCTGAGGACTGCGGCGACCTGGCGGTGTGTGTCGGCGTCGACATCGGCGGCTCGGACAGCAAGCCGTCTTCCGGCAAGCCGGGATCTCCTGCCAAGGCCAGGGGGGCCAGTAAGGCAAAGCCGAAGTGCCGGGTGAACCGTTCCTCGGGCACCGGCCCGAATGACGTGAAGGAGAACCGGAGCGTCACCGTCCCGTGCAGTGACCCCGAGCTCGGTTCGTTCTCAGGCGGCTGCTACTACAAGGTTGCCTCCCCTCAGCCGCCTGCCGGTGACCCCGCGTGGAAGGGGCACAAGCCCGACGACGGGAAGGTCTACCAGGTCACCTGCCCCATGGGCACGCCCGGCCTGGACGCGGTGGGTCTGCAGTGGATGGCCGAGCCGCCCGGTGCCGCAGCGGTCAGCCCCGCCCAGCTCGCCCAGCAGGCGGTCGACAAGATGACGCTGCGCGGTCCGCGGATCGGCATTGCCCCCAAGCCGGGCGGCAAGGGGGTGGTCGGCATGCCCGTATGGATGTGGGCCGGCAAGTCCACCGAGACCTACGGCCCGAACACCGCCAGTGCGTCGGCCGGCGGCACGACGGTCACCGCGACCGCGAAGGTGTCCAAGGTCGTGTGGAAGCTCGGCGACGGCTCCACGGTCACGTGCACCACCGCGGGCACCCCCTACAAGGCGTCGTACGGCAAGAAGGCGTCACCGGACTGCGGCCACCGCTACACCCAGGCTTCCTCCACCACCGCCTCCGGCAAGTACCACATCACCGCCACCGCCACCTGGACGATCGGCTGGCAAGGCGGAGGCCAGAATGGCCAGCTCACCGAGATCCGTGACAGCGCCGTGGACATCACCATCGCCGAGGTCCAGGTCCTCAACTGACACCCCCCAGATAGACCCCGAGAGGCCCATCACCGCCATGGAACCCCCCGCAGCGCCGACGGTCCCGCGCCCGAAGAGTCCGCCCCGGCCCGAGGTGCCCATCACCACCACTCCCCCGGTCAAGCGGGAACGCCGCTGGTCGGTCGCCGCGCTCTGCGTCGTCCTGGCCGTGCTGTGCGGCCTGGGTGCGGCTGCGGCTGTCACCTCCGCCAGCGACCGTAAGCAGGTTCTGGCCGTCGCCCGGGACGTCCCCGCGGGTCAGGCGCTCACCGCTGCCGACCTGAGCGTGGCAGAGGTCTCCTCCGACGCGGCCCTCACGCCGGTCCCGGCGGCGGACAAGGCCGGCGTCATCGGCAAGCGGCCCGCCGTCGACCTGCGTAAGGGCGGCCTGCTCACCACCTCGCAACTGGCCGGCGGCACCGGGCTCGGCGACGACCAGCAGCAGGTCGGTGTCCAGATCAAGCGCGGCCAGGCCCCGGCCGGCACGCTCGCCCCCGGTGACAAGGTCCTGGCCGTGTCCACCCCCGCCCAGGGCGACGAGCAGGCCGCCAAGGACGACGGTCCGCCGTCCACGATCGAGGCCGCCGTCGTCTCGGTTTCCCGCCCCGACGCCTCCGGCACCGTCGTGGTCAATCTGGCCGTGGCCGCCACCGACGGCCCGACCCTGGCCACGCGTGCCGCGATGGGCCGCATTGCGCTGGTCCGTGAACCGCGGAGTAACTGATATGCCCGTCACCGCTCTTGTCTCCGCCAAGTCCAGCGGGGTGACCACCGCAGCGCTCGCGCTGACCCTCGCCTCCCAGCGCGCGTCGCTGCTGGCCGAGTGCGACCCCGCCGGTGGCACCATCCGGGCCGGCTTCCTGAAGAGCAGCGTCACCGCCGGGTACGGCCTCTATCACCTCGCCGCTGCCGAACGCATCGGTACCGAAGCGCTCGCCAACGCCTTCGCCAGCCATCTATGGCCGATGGACGAGGCCGGTCACCGCAAGCTGCTGCCCGGGCTGACCGACCCCACCCAGGCCGCATCGCTCAGCCGCACGTGGCCCGCGCTGTCGGAAGTGATGCACGTCCTGGCCGCCGATGCCGGCCACGACGTCTTCATCGACACCGGTCGCCTCGCCTTCGAGTCCGGTCGCCTGCACGCCGTCCTCACCCCGGCCCCGCTGGTCCAGCAGGCCGACCTTGTTTTGCTCACCGTCCGCGGCACCGAGCAGTCCCTCACCCTGGCGCGTCACGTCATCGAACCGCTGCGTACCGAACTGGATGAGCGCGGTGCCGGTGCCGATGCCCTTGGCCTCCTGCTCATCGAGGACGGCCCGTACCGTGCCCACCAGGTCGCCGAAGCCTTGAAGACCCCGGTCCTCGCGGCCCTCCCCTGGGACCCCGAGACGGCCGCCTACCTCACCGGCGGCGGCCGCCCGCCGCGCGGCTACGGACGCAGCCCCCTGCTGCGTCACGCCCGCACCGCCGCCGAGCAGCTCGAAGCCGCCTCATCGCGTCGCCGTATCCAGCAGCAGTACCCGGTCCGGCCCGCCAACCCGCAGCTCGCCGGCGTCCTGCAGCGGCTGACCGAAACAGCCCGGGGAGGGCCGCGTGGCTGACACACACCAGCACCCCGACACAGGCGGCCATCCCGCGCCGTTGGGCCGCGAAGCACTCACCAGCCTGCTGACCGGCCGTCTCGGCCAGCGCCGGCCGCCCGAGACACCGGCCCCCACCACGGCCCCGCCCGCGTCCGGCCCATCGGCGAGCCCGGCCGCGGTGCCGCGCCTGGCCGGCCTGCCCGGCGAGCTGCCGGTGGGCTGGGAAGTCATCGAAGCTCTGCAGGCCGATGTCTCCGCCGAACTCAGCAAACGCGACCCTGACCGGATCCTGGAAGAGGCCGACCGGCGCGCCCTGGCCCGCTCGCTCACCACGTCCGCGGTCGCCGACTGGGCCGCCAAGTACGCACAGGGCAATACCCCGCTGACCGCGGCCGAAGAGACGGCGATCGGAGCCGCGGTCTTCAACGCCATGTACCGCGGCGGCCGCCTCCAGGCCCTCCTGGACGAAGACGGCGTCGAAGACGTCATGGTCGACGGCACGAAGGCAGCGGTGGAGTATTTCGACCGGCCACGCCGGACCATCGACCGTGTCGCCGACTCCCACGACGAACTCATCGCCTGGGTCAACCGCATGGCCGCCCTGTCCGGCAACGGCGAGCGCGGGCTGAACCAGTCCAGCCCGATGGTGGGCTTCCGTATGCCCGACGGCTCCCGGGTCACCGCCTCGTTGCTGACCACACGCCCCTCGGTGGTCATCCGCAAGCACCGCATCCGCCAGCACGGCATCAGCGAACTCATCCAGTGGGGATCCTTGAACCCGCTGCTGGAGCGGTTCCTCATCGCGTGCGTTCACGCCCGCATGAACCTACTGGTCGTCGGCGACATGGGGGCGGGCAAGACCAGCCTGCTGCGCGCACTGGGCCGTGAAATCCCGGCCGAAGAGCGCCTGGTCACCCTCGAATCCGACCGCGAGCTCTACCTGGATGAACCCGGCGCCAAACCGGGCCCGGTCACCTTCGCTTTCGAGGCCCGTCAGTCCAACGGCGAACGCACCGGCGACAACCGGCTCGCGGGCGAGATCACCATCTCCGACATGTTCGCCACCTCCCTGCGCTACAACGCCACCCGCGTCATCGTCGGCGAGGTCCGATCGACCGAAATCGTGCCGATGCTGCAGGCCATGACCTCCGGTGGCTCCGGATCCATGTGCACCATGCACGTCCGCCGGCCGCACGCCATCATCAGCCGCCTGGTCCAGCTGTGCACCGAGGCCGGCATGGCCACCGAGGCCGCTCACCACCTCATCGCCTCCTCCATCGACGTCATCGTCTACCTCACCTACCGAGACGAGACCGCGCTCGGCGGCAGGAAACACCGGTTCGTCTCCCACATCTACGAGGTCCACGACGTCGTCGGCGAACGCGGGCGGCCAACGACCACCGAGCTCTTCGCCCCCGCCCGCGGCGAGCCGCGGGCGGTCTACCAGAACATGCCGGGCTTCATCGACGACCTCGAGCTCACCGGCCTGTTCGACCGGCGCTGGCTGACCGACAACCCGCACGGCGCCTGGGGTGCCCCCCTGCAGACGGTGAGACCGCGATGACCACACCTCAGCTCGCTTTTCTCGCGGCCTGCTGCTCTGTCCTGGCCGTCCTGGCGATCGTGACGGCCGTGCGCGAGATCCGCGGCCGCATACCGGACCCGATCAAACCACCGTCCCGGCTGGCCGCCCGTATACAGCGGGCCAAGGCAGAGCTGCCCGAGCAATGGCGGCACCGCCGGCGCTACCTGGTGACCACCGCCGGCACCGTCACCTTGCTGGTGTGGGCGTACACCGGCTGGCCCGTCCACGGCCTGTTCGCCGGCGCCGCGGTGCTGGGCCTGCCCTACGTTCTATACCCGGGCAGCGCCGCCCAGGCCCGCATCGAGCGCCTCGAAGCCCTGGGCCAGTGGCTCAACCACCTGGCCGGCGTGCACACCGCGGGCATCTCGCTGACCCAGACGATCCGTGCCTCCGCCAAGGCCGCCCCCGCCCCGATCGCAGCCAATGTCCAAGCCCTCGCCGAGCGGCTACGGGCCGGCATGGACGCACATGCGGCTTTCGCGCTGTTCGCGGACGAACTCGCCGATGGCGTCTCGGACCATGTGGTGCTGCTCTTCCAGTCCCACGCCGTCTACAAGGGCCCGGGACTGGCCGACGCCCTCGAGGCCCTGGCCATCACCATCCATCAGCAGGCCGCCGACGCACGCGACGTCGAGGCCGACCGCGCCAAAGTCCGCAAGGCATCCCGCCAGGTCTCCGTGGTCATCTGCGTCGTCGTGATCGGCTGCATGCTCAACCAGGCATGGTCCGGCTGGTACGCCTCACCCCTGGGACAGATCGTGCTGGCCGCACTCGGCGGCGCGTTCGCATGGACGCTGTCGTGGCTGCGCCGGATCGCCCGCACCAAGCCCGACCCGCGGCTCCTCGACCCGTTGCCCGCCTCGCACACCACCACGATGGGAGGGGCGCGATGATCCCGATGGAAGCCGTCCTGCCCGCGGCCGCGGCCGGTGCCCTGATCGGCCTGGCCGTACGGGCCGCCTGGCCGGCCAAGCCGGACCTCGCCAGTGTTCTGGACCGCCTGGACGCCCGTCACACCACCGCCGCGCTCCCCACAGCCGCTCCCGCGGGCCCCCGGACACTGCCCGAGCGTCTCGGCACCCGGCTGCTGGGGGAGTTCGGCGTCCGCATCAGCCTGCCGACGAAGGACCTGAGCCTGCTGCGGATCTCGCCAGCCGAGCACCTGGGCAAACGGGTGCTGTTCACGCTGTACGGGCTTCTGGCCCCGCAGCTGCTCCAGGCCCTGCTCGTGGTGGCCGGCACTCCCCTGCCGTTCACGCTGCCCGCAGTGTGCTCCCTCGCACTGGGCGTCCTGTTCTGGCTGGCTCCCGGCCGGGACGTCAAGCGCGCCGCGGCCGCAGCCCGCCTGATCGTCCGGCATGCCGCCGCCTCCTACCTCGAGCGCGTCGCTCTGGCCCGGATCGCCAACTCCGGCGCCGCCCAAGCCCTCACCCAGACCGCCGAAGTCGGCGACGGCTGGATCTTCGCGCGGATGCGCCAGGTCTTCAGCCAGGCCGAGCTGTCCGGCGTCACACCCTGGGACGCGCTCAAGCAGCTCGGCGAAGAACTCGACATCCCCGAGCTGACCCGCCCCGCTGACACGCTCGCGCTGGCCGGTGACGGCGCCGCCGTCTACGCCACCTTGCAGGCCCAGGCCCGCCAGCTGCGGATCGCACTCCTCTCGGACTCCAAAGCCGAAGCGAACGCCGCCTCAGCCTCGATGGTGCTGCCCGTCACGTTCGGCGTCATCCTCATGCTCACCTTCGTGATGATCCCGGTCACCAGCACCATCCTCTCCAGCTGACACACAGCAGAAGAAAGAAGCACTCATGGACATCCCCACCCTGACCCAGTGGATCCGCTGCCGGTTCACGCAGATGAAGACGGCCCACGACGCCGGGCAGTCCAGCACCGAACTCGCCGTCATCGCCGGCGCCCTGCTCCTCGGCGCCGGCCTGCTGGTCGTCGCCATCCGCGGCAAGCTCCTGGAGAAGATCGGCATCATCAACAGCGGATGAAAACCGGCCAGCACAGACAGAAGAGAAGGGGGAGCAGCGTGAACACGCGGAAGCCGAAGCGGACCCGGCGGAGCGCCGCTGCCGCCTGTCTGCGGGGCGATCGCGGAGCGGCCACCGTAGAGCTCGCGGTCCTGGTCCCGGTCGTGCTGGTGCTGGCACTCACCGCCATCCAGGTGGGCTTCTACTACCACGCGCGCAAGGTCGCCCAGTCGGCCGCCCGGCAGGGCGTCGAAGCGGGACGACAGCTCGGCGCGGACGAGGGCGACGCCGTCACCCAGGCCCAGCAGTTCCTGTCCAAGTACGGCAACTCCGTACGCGGCGCGCAGGTCTCCTCCACAGGCAGCAGCGGGGAGAAAGTCCGCATCACGGTCACCGGCAGCGTCGCCACGCTCGTCCCGGGCCTGGAGCTCGACCTCACACAGTCCGCCGAGGCCCCGATCGAACGGTGGACCAACCCATGACCCCCTCCCGCGCCCGCCGGCTAGGGGACGCACTGCGCCGCGATCGCGGCAGCTACGCGGTGGAGACCGCGGTCCTGGCCCCCGTCCTCATCGGCATCCTCGGCCTGATGATTGCCTTCGGCCGCATTGCCGATGCCGACGGAGCGGTGGACAGCGCGGCCCGCGCGGCCGCCCGCGCCGCCTCGCTGGAACGCGACGCCGGTACGGCCCAGGCCGAGGCACAGTCGGCGGCCACCCACAGCCTGGACGGCGACGGCGTGACCTGCCAGACGTCCAGCGTCACGGTGGATACCTCCGGCTACGCCCTCGATGTGGGCGAGGAAGCCTCCGTCACAGCGACGATCTCCTGCACCGCGAATCTCTCCGACATCGGACTGCCGGGCCTACCGGGGTCCAAGACGCTCACCGCCTCCTGGACCAGCCCCATCGACACCTACCGGGGCCGTCAATGAGCTGCCGCAGTATCGCCCAGCGCCGTCTCCACGCCGCCCTCGGCCAACACCGAGAGCGCGGCTCCATGTCGCTGTTCTTCGCGCTCGCCACGGTGGCGATCTTCATGGTCATGGGACTGCTCGTCGACGGCAGCGGCGCGCTGAACGCCGGCAACCGGGCCACCTCCCTCGCCCAGGAAGCAGCCCGCTCCGCCGGACAACAGATCGATCCCGCCCAGGCCATCGAGGGCACCGCCATCACCGTCGACCCTGACGCCGCCGCAGCGGCTGCCGAGGACTACCTCGCCGCCGCCGACGTCCAGGGAGACGTGGAGATCACCGACGACGGGCAGACCCTCACCGTGACCGTCCACGACACCTACCAGACCTCCTTCGCCTCCCTGGTGGGCAAGTCAACGATCAGCGTGAGCGGCACCGCGACAGCCCATCTGCAAACCCAGGCCGGAGACTGACACATGGCCCACCGCTCCCCCGGACCCCTGCGCGGCATCGGCGTCCTGCTGCGCGCCCTCATCGGCCTCGCCGTCCTGGCCGCACTGATCGCAGGCGTCCCGTACCTGCTGCTGATCGTCGGACACCAGCCGACCGAGCTGTCCGGCGGACTGGACATGCTCATGCGTCCCGACGACGACAGCCTCTTCCTGGTGGTGCTCACCTGCCTCGGATGGATCGGGTGGGCCGCCTTCACCCTCTCCGTCCTGGTGGAAGCAACCGCCGTGCTGCGGCGGCGCTCCGCCCCGCGTATCAAGGGACTCGGCGGCCTGCAGTCCCTCGCAGGCTTGCTGATCAGTGGGATCGTGCTGCTCGCCCCGACCGCTGCCTCGGCGGCCACGGCCCCCGCCCACGCCGCGACCGCCACGCAGACCGCCGCGGGCACCACCCCGAGCTCCACCGCCAGCACCTCACCGGCGTCCCCGGGCGGGGAGACGGACTGGCCCCGGCACACCGTCACCTCTCCACGTGAGGAACTGTGGGACCTGGCCGAGGAATACCTGGGCAGCGGGCCACGGTGGAAGGACATCGCCGCCCTGAACCCGGAGTTCCCCGAACTCGCCTCCGGTGACGCCAAGCTGCACCCCGGTATGGTCCTCAAACTTCCCGCCGACGCCCGGCAGGCCGAACCCGCCAGCAGCCCGGCACCGGACGCTACCCGGTCGACCACCACGGCCCCCGAGGAGACCCCCAGCCCCGAGACTCAGGCGCACACGGGTGAGGCCGCCCGCAGTTCCGCGGATGAGAGTGCCCACGCCGGTGCCCCGGACGACTCCGAAAACGATGCGGAGCGGCCGCCGAGTGTGACGGTCCACGACGGCGACAGCCTCTGGTCCATCGCCGGCCAGCACGGCGATCCGGCCGAATGGCCCGCCCTCTACAAGGCCAACCAAGACCAGCTCACCGACCCGGACCTGATCTACCCCGGCCAGCAACTCGACCTGCCCCAGGCACACACGCCGCGCAAGGGCCCGGCCGACCCGCCCGACACCGGGAAGACTCCGCCGCGCGGCGAGCGGAAGCAAGACGCCACTCCCCCCGACCAGGACCACCACGAGGGCCAGGACGGAGGACAGCAGGAAGCGCCCCCGGCCACCACCGCTCCAGCGCCGTCACCGAGCCATACGGCCGAGCCCTCCCCCGCCCCCAGCCGCACCCGCGATGCCACCCCCGCCCCCTCCCCCACCGCGCAGGACACCAGCCCGGACCAAGCCGAGGCTCACCAGTCGTCGGAGGAGAGCCAGCAGACTCTCGCCCCGGCTGCCGTGTGGGCCGGAGCCGGCATCCTCGCCGCCGCACTGGTCAGCACCCTGGCCACCCGTCGAGTCCTGCAGCAACGCCGCCGCCGGCCAGGCCGCCGGATCCCCATGCCGCAAGGCAGCGCCGCCTCGACCGAACAGAGCCTGCGCGCCGTGCAGCACCCGACCGGCTTCGACCTGCTGGACACCGCGCTGCGCACCCTCGCTCTCCGCCTCGCCGCCCAGAGCCGCGACCTGCCTGTCCTGACGGCAGTCGTCCTCCACGAGACCCGCATCGAGCTCCACCTCGCCGAAGAGACCGCCCCCTGCGCGCCCTTCACCACCACGGCCGACCGTCAGGACGTGTGGACCTGCACGGCCAGCAGTTCCGGCCTTGCCTCACCGGAAGACCTCCAGGCCGCCGACGCCCCGTATCCGGCGCTGGTCACGCTCGGCTGGGACCCCCAGGGCCGCCTGGTGCTGGTCGACCTGGAGCACGTCGGCGTCCTGAACCTGGCTGGCGACGAACACCTCGCCCGCCACGTCCTGCAGGCCATCGCCGTGGAGCTCGCCACCACCAGCCTGCCGGGCCATCTCGAAGTCACCGCCCTCGGCACCACCGTGCCCGGTCTGGACGCCGCCGCCCCCGAACGCGTCGCCCGCACCGACGATCTGGCCGACGCCACAGCCCACCTCGCCGCACACACGGCCGATCAGCGGCGCGCCCTGGCCGCCCTCGGAGCGCACAGCCTGGGTGATGCCCGGCTGCGCGACGATGCCGGCGGCTCGTGGACCTCGCACATCATCCTCGCCCAGGCTCTGCCCGAGGACGCCGATGAGACGGCTGTCGCGGCTCTCTTCAACGCCCTGACCATGCGCCCCCGTACAGCTGGCGCCGTCATCACCGCGGCCCCCGCCGGGACCCCGCTGCCCGCCGACACATGGACGCTGACCTGCCAGGGCCCGGACGAGACGATCGTGCTGCCCGGCTCCGGTCTCTCCGTCCATCTCCAGGGCCTGAGCGATGAGCACTTCGCCGACGCCATCGAACTGCTGACCATCGCCGGCAGCGACACCGACGTCCCAGCACCCGCCTGGACCCGCACGGCTGACAACGAAGACCTGGGCGGCATGCCCGCCGAGTACGCCGAGCTCGAGCAGGACAACCTCGACAAGGAGCCGCCGAACGAAGCCGCGACAGGCGAGAGCCCCGTACCGGCGCCCCGGGAGACCGAAAGTCAGGAGCCGGAACCGGCAGGACTCTCACTCGCCGACGTCCTGGCCGAAGACGACGACCCCGATGACGGCCGAACAGCCAAGCCCACACCGGCGCCCGACCCGGCCGGCATCCCGCGCATCATCGCCCCCCAGCCCTGCGCCACCCCAGCTCCAGCCGTCCACGCCACCATTCCCGCGCCCGAGCCCGAAGCCACCACCCCCGAACCCGGCACGGCCACCGGGCCGGCCGTGCAGCTGCTCGGCCCAATCTCCATCGAGGGCGCCACCGGCCGGGTCGACTCCAACCGCAGGCGCACCGGCACCGAACTCGCCGCCTTCCTAGCCCTCAACCCCGGCGTCGACCACCACGCCATCGACGAAGCCCTCTGGCCCGGGCAGATCGTCAACAAGACCATGCGCAACTCCGTCATCTCCCGACTGCGCTCCTGGCTCAGCACCGACGACGACGGCAAAGCCCACTTCCCCCGCGTCCAGGACACCGGCGACCACCGCTACCGCCTCGGCCCGCACGTCACCTGCGACTGGACCCAGTTCCAGCAGCACGCCCGCAAGGGACTGCACAACACCACCGAGGACGGCGACCTCGCCCTGTGCCAAGCCCTCGCCCTGGTCCGTGGCCGCCCCTTCACCGCCATCGACCCCCAGCGGTACGCCTGGGCCGAGCCCGCCATCCAGGAAATGGTCAGTGCGATCGTGGACGTCGCCTACGAGTTGTCCACCCGCCGCCGCGAAGCCAACGACGTCCCCGGCGCCCTGTGGGCCGCACGCCAGGGTCTGCTGGCCGCCGAGGAGAACGAACTGCTGCACCGCGCTCTCTTCCTCGCCCACCACGCCGCCTGCGACATCGACGCCCTACGCAAAGCCGCGGCGCATCTTGCTCGCGTCAATGAGCAGCTCGGCGGGGGGGTCGATATGGACGCCGAGACCGCCGAGCTGCTGCGGAACCTGCTGCCGCGGACCGTCGTCCGGGCACGCTGAAAATGAGGTATTCGCCGAGTGGGCCCTGCTGACGGCTGGGCTCAGCGGTTACGCCACCGTTTGAACGGTCCCTTGCGAGGGCGACGGGGAGCGGTCTGCGGTGGTACCGGCGGTCGCCGGCGGCACGGATGGTATTGGCGGCACGGGTGGCACCGGCGGAAGCGGCGGCGGGCCGGGGACAGCGGGCGGCGGCACCGGCGGCCGCGGTGGCGGAACCGCGTTCCCTCGACCGTGCCGCGGGTCGGCTCTGGCTGCGCCGGTCCCCTTATCCCCTCCACGCCCCTTCTCCCCTGAGCTGATCACGCACATCGCCCGGCCAAACCTACCGGTCGCTTACCGGCCGGTCCCTCAAGCACCGGGGGCCCACATCCCCGCCTGCCCCCGCCAGTAGACAAGGTTGCTGAGAGTTATCAGGGTGTCAGGGTGGGTGTAGCCCAGCACTTGAGCCCTGTCGGCCAGCAGCTCAGTAAGCGCAGCGACTGCCCCCTCGGCATCCCCCGTCTGCCCCCGCTTGCAGGCGAGGTTGTTGCGCGTCGTCATGGTGCCGGGGTGTTTGCGGCCCAGTACCCGAACCATGTCGGCCAGCAACTCGGTAAGCGCAGCGGCCGCACCCTCCACATCCCCCGCCTCCCCCCGCCAGTAGGCGAGGTTGTTGCGCGTCATCAGGGTCTCAGGGTGATCCGGGCCCAGCACCCGCCGTCGGTCGACCAGCAACTTGGAAAACTCAGCGACCGCACCCTCCACATCCCCCGCCTCCCCCCGCCAGGAGGCGAGGTTGTTGCGCGTCATCAGGGTCTCAGGGTGATCCGGGCCCAGCACCCGCAGCTGGGCGACCAGCAACTTGGAAAACTCAGCGACCGCACCCTCCACATCCCCCGTCTCCCCTCGCGCGCTGGCCAGGTTGTTGCGTGCCGCCATGGTGGCAGGGTGATCCGCGCCCAGCATCCGCAGCCGGTCAACCAGCACCTCAAAGAACTCAGCGACCGCCTCCTCCAGATCTCCCGCGGCCCTGCGCGCGCTGGCCAGGTTGTGGCGCACCGTCAGGGTCTCGGGGTCCTCCGGACCCAGCGCCTGAACCATGTCGTCCTGCAACTCGGCAAGCACAGCGGCCGCTGCCGCCGCATCTCCCGCCTTCCCCCGCCAGTAGGCGATGTCGTTGCGGATCGACAGGGTGGAGAAGTGATCCGCGCCCTGCCCGCGTACAGCGTCGGTTAGCAACTCATGGAACGCAGCGGCCGCCCCCGCCGCATCCCCCGTCTCCCCCTGCGCGGTTGCAAGACCGCGACGGGCGAGCAGGGTGTCAAGGTGGTCAGGACCCATGTGGTGGGTGGTGGTATCAGTGAGGCGCTGGAAGTAGTTGCGGGCGGCGATGGCCTGCCCCGCTGCGCTGAGACTCCGTCCGGCGCGGTAAAGCACCCTATGGGGGGCAGGCTGATACAACTCGTGCTCGGCGCAGATGGTGAGCGCTGTGGTGTTGTCTCGGAGGCTCTGGGCGAAAGTGGTATCGCGTTCGGGGTCGGGCCAGGCGGCGAGTAGGGCGTCGGCCGCGGTGCGCGCGAGGTCGTAGTGCCGGTCGTCGGTGAGGCTGTCGCGGGTGGCGCGCTGGATGAGTTTGTGGACGCGGACGGCTTGGTGCGGGGTGCCGGGAGTGTGTTGCAGAAGGCTGAGGCGGTGCAGCGCCCGCAATGCACCGACTGCTTCGTTGGCGGTGACCTGTGCCGGAGAGCGCCGTGTGAGCCGCTGCCGCAGCAGGGGCTGCTCGGGTGCGGCGGTAGTGCGAGTGCGGTGGCTGCCGAGGTGGGCCAAGGCTGGCGGGCTGGTGAGAACGACGTCAGGAACACCGCTGGGGTCCAGCATGGAGGCGAGCTCGAGCATGGGGCGGGCCAGACCAGCCGGGCGCAGTGCGTCGGCGCGGTCCAGGGACAGCGACCAGGCGGCGTGCAGGGGCAGAGGCTGGTCGTCGGGGAGGCGGTCGGGGGTGGCGTCGGCGAGTGTGGCCGTACGGTCGGCCAGTAGTTCGCGGTAGTCGGAGGTGCTGATGCCGGCGTCGATGAGGTAGGCGGCGGCTTGTGACAAGGCCAGCGGCAGGCATCCCAGGTCAGCAGCCAGCGCGACCAGGTTGGGGTCAGGCTCCGTACGCGTGTGGGCCGCCAGGGAGGCGGTCAAGTAGGCCAGGGCTTCGGCCTGGGTGAACAGCCCGACTTCGATCATGCGGCGGTCTGTGCCGGCCACCGCGGCATCGCAGCGGCGTGTGGTGACCAGCAATCGCCCAGTCGGGCTGGACGGCGGCCACAGGCCGCGCACATCGTCAGGGTCTGCGAGATCGTCCAACACCACGAGCCAGCGGCACGGCCGGGGCCCTGCCTTCGGGGCCAGCCAGGCCAGGAAGGTACAGGCGGCCTGTTCAGGGTCGGCAGGGTCGGCCCGGCACAGCTCCACCCCGGCCTGGGCATAGCCCGAGATCACCGCAGAGCGAGTACTGGCGTTGATCCACACCAGGACATCAAGGCCGTCTTTCTGCCAGGCACTGCGGGCGTAGGCGGCGGCAAGCTGGGTCTTACCCACCCCGCCCATACCGGTCAGCACCCCGCCTCGAGTGCTGGAGACATCACTGGGCTGGTGCGTAGCGGCGATACCGTGCCCGATCATCGCCCGCAGCAGCTCGGCCTCGCCTCGGTGCTGGAAGGACCGGGCCTGGGGCGGCACAGTGCCTACCTGATGCGGCCATGCGGCCGGCTCCCGCGGGCCGCTCACCACACTGAAGTTCTCTACCTGCAGTGCGCCGACGTGGCCACTGACGGCCAGCCCACCCTCCATGGCGGTCGCGTCCCCGGTCCCCGACAACCACACCCCAGACCCCGGGCTACCGATGCCCGACGCATCCCTGGAGGAGGTTTGCGCATCGCCAGTCGCCGCATTCCCTGGGTCATCCTGGCCGCTAAGGGCAGTTTCGCTCTTCTTGCCCCGCCTTCGCATGTCCGGTGCCCCCTGCTCCCGTGTCCGTCCCCGCCACCTTGGTATCACCGGGCCCTCAGATCTCCTCGATGCCGCTGATCGCGCTGCTGCCCTGCCCGGTGGCGGTGGCATTCCCGCTGTCCCGCACCGTGGCCGGGGCGTCCCTTCTGCGCCGTCTGATCCCGGACACTGCCCGCCCTCCGCTCTCCGTTCGGGCTCGCCCTGTACGGATCGCCACCGCCGGCGCGCTGCCGGGCGCGGGCTGGAAGAGCGCCCACACCAGCGCGGCGATGCCAACAGCCCCTTGGATACAGGCCCCGGCCATCTGTCCCGCATCGGGTCCGTCCAACAGCCACACCACAGGTGTGGAGGCGACTCCCACCACGGCTAACGCCACCACCGTGATTCTCCAGCTCCGTGACATTTCCATCCTCTCCGACCCGACTTGCACCATGGATGACGGCTTGTCTATCGCATAGTCGTGTAGGGCGCTCGACCGGGACTGAGCAGCCATCGCACCGGCCAACGAGCCGTTGGTGTTTCCCAGCTCGGACAGGTGCGCCAACAGTCAATCAGCGACGGCGCCACCGCTTGAACAGTTCCTTGCGCTGCCGGCGGGAGCCTCATGCGGTGGCACCGGCGGCAGCGCCGACGGGCGGAGCGCGCGTGCCCACGTCGACATCGCCCTCGCTCAGGGGACAGCTTTACCCGGTCGCCTGTCGTCTGCGACGTAGTCAGGGTGCCGGGGGCCATCGTCCATCCGGGGCAGGTAGGCGCCTTTTGCGAGGATGCCGTCGATCTGCCGACCTTCGGCCGTGGTCACGCGCTGATGGGGCAGCGGTACGCCCACGATGTGTGCCAGGCGCCGAGTTGGATATCGAAGGCGGCTTCGCAGCTGACGCAGAAGTCGTCGGCACCGCGGCGCCCCTGGGATCAGCCGAGAAACACCAGGGCGATGGCTAGATGATCGATCCCAAGGGGTCGTCTGGTAGATCGAAGCGTCTGTGCGCCTCGGGCATCGGCCGACTACCCGGTGATGGGCCAGCCAATGACCTGGTCGAGCTGAAGATCGCGGAGAATAGCGTTGGCCAGCCTGACGTCGGTGGCGTCGGTGAGCCCATGAGGCGGGGTACCGGTGAGGACCCGGCCGAAACGGGCACCGGTCAGGTCCGCTGCCCGGAGGTCGGCGCCGGTCAGGTCGCAGCCCGCCAGCGTGACGCCCCTCATGGAGGCGCCGCTCAGATTGGCTCCGCGGAGATCGCACAACTTGAAGTGGCAGCCGTCGAGGGTGGCTTGGCGGAGGTCGGTCTCCCGAAATGTGCACCGTGTGAACCACAACTGCTGCAAGCGCACCGACACGAGATCCGCGCTGTCGAAGGACTCCCGCTGGAGAGTCGCGTATTGACGGCGGGCGGCGAGGTTGTCCTTCAACGTCTCCGGTCGGCCCATGCCGGACATCGTGCCAGCTCTGGGAGCGGGCTGTCGCCGCCGGGCTGCCGGCGTGAGTGCTCTGTCCGGTGTCGCATGGGCTCGAATGTGTGGGAAGGGGCCCCTGGATGTGATGAAGGAGTCCAACGTCGGTGTGTGAAGACAGAGCTGGACTCCCTCGCGACCGCACTCTATGTGAAGACCGACGACCTTCTGAAGGGTTCGCCGCAGTTCAGTCCGTGGCGGCCGGCCGTGGGTATCGCGCCGCGGCTCAGCGACGCCGAGCTGGTGACCTTGGCGATGATGCAGGCGATGCTCGGCTTCACCTCCGAGGCCCGGTGGCTTCGGCACGCCCACACCCACTTGCGGCACCTTTTCCCCTACCTGCCCAAGCAGCCCGGCTACAACAAGCGGCTGCGCAAGGCCGCCGAGCTCGTCCGGCGCGTCACCCGCGCACTGGCGTCGGACACGACGCTGTGGACCGACGACGTGTGGGTGGTGGACTCCACTCCGGTCGAGTGCGGGCGGTCCCGCGAGACGGTCAAACGATCCGACCTGGCCGGATGGGCCGAGTACGGCTACTGTGCCAGCCACTCGCGGTTCTTCTGGGGTCTGCGGTTGCACCTGGTGTGCACCCTGCAGGGCCTGCCCGTCGCGTTCGCGCTGACCGGGGCCAAGGCCGACGAGCGCGAGACCCTGCTGGACCTGCTCGCCGTCGAGCCGCACCTCATCGGCGAGCGGCCCAGCCAGATACTGATCGGCGACAAGAACTACTTCGGCCGGGAGTTCGAGCGGCAGCTGGCGGAGCTGGATATGCGGCTGCGCCCGCAAGGGCGAGGCCGAGCGCGCCGGATCACAGCTGTTCAAGCCGCTGCGGCAGGTCATCGAGTCGATCAACGAGACCTTCAAGGGACAACTCGATCTCGAACGCCACCGCGGCCGCACACCCGCAGGCGTGGCCGTCCGTGTCCTGCAGCGCATCCTCGCACTCACCGCCGCGATCTGGCACAACGACCACACCGGCCAGCCGGTCATGCGGGCACTGACCGCCTACGACCACTAAACCCCTTGGAATAGATCATCTAGTGGGGCGGCCGGCCACCAGAAGAGGGAGACGACCAGGTAGGGCAGGGCCCAGGCTACGCGGACGGTGGCGGCGGCGTAGTCGTCCCAGGCAGCGGAGACGACCTTGGGGCTTCGGTCATCGCGGAGTTGCCAGAGACGTGGCCAAACCCTGGCCAGGGATACGCCGTACTGGGCGGCGACCCGCTCGTCCACAAGCGCGACGCGGTAGCCGATCCAGGTGGCGCGGCGGGGCAGGTAGCGTTCGGGACTGCTGCACCGCGCTACCCCGCTCACCGCACCGCCGGCGACATCGATGCCTTACGCACAGCCGCCGCGCATCTCGCCCACATCAACGAACAGCTCGGCGGAGGCGTCGACATGGAAGCCGAAACCGCCGAGCTGCTCCGGAACCTGCTCCCCCGCACCATCGCCCCGGCACGCTGACGCTGTTCCCGAATTCCGGCTTCAGCACCTCTCGACACGGCCTACAAGCTCTCGGCTGTCCGGGACAGGTCGGACAAACGCGCTGACCAGCCCGGACGGCCACCACCTGTCCGGGACAAGCGCTGGCCGTTGCCATAGCCCGTCAGCGGTCAGCAGTCTTTGGTCCTGGCGAGCCGAACCGTCACCACGGTCAGCGAGACACACAACGCATCAGCCTTGAACCACTCAGCCGACCGACTGACGACCGGCTCTGCCTCACCAGCCGCTCCTGGCCAAAAGCCGGAGGGGCGCCAATCCAACCGGAAGGATTCTTATGCGGCTTCGTCATGCCTTCACCACCGCCGCGCTCGGCACTGCGGTCGCCTTCGGCGCCATGGCCGTGCCCGCACAGGCAGCGTCCGTATCCTCAACGCCGGTTTCCCCTGCGGCTTCCATCGCCGCGGCCGCCCCTCCGGGTTGCAGCATGTGGACCGACTACAAGTACGGTCACGGCCGGGGCCTGCTGTACTGCAACAACAGCGGCAGGGACGTCCAGGTCACCGTTGCATGCGGTGACGGAACGATCAAGCGCACCTCGACAGGCTATGAACACGCCATAGCCAACTGCCCGACGGGGCTCGGTGCCGTCGGCGTCAGCGGTAAGTACCTGTAGGCCACAATTCAGTGCCGGTACTCCTTGCGGAGGGCTCGCCCCCAAGATTTTGGGGGCGAGCCCTCCGCTCTGCCGCCAACGAATTCCCCCGGGGCAGGACGCCTTCAAGCCCCGAGTATCAGGTCAGGCCGACGGAAGCGTTGAGGACGGCGACGACCAGGCCGCCCGGGTGCAGGGCGACGTGAGTCCGAGAAGAGGCATCCGTCCAGTGGGGCTCGTTGACGGCGAGGTTCAGCGGTTGCGCCAGCGCTTGAACAGACCCTTGCGAGGCCGACGGGGAGCGGTCGGCAGCGGTACCGACGGCATCGTCGGCGGCAGGGGTGGTACTGGCGGCACGGGTGGTACCGGCGGAAGCGGCGAAGGGCCGGACGTCGTCTCACCGGGCGGCGCCGCAGGGGACAGTGCCTCTAAAGTCGGCTCCGAAGGACTGCCCGTCGGCTGCGGGGGATCAGCGGGCGGCGGCACGGGTGCGGCAGGCGGGGCCATCGGGCCAGCAGGCTCGGCAGCCTCCCCCTGCAAGGCGGACGTTCCCCTTTCCGGCGGCCTGACGGTCGGCCTCGGTACCGGTTTCGGGCGCGCGGGGCGGGTCCGCGGCGGGGACTTGACGGAGGGCGGAGTCCTGGGCACGGTGGAACGGCCGGTGGCCGGATCGGCGATCCAGTAGGCGAGCTGCCAGTGCGTCCGGGGCCACAGCACGAGCTGGTGGTGCCCGCCGCTCTTCGGGACGAACAGCTTCCAGGGGACGTCCGGGGCGGCCAGGGCGAGCACGCTGGTGCCCTCGGTCAGCGGTTCCAAGAGTTCCGGGTGATCGCTGCGCAGGTAGACGTCAGCGACGGCAAGGCGGCCTGGCAGGCCGGTGGGCAGGTTGGCGGCGATCCGGCGCCATGGCTGCCCGCCCCGGCTGGTGCCGGCCGCGGCGACCTGGCCGACGACGGCGACGGGGTGTTTCACGAGGCCCGCCTGCAGTCGCTGGTAGAGCGCGGCGAGGCTGACAGGGCCAGGAGCTGCGCGATGCGCGCCGCGCTGGTGACCGCGGGAGCCAGCGCCGGTTCCCGGTTGCGGACCTGACGACGCACCGGGTTTGTCGGCGGTGGCTTCAGCGGTGCTCCCGGCAGGGGCAGCGTCGCCGCCTTGGTGTCGGTGGACTCGGTGAGGACCAGGCGCAGCTGCAGCTGGCCGTTACCGAGCTCGGCGAGCCCTCGGGAGCGCCGGGCGATCTCCTCCAGTGTCTCGGTCGCACGTAGCGGGCAGCCGCGGAAGTGCTCCGCTTTCGGGCGCTTCGTTCCCGCC
Source organism: Streptomyces violaceusniger Tu 4113 (assembly GCF_000147815.2). Taxonomy (NCBI): domain Bacteria; kingdom Bacillati; phylum Actinomycetota; class Actinomycetes; order Kitasatosporales; family Streptomycetaceae; genus Streptomyces; species Streptomyces violaceusniger. Next base: position 205,865 of record NC_015951.1, on the reverse strand, counting down.
TGGCCGATTTCGACTTTGGGTTTCTTCTCCGGCATTAAGGCGAAGTGCGCGGACAGTACGTACGGCTTGCCGAGCTTCGAGGTGCTCGGATGCTCCGGCACGGCATAGACCTCGTGTTTGCAGTGGGGGCACCAGAGCTGGCCCACGTAGGCTTGGGCACGTCGTTCAGCTGCCGGGCCGAAATCAGCACGCCCCGATCGTCCTGGGCCTGCTGCATCTTGAAGGACTGCTTCTCCTTCACGGCTTAGCTCCCCCCAATGCGGGCCGCACCTTGCTCCCCACCCTAGGTCTGGGGCCAGCCTGCTCGTTGTAGAGCGCGGAAACGGCGGCTGTGTTTTCGGGCTTCGTCTCGGAGGGCGCTGGCCCCCCACGTCGCGATACTCAGCATCCCCACAGGGGACACCGGCTCTGGCCTGCCCAAAAGGTTCGATCCCGTGGGGCGGGATAGTTCGCCGGAACTTCACAGCCCATCCCGCTGGGCGGGCGCCGGCCGCGACGTCGCGCCCGTCCAGCGGGCACCGTCTTTCGCTCTCGGTGCCCCTGTATGCAGGCCGTGCAAATGCTGCGCCACAGCCAGCCGCCCACGCCCCACACACCCCATCCACCGACAGTCGCCAACTCCGCCGTCAACAACCGCATCTACGTACCAACGACCACCGGCCAAAGGCGCCACCCCCGGCACCACGTCACCGACTCCCTTCACTCCACGCGAGACACCCACCGCCCCCGGCACACCAGCTCGGTGTCCTGCCACAGGCCAGCCTCCAGGTCCCATTCCCCTGTCGCCATCGTGTCGAACGCCTCGATGCGCGCGGAGCGGTCGCCGTCTGTACGGGCCTTGGTGTAGAGGGAGGGCCAGCGTGCTTCGGCGCCGGGGCGGCAGGCGGTCACCAGTGCAGTGTCGGTGTCCTCGAGGACGCGGAGGGCGCGCCGCACGACCGTCCCACCGGCCTCGAAGTACCCCACGCCGGCCACCGCTTCCTTGCTGGGCGAGTGATTCACGCGCGGAGCAGGGCGACCAACTCGCGACGTTCGTCATCCGTCATGCGGGCGTGGATGAGCTTGGCGACCGCAGGTACATCGCGCCATGGCACCGTCTGAACAGCGTCTTGCCCGTCGTGCCGCTCTGTGGAGTCCCTTCCCCGATCGGCGGGCTGCGCCGGCACGGGGGCGGGAGTTGTCCCGGTTGCCGCCTTGACCGGTGCCTGGGTGGTCGCTCCCTCTGGCGATGGCTCTGTGGTCGTCTGGACTGCGTCCTGGCTTATCGCGGCGTGATAGTCGTCAGTCTTCTGCTTTGCAGCAGAGCTGAGGGGGGCGGATGGAGTTGCCGCCTGCTGGCTGTTTCGCTTCTGCTCTGCTCGCCGCTTGGCTTCTGCGGCTCGGGTGTCCGCCGCAGCCCGCTGTTCTTCGGGGCTGAGCTTGCCAAGGTTCCGGACGTGTTCGACTTGCCGCTCGCCGGTGGCCAGTTCGGCTTGCAGGTCGGGGGAGAGCTTGAGCAGTGACAGCTTGGAGGAGATGGTGGCCTGGGGGAGGCCGAGCCGTTGCGAGGCTTTGGTCTGGCTGCCGTAGAGCTTGACCAGCGAATCCAGGACGTGGGCTTGCTCGAGGTCGGTCATATCGTCGCGGTGGAAGTTGGCGACGAACGCGGCCTCGAGGAGGGTCTCATCGGTTGCCACGCGGGCGTCGTCGACCATCACCTTGATGGTGTCCTTGCCTGCGCGGCGCGAGCCTTCGAGGCGACGGTGGCCGTCCACGACGACGTACTTGGCGCCTTCGTCCAGGTCGTCGGCGCGGTCGGGGCGTTCCTGTAGGTAGGCGTCGATGCTGGCCACGGTGATGGCGTTGATGACGCCGAGTTCCTTGATGCTCTGCGTGATGTCCTCAAGGTCGCGCAGATGGTCGCGGGGGTTGTCGGGGTTCTGGCTAATCTGCCCGACAGGCAGCTCTGTGGGGTCGGGTACGCCTTCGGTGCGTGCTCCGGTGGCGGCGCTGATCGCGGCCCTCCGGGCGCTGACGGGCCGGGCCTGGCCGAAGGAGGCGCTCGCTCCGAGTTTCGAGGCCTTGCTGCTCATGAGATCTCCCGTGCCAGGGCGCGCATGCCTACCGCCTGATCGCACTTGGGGGAGTAGGCGAGGAGGGGGCGTTTCACGCGGACTGCTTCTTTCTGTTCCTTGAGGTCGCCGATGACGCCGACAACTCGGGGGTCTCTTATGTCCATCCAGGCTTCAAGGGAGGAGGTGGCGATGTAGCCGCGGCGTGCGTCGTAGTGGTTGACGACGATGCCGAGGTAGTCGATGTGCAGGCTGAGGTCGGTTCCGAGGTCTTCGATCTGGGTGGTCAGGAGGGTGTAGGCGTCGGCTGAGCTGTCTTCTGCCTGGACGACAACGAGGGCGCCGGAGGAGCCGGGAGGCTCGTTGTCGCGGCGGCGGCCGTAGTAAACGGCGGCATCCATGCTCAGGCCGAGGCTGGGCGGGCAGTCGACGATGATGACGTCGAAATCGGCTTCGATCGGTGCGAGGGCTCGTTCGAGGGCGGCTTCGCGTGCCCGGACGCCGGCGAGTTTGACGTCGAGGAGGAAGGCGTCGTTACAGCTGGGCAGGAGGTGCAGACGGTCGCCGAATTGGTCGCCTTCGATGGGGACGATCAGGTCACGGAGCTTGCCAGCGGGCTCGCCGGCCATGTGCTTGGTGAGGCTGTCGCCGTCCATGGGCAGCGGAGTGTGGCCGAGTTGCTGGGTGAGGTGGCACTGGGGGTCGAAGTCCACAAGCAGAACGCTCAGGCCGAGGCCGGGCCGGTCCTCTATGGCCCGCGGGTCAGAGCCGCTATCGCCGGATTCACCTTCGCTGTCCTTGAGCAGCGCGGCAGCGAAGTGCTTGGAAATGCGCACCGGGTACAGGGTGTTGGCGTCTTCAGCCATCGCCTCGCCGGTGCCTGCGGCGACAGCCGTCTTCCCGACGCCGCCCTTCTGGTTGCAGGTGATGATGCGGCGGGGAATCTCTGGTCGCTGCACGGTGGGCGCGGGATGTTTCTGCAGCCAGAGCTGCACGGCCTGGGCGAGGGCCTGGGTGATCGAGACCTTGCGATCGGATGCCGAGTCCTTGAAGGTCTCCCACTGGCCTGGGGGAAGCCAGGTGGAGAACGAGTCGGCGCCGGATGTGTCGACGGTGGGCGGGGTCGACGCGAGGTCGCACCAGTAGGTGATGCCTTGCGTCACTGCGGTCTGGATCTCGGTACCCAGTTGGGCTGCACGGACTTTGAGGTCCTGGCGGAGCCACCCGGGGAGTTTGGAGACGACCTTCTCGCGGTCGCCGGCGGAAGCGGGAGAAGCCATGCCTGACACCTTACTAACGAACGTGATCGAATCAAGCATTGACACGTTACCTAGGTAGAGTCAGTGGGCTTCAGCCATCACGGCGTGATAATCACGTCTGCCTTCCCTCGGGTCCGAGCCAGGCGCTCCCAACTATCACGCCGTGATAGCCACGCGCGGCAGAACGTAGTCCGGGGGAGTATCACGCCGTGATAATGCTCTCGCGGTGCCGACGCACCGAGAGGACTGTCACCACGGCGGCGGCCGACCGCTGGATGCTTCCGAGGGCACTTCCCGGGCCAGCCTCCGGTGGAAGGGAACGGACGCCGCATCAGCCGCGCGAGGGCGGAGGGGGACGCGATGACCGACAAGGGAGGACACCCGGCCGGCGACGGCACGCCGGACGCGCTGGTGGAGCAGGCTATCGCCGCCGTCCGAGAGGCCCGGGATCTGCTGAACGGCGACATCGACGGCCTTTTACGCTCCGCCGCGCTGCGCCGGGTGATCGACCGGCTGACATCCGTCGAGGGGCTATTGCCGCCGGACCATGCGGCCCGGGCGTTCGTCGTACCCCAACTGGGAGCACTGCTCGGAGTGCGCTGCAGCCACGACGGCGACGCGGACCCCGGGGAACGTGAGACGGCGCTGCGCTACCTGCGCTGGGCCGACCGCGCCCTGCCGGTCGACCACCTGCCGGCGGTCGAGTCCCGGACGGTGTTGGTCGGCCTGCTGCTGGGCGGGGCCGTGGCCGTGGCACCCGAACCGCCGCGAGCGGATCTGACGGAGGCCCGGAAGGTCGTCGAGCGCCTCGAGTGTGCCCCGATGAGCCCGGACTTCCACGAGACAACCGCTGCGGTGCGGCAGCGGATCGACCGCTCGCTGGCGCGACCGCCCGCCGATCCGGTCGCCGAAGCCGTCCATGGTCTGGTGTCCCTGGCCTCCTCCCTCAGCACCGCGCGGTTCACCCGCCTGCTGGTGTGGCTGACCACGGAGCTGTACAGCTCCAAACCGGGACGGGACATCGGGGGCACGCTGACCGAATTGCAGCTGGATCCGGTCGGTATCGAGCTGCTGGACGTACTCGTCCGCGCGGTCGGACCGAGCGCGGGCACCCCCGCCGCCCGCGTCCGGGGCGTTCGCCGGGCCGCCGAACTGGCCCGGCAGGCGCTGCCCGAGCTGCCGCCGAACACCCCGGAGCGGACCCACGTCGCCAAGCTCCACGCGTACCTGCTGCTGGTGACAGATATGCTGGTGCCGGGCAGTGTGGACTTCGACGAGCTGGACCCGGCCGTGTTGGAGCCGGAGTGCGTCGACCGCGTCCAGTGGCCCGTCGCCCTCAATCTGGACCCGGGACTGGTACCACACCTCGACGACTGGACCCGGGACTTCTCCGATGAACTGGGACTCCGCGAACGGACGTTGGCCGCCAACCTCGACCGGCTGCTGGCCTACCGCAGCGGCGACCCGGGGCATCTGGAACGGGCCGCCGCGCTGCTGCGGGACTCGATCGGCTCGGTCCCCGAGGACAACCCGCTGGCCACCACCGCCCGCTCCACCCTGGCCGAGGTCCTGGCCCAGTCCGCTGCCGACGGCAACCACCAGGACGCCGAGGCCGCTTTGGCGATCGCCAGGGGGCTGCGGGCCGCCGCAGCGCGGGACGGCTCCGCGCCGGATGCGTCGGAAGGGCCGGACGGGTCGAGCTCCGCGAGCGACCTCACGCTGTCCTGGGCCGGTCTCGAACTCGATCGGATGCGCGCCAGCGGCGATCCGACCGGGCTGCCCGAGCTGCTTGAGGAGCTGACCAGCCGTTACAAAGCTCTGCCGCCGGACAGCGCGGAGCGTGGCAAGCTGGCGAGCGTCCTCGCCGAGGCCCACCGTATCCGCGCCCAGCACCGGCCGGACCCGGCCGGAGAGCGCCTCGCCGCCCACTACCTCGGCGAGGCAGAGCGGGCTGGCGAGAACTCGCTGAAGCCGACGCTGCTCACGATCCGTCAGGGACCACCGGACGAGGGCCGGGCCGCACTCGACCGGGCGCTCGCCGACGCCGACGCAGAGCTGCGCCGCGCCCTGGAGGACCCCCGCCTCAACCACGATCAGGAGTATCTGGCGCGGGCGCAGCTCGGCCTGCTGCTGATGACGGGTTTCCAGCAGTTCGGGGAACCGGCACTGCTGGACCGGACCATCGCCGAGCTGACCCCGGTACGCCACCTGATCTCCGGAGGACACGCCTCGGTCCACCGGCGCGAGATCCTGGAGAAGCTGTCAGAGGCCCACCTCTGGCGCAGTCGGCGCGACGGTCCGCACCGCGCTGCGGACCTGCGGACCACGCTGGACATCACCCACCAGGCGCTGACAGAACTGGCCGCCGACGTCCTGCTCCAACTCGGTGCCGAACACGGCCTCGCGGCGGCCCGGGACGGGGCGGTCCTGAGCCGACGGCTGGCGTTCGGAGCCACCTGGCTGTCCGGCCGCCCAGACGAGGCGGTGCGGGCCCTGGAACTCGGCCGTGCCATGGTGCTGCGTGCCGCAGCTGCCTCCCGCAACATCCCCGACCTGCTGGCGGCCGACGGCCACCTCGAACTGGCCCGACGGTGGCTCGCCCAGACCGCCGCCACGGCCTCGCCAGACGCCGCCGGTCCCCGGATGACGGGGGCGCTGCGCCGGATGGCGCTCAACGCGCTGGGCGCCCGGGGTGACAGCGCGGAGGCGGTGCTCGGCGTGCCGGAGGTGGCCGAACTCGCGGCCGGCCTGGCCGCGACGCGGACTGACGCGCTGGTCTACCTCGTGCCCGGACAGGGCCTGCGCTACCCCGCCCCAGGTTTCGCGCTGATTGTCCGGCCTGACTCCGTCCAGCCCCAAGTCCTACCGCTGCCACGGCTGCTGAGCACCGGCAGCGCCCCGCTGGACCGCTATCTGGAAGCCGCCGCCGACCGATCCGGCGCAGCCGTCGACCCCGCGCAACACCCCAGCCGACAGACCGAGCGTCACTGGCAGGCGGCGCTGGTCGACCTGTGCGACTGGGCATGGGAGGCGGCCATCGGGCCGCTGCTGAATGCCTTGGGTTCGTCGGAGGGGGATGCTCTGCGCCCGTCCGACGGGGACACCTTGGGCCCGCTCGGCGGGGACTCCCCGGGCTTGTCCGAAGGGGACGCGAACCCGTCCGGTAGCAACGCCCCCGGCCCGACCCTCCGGCCGCCACGGATCGTGCTCGTCCCGTGTGGGCCGCTCGGGGCCGTGGCGTGGCATGCGGCTCGGCGACCGCGGGCGACCGGGGACCCCGGTCATCGGTTTGCCTGTCAGGACGCGGTCTTCAGTTACGCCCCTTCCGGGGCCCAGTTCCTGCGAGCCGCGCGGCGCCGGCGGCTGCCTGCCACCGACCGTCAGGTTCTGGTCGCCGACCCGGACCTCACCCTGCTGTGGGCCGAGACCGAGACCGACGCCCTGCGCACCGCCTGCTACCCCGACGCCCTGCGCTACGGCGCGTTCCTCGCCTCCGACGAGCCCGAGGACGCCCCCGGCACCCCCGATGACCTGCTCGCCGTTCTGCCCGGCGGCGACGCTACGGCATCCGTTGTGCACATCTCCTGCCACGCCGTGGCCGGTCCACACCCCACCCGGTCCGCGCTGCGACTGGCCGCCGGGCCGGACACCGAACCCGACTCGGGCCTGCTGACCGTGGCCCGCCTCCTGGACGGCGCCGCCGACCGGCCGCCGGACACGACCGGGCCCCTGATCGTGCTCAGCGCCTGCGAGACCGACCTGAGCACCCGGGACCACGACGAGTCGCTCACCCTCGCCACCGCCCTAGTGACCCGCGGCGCGGCCGACGCGGTCGGCTCCCGCTGGGCGGTGCGCGACAGCCAAACGGCCGTGATGATGGCCGTCTTCCACCACTTCCTGGCCGCCGAGGGCCTGGCGCCGCCCGACGCCCTGCGCGCCACCCAACTGTGGATGCTGGACCCGGACCGCACCCCGCCGCCCACCCTCCGCGGTGAGCTGCTCTACGAGGCGACCGGCCCGGGCCTGGACCAGATCCACCACTGGGCCGCCTTCACGCACCAGGGCAACCCAGCCCCGAGAGACGCTTGTCGTAAGTCCGGGGCCGGCCAGTGAAAGCGCCGTGGCCGACCCGTGCCGTCGCGGCATACTCGTGGAGTCGGAACCCCGTCCGCATCAGCCACAGGTCGAGCAGCTCCCTGTCACCGCCGGCCTCGAGCTGCTCGTCGACCGGCCGCCCGTAGACGGTGGTGGTCGTAGCGAGACGCCCAGATCTGCCCGGCTTCGGTAGCCGGGTCGAACTGCGGAGGCAGATCGTAGGCCTCGCGGGCAAACGTCCGGATGCGCGCGCCGGAGGGCCGCGGTGAGGGAGTCCGCCTCGCTGGTGAAGGCGTGCACTTCGCAAGGCCGGGTTGGCGGTGTCCCGTATCGGGACGTCTACCTCGTAGAACTCGCATTGCGACTTGACGGCCCATCTCCTTCCTTGCTTGGTGTGGGAGGGGCTGCGGCTCCGCCCCGGCCGGTGGCGCAGGCCGGTGGCGCAGGCCAGGCTTGGCGCGGCGCAGAGGTCCTTCAGGCAGTGGCTGGGAGGGGGAGTCGACGCCGCGCAGCGCGTCGACTACCTACGCGTCGAACTGGGCCTGATGCTGGGCGGCGGTGGCCAGGTCGGCTGCGTGGCCGCAGGGTAGGAGACGGCGGCCGAGCTGCACGTCGGCGAGGGTGGCAGGGAGGGATGCTTGGCGGCGCATCGGTGGCCAAGACGGCTCCGGTGCGCCCGCGCAACTGCCTGTCGACGCCCCGTGGCGATAGATAAAGCCGTTGGCCATGGAACGCGCGACCGAGATAATCCGCGTGGCAGAGGCGGGGAGGTGGATGACGGTATTCGTGTGTGCGGGATGCGACGCTGTCCTTAGTAGCCAGCTCGCACAGGTCGCGCTGCCTGTCCACGCCCATCAGAAGTGGGGCCACCGACTGCTCCCCGTCCTTATGGAGCCCGGGACGTATGCCGTGGACTCGGAGCCCTCCGGGCCGCCGTGGCGCCCGTGGGGTGAGATCAGCGAGGACGACGCAGCAGCTCGCGGCGTGTTCGCGCCAGCGTCGCTCTCCTTCGGTCCCCCGGGAGCGATCGTCATCGCACCCGGTGATGCGCGCGGCACGGTCCTCATCCCTGATCGATGCGGCGGCTACTGCTGCGGGCTGGACGGGCGCGACGGCCTGAACCTCGCCTGCGCGCAGTGCGGTCAGCCGGTGGCCACCCGTATAGACGACTGTTCGCTGTGGCAGGCGGTGTGGTTCGTCCCGAACGCCGTACGTGCCCTGCGCGACAACCAGCCCACCGGCGGGATCACCGGTTGGGAATGGCAGAAGTGGCAGGCTGTATCGCCAGTCGCCCCAGATGGCAGTTGGAACCCACAGTGGGCTGCGGCCGTGGGAGCCGGGCTGGCACACCTGCTGGCAGCCTCAGAAGGCATACCCGTGGCTCTGCCCAACGGCCCGATCACGGATACGTTCGACCACGCACTCAATGCGCTGCTCCCCACTGCGGCGCCGGCGAAGACTGTGGCGCTGGCGGGACCGGGCCTTCCGGCCCGGGAATCGACGCGCCGCATTTTGCTGGTGCCACAGCACCCACAGACGGGGGAGAGGTGGCTCGCCTCCACTACCGCCAAGACCGTGCCCATGCCCGCTGCTGCATGGAAGCAACTGGCCTTTCCTGGCGAAGCGCTCCTGCTCCCCGTGACAGGTGGACTCCCCGACGGTGTCCAACGCGACGATCCGCTTCCGCAGCATCCGTGGGAGCCGCTGCGGCCCGACTGGGGCGTGTTCCTCCACACGCTGGCACGGATCCCCGCGGTCCGGGAACCGTGGCTGCGCAGGATCTACGACCAGGTGAAAGAACACCCGTACGCCCGCCCGTTCTAACAGGAGCTGAGGTTCCGGTTCCTGGTGCAGAGCAGGGTGCTGGTGAGGCCGGCGTCGGTGTCGGGATGGATGAGGGCCGGCAGGAGGAGGGGGTCAGCAACGGCGGGGTGGCCGCCTGCTGCAGGACGTCCGGCCGTCGATTATTACGCCGTGATAATCGACGGCGAGAGATCGAACTCTTATACGCGGCTTGAGCCCGTCCAGGGAGCCTCGTCGAGGACTTCCCGGGGCGAGTGGTCGACGAGCGCCGACTCCATGCCATGCTCAAGACATCGGCACGCACTCTGCACGTCGGGACGCTGAACGACTGCTACTACCAGCCCGAGACCGCCGTCTGCCGGACCATGGGCGGCGCGGACCAGCCCATGCTCAACAACTGCCGTCCCGATCGTTGCGGGAATGCGACCATCACTACCCGCCATCGACGGGGTTGGGAAGCGGCACGGGACGACACCGAACGTGCGCTGGTCTTTGTCGGGCTGTCCGACCTGCAGCGCACAGCTTTACGGCAGCACCTCAGCGACGTCACGAAGGTCATCGAGGGGATCGACCATGCCCACGACTAAACCCACCGCAGCAGCCCTACAGGCAGCCTGCGAACGCCTGCTCCGCGGGGAGCCCGCTCGAAGCGACGGTTCCCTCACCGTCGCCTCCCTCGCCATGGAAGCCGGCGTCAGCAGAGCCAGCGCCTACCGCCACCCGCACGTTGTAGCCGAGTTCCGAAAGCTGGTCGCCGATCTGGAAGACGCAGCCGCTCCTTCGCCGACTCCCAGGGAAGAAGTCCAGGCCCTCAAGGCGGTAGAGCGCAGGCTTCGTCAGGAGCACGCCCGCGAGGTGCGTGAGCTGCGATTCTGCATCAACGTGTTGGCTCAGCAAGTTCAGTTCCTGACCTTGGAAAACCAGCGTCTTGCCCAGTCAGGCGCCCAATCCCTTGAGGTAACCCGCATCAACCGGTAACGACCAGGTCATTGAGATGCCCGGTGATCGCCCTTTCCCGACCTGAGCAGGCGTACAGCGGTAAACGCGAGCACTGCGAGAACAGCAGCTCCCAAGACAGCCTTGGAGTAGAGGCCGACGAGATCGGTGACCTGGTGCCAACGCGTGCCCAGCAGGTAGCCCGCGAGAACGAAGATGGCGTTCCAGGTGAGGCTTCCCGCCGTGGTGAGGGCAAGAAAGACAGGCAGGCGCATCCGCTCGACGCCGGCCGGGATCGAGATCATGCTGCGGAAGATGGGGATCATTCGGCCGAAGAGCACCGCCTTCGTGCCGTGCCGTGAGAACCATGCCTCTGTCCGGTGGATGTCGGAGACCTTCACGAGGGGGATCCGAACGGCGATGGCGATCATGCGCTCCCTGCCGAGCAGGGCGCCGATCGCGTACAGCGCGATGGCACCCACGACGGAGCCCACCGTCGTCCACGCAAGTGCCGCGATGAGACTGATTCTTCCTTGACTCGCCGTGAACCCGGCAAGCGGCAGGATCACCTCGCTCGGGAGCGGCGGGAAGAGGTTCTCCAAGGCGATTGCCACCCCGGCGCCGACGGCGCCGACGGATTCCATCAGGCTTGCGGCCCAACCTGCGACACCGCCGGTGGGCACCTCGGATGCAGCGATAAGGATCATGTACTTCACGGTAGAAACGCCGAGGTCTCCGCAGTATGGGGACGGCCACAGAGTCCGGGGTGGGATCCCTCAGGGCAACGGTGCGGTTTTCCGCAGTCCCGCACGACCGGCTACTCGACTAGGTTGCACGTCATGCGCATGCTCCTTGGCCGCTGGCTCCGAGTCGTACTGGGTGTCGTCTTGGGCTCGTTGGCCGCCCCCGTGGAGCTCGCCTTCGTCGTCATGGGTGGACTGTGGCTGCTGGCCACGCTGGTCCAGCGTGCCGGCGCCGAGTCCCCGGTGTTCCGCGGAGCCCGTTGGCTGGCCGAGGCTGGGCGGCGACGTGCGGCTACCTGGTACGGCGCCGAGCTCGACGTGCCGCGAGCCGACCGCTCCGCCTTTGCCTATCTCTCGTTGCGGTGGGTCCTCGGTGCGTTCAGCGGAGCCGTGCTCCTGGTGGCCCTGGTCGGCGCCGGCTACGCCTCGTTCCTGGTGTGGGGCTGGTTTGTTCTCAGCGACATCAGTCACCCCGGTGACGTACTGCTTTCGGCGCTCGGCGGCCTTTTCCTGCTGTTCCTTGCTGTCCAGGGTGTCTATGGCATCGGTCTGCTGGACGCGCAGTTGGCCAAGCGATTCCTGGGCCCGAGCGACCGGGAGCTGCTCAAGGTCAGGATCGGCGAACTCTCGGCCAGCCGGGCAGGTGTGGTCGAGGCCGTGCACGACGAGCGGCGGCGGATCGAACGTGACCTGCACGACGGCGTCCAACAGCGTCTGGTGGCGCTCGGCATGCTGCTGGGGCGTTCCCGCCGTACCTCAGATCCGGAGAAGGCCGGGAAGCTGCTGATTCAGGCACATGAGGAGACCCAGCGGGCGCTGACTGAGTTGCGGGAAGTCGCCTGGCGTGTTTTCCCCGCGGCGCTCGACGAGGGAGGCCTCGCCGAGGCGTTGGAGACGGTCGCAGAGCGGGCCGGCATCCCGGTGCACCTCACCTGTGAATTACCCCGCGAACCGACCACCGTCATACAGACGGTGGCCTACTTCGTGGTCGCCGAGGCCGTTACCAACGCCGCGAAGCACTCCGGAGCCACGCTCGTCACTGTCCGTGTCATGCGACAGGGCAGCATGGTCGTCGTGCGTATCGAGGACAACGGATCAGGCGGTGCCGACCCGACCGGCGGCGGCCTCCTCGGCTTGGCCCGGCGAGTCGCCGCCCTGGACGGACGGTTCACGGTCGACAGCCCCGCCGCAGGGCCCACCATCATCATCGCGGAGCTGCCGTGCGGGTAATGCTCGCGGACGACTCGACTCTGCTGCGTGAAGGACTCGCACGCCTGCTCGCGGACGAGGGCCATGAGATCGCTGCCGCCGTCGGCGACGGCGATGCGCTGCTGGCCGCGGTGACGCAGGAGCCGCCTGACGCCGTTGTCGTGGACGTACGGATGCCGCCCACCCACACCGACGAAGGGCTTCGCGCCGCCCTGGAGATCCGTCGCCGCTGGCCCGACACCGGGGTCCTGGTGCTCTCCCAGTACGTGGAGCGGCGGTACGCCACCGAGCTTCTGACCGGCAGCGGTGAAGGCATTGGCTACCTCCTCAAAGACCGCGTGGTACAGATCGACGAATTCCTTGACGCCCTCGAACGGGTGGGCTCCGGTCGGACCGCTTTCGACCCCGAGGTGGTACGTCAGCTCCTGGCACGGAGCAGCCATACAGACCCACTCCAGCGCCTCACCGAGCGCGAAGGCGAGGTACTCGCCACTATGGCCCAGGGACACACCAATGCGGCCATCGCGCAGCAGCTGTACATCTCTCAGAGCGCCGTAGAAAAACACATCAATGCGATTTTCGAGAAACTCCAGCTGACGGGTACCACGGGTTACAGCCGCCGAATGCTGGCTGTGCTCCATTACCTGGGTTCATGACGGCGGCGCGATGGACTCGCTTCTCTCCTTCGCCGGTCCCTCAGCACTCCTCTGTGCGGGGATCAGCGGCCAGGCAGACGCAATGCGCGCCGAGGGGTCGGACGTGCGCCGAAGAAACCTCTGCAAGGAGGCGGACTGCGCCGCCGCTGCACGTACCTGGACTTCGCTCAGCTCCGCCAGCCCAACGGTCCCTATGGAGGGATGTTCCTCGCCTATTCGGCGAGCTACTCGCGCCGCGGCCACGGCGTCGGACCTCGCGTCGTGTGCGCTGTCGAGCGGCACCCCGTAGTGGGCACACAGCGCCTGAAGAGTGCGCCTCCCCTTTCGGTAACGGTCCGCATGCTTGTCCAGGACCAGGGGGTCGATAACTGGGTGCAGCCGGGCCCCTTGTCGCGCGGACAGCGGCGCGACCTGGTGACGCCGGCATTCGCGGTCCAAAAGTGAGAGGTCGTAGCGCGCGTTCATGATCACCAGCGGAGTGCCGACCCGCAGGAGCTGCGCGACAGCCGTGCTGATCTCTGCCACCGCGGGTCCGGCGGGAACCCCATGCTTGCGAGCCTGCTCCGTGGAGATGCCGTGGATCGCCGCGGCTTCCTCAGGAATGACCACTCCGGGGTCGAGCATCCAGGTCCGCTCGTCCGACACTCGCCCATCCGGCTCAAGGAAGACGAGTGCCGCAGTCACGATGCGATCGGATTCGATGTCTATGCCGGTTGTCTCAAGGTCGAAGGCCGCCATCGGCCCGCTGGGCCACCTCATCGCGAGGCTCCTGTCTCCATGCCTCGACGAGACGCTTGAGACGCATATTCAGTGCGGGGATAAAAGTGGCCGTTGTTGGCGAGGGTGGTCTCGTATACGAACGCGTCGTCGTGGCGCATCCCGCACGGTCACGGCCCTGCGCAGGGACGGTCGGCCTGACCACGCTGTTGTTGAGCGTGCGGCTGAACCACGCGAACAGCCGTTTTGCCCAGCGGTATCTCGCGGCGAGTCAGGAGCGAGGCGACCGCAACGCCACGTCACTGCGGGCTCTGAAGGCTTAGGCAGATTCCCGAGCTTCAGTGTTCGTGGCCGGGCACGACGTCAGTACCTTTTGCGTTAGCCCATCCGGTAATGTGAATCGTTCATGACCTGGGGGGCTTATGCGATCCATATCAACCGTTACGGCAGCTTTACTGGCCTGCCTGACGGTGGGGACTGTCGTGGCTGGCTGCGCCGACGGCACAACCACAGAGAAGAAACTCTCTGCGAAGCAAATGCTCGACAACGCGAACAAGGCGATGAAAGCACTCAAGTCGGTGACGATCGACACAAACACCGTTGTGACTGACGGTGATGACTCTTCCGCTCACGTGACGACCAATCTCAAAGACAGGTGTGCGTCCAAGACGACCTGGACCACAGGTGCCCGCCTCGAGCAAATCCGCATCGGCGGAACTGACTACCTCCACGGCAACCGCGCTTACCTCGAACGCTGGTCAGGCCAGGACACGCCCGCCCCGAAGGACCAGAAGCACTGGGTGAAGGCTCCCGTCAGCGAAGCGGAAGAGGGAAGCGGGATTCCCAAATGCACCTGGGACTTCGCCTCTTTTGGGGCAGCGACGAAGGGCACACCGGCCAAGATCAACGGCATCCCGGCGATTGCACTAGTGGTGACCTACGAGGCGGACAAGGGAGGCTCATACACCTTTCACATCGCCACCGGAGGCAAGCCATACATCCTCAAAGTCGTCTACAAGGGCGCTGACTATCACAACACCACATCGTTCAGCGCTTTCGACAAGCCGATGGATGTGCGGCCTCCGGCCAAGACCGACATCCTCGACGCCAGCAGCACCAGCCACTGAGTCTGGGATGCCGAATCGTCAGGATCACCTGCCCTCGTAGACAGAACCCTGTCGACAGGCACTGCCCCGCGGCCGTCCCCGGTCGAGCGCAAGGCGGCTGGTGCCCCTGATGGAGATGTCGACCTCGTAGTAGGGCAGGCCCAGGACGCTTATCTCCCTTCGCCTCTCCCGCGGTTGAGGGGCCACTACGACCGCCCCGGCCCGGCAGGTGGCGGGGTCGGGGCGGCACAGAGTGCGCTCAACGCGCGGGTCAGCGGCTGGTTTCGATGGCGTACCGCAGATGCCTGCGCGCCCGCGCCAGCCGATCGCGCTGGTCGCTCCCGGTGAGGGGCAGCGCGTCGGTGTGGCCGATCGCGTAGTCCGGTTCCTCTCCGGCGCGCTGCAGGTAGTCGACGTTCGCGCTGACGAGGACGTTCATGACGCGCTCAACCATGACGCGAGGTCTCGTGCCCGCCCCTGCCCTACCTCTTCCGACCCAGGGGAGCTGCCACCGCTCGGCAGCTCGGCCACGATGCCGTGGTCACCGACGGGGATCATGTTCAAGGCGCGGTTGAGACACAGCAGGCACGGACAGCTCGGTGAGCACCGGGCGCACAGTGAGCCATCGACGAAAATCGCCTTGCGACACGCCTTACAACGGCTAACACAATGAGGTGGGTTGGCCTTGTATGCCGTGACTGGGCCGGGAATCGAGGTTTCGGCTCGGCGTGGGGACGTCGGCGTGGTCGTGTCGGATGAGACCGTGCTCGCCGAGCTACTCGGGCGCGTCTGCGCTTCCTGGCCGGGTGGGCCGCCTGGCGAAGTGGGCTCCCGCTGTCAGGGCCACGAATACCGCAATACAGCCGCCGAGCACCATGACCGCGGATGGAGAGGTGCGGTCCAGGACCATTCCCCCCAGAAGCGCGCCGATGGAGATCGTGGCTTGGAAGGAAGCCGTGAACAGAACTGATGCCGCTTCGGGGACAGACGGCGCCGCCTTGGAGAACCAGGTCTGCGATGCGACCGGCACTGCGCCGTAGCCGACGCCCCACACGATCAGCAGGGCAACAGCACCGGCCTCCCAGCGGCCCACCGTGGGAAGCAGAAGAGTCGCCCCTGCAATGAGTCCGGCCGCAAGGCCGAAGACAGTCCGCGGATGCTGTGCCACCCGAGCACCCCCGAGAAAGTTGCCGAGGATACCGGCAGCGCCGTAGATCAACAGGAACGTGGTGATCAGGCCGTCGCCGGCATGGGTGACCTGTTCCAGGAACGGCGTCACATAGGTGTAGGTCCCGAAGTGGGCGAGCACGATCAGGAACGTCAGCAGGAGCGCGAAGCGGGTGTTGCTACTGCGGATCATGCCCCTGAGATCGCTCAGCCGGGTGGCCTGGACGGAAGGTAGCGGGGGCACGACCAGGAGCAGCATGATCAGCACCCCGGCCGTCAGCGCACCCATGACCGTGAATGCCATACGCCACCCAGCGAGATCTCCGAGGAGGGTGCCGGTCGGTACCCCGAGGACGGATCCCAACGGAACAGCGGAGAAGATCACGGCGGTTGCCCTACTGACCGAGGCCGGCGGCACCAACCGTTCGGCCAGCCCAGCGCCTATCGACCAGAACCCACCGATCGTGATCCCCACCATGACCCTGGAGACCAGCACGAGCCAGTAGTCGGGTGCCGCAGCAGCAAGGAAATTCGCCAGGGCCAGCAGGAGCATGAAGACGCACAGCATCAGGCGACGGTCGATGCGTGCCGTGGCAACAGTGACCAGAGGAGCAGAGACCGCCGCGAGAAAACCCGGCATGGTCATCATCAGCCCGGCCACACCATCTGAGATGGTGAAACTGGAGCCGATCGAGGTCAGCAGACCGATAGGCAGGATCTCAGTGGTGACAATCGCGAAGATTCCCAGCATCACCGAGACCACGGCCAGCCAACCGATCAGTGGCGATTGGGTTGGCAGAACTGCGCCGTCGACTGGGTTGGTTGTGGTGGGGGACATGAGCTCCGTCCTGTGATGGGCAGTGCGTTTGCGAACAGCTCAGCAGGCTGTGTCCCTGGTCGGCTGGCGGAACTGCGACAGCGCCCTCGCGCTCCGCTTTGATGTCGCATTCTTGCCAGGACATTGGCCATCGCAACGGTCAGCACAGTGAGTTGAGTTGTCGGTGGGTGATGAGGCAGCAGGCGAGTTTGAGGAACGCTTCGTGGATGTCGGCTCGCCGTTCCCATCGGATGCGCAGACGTCGGAAGCCGTGCAGCCACGCAAAACTCCTCTCCACGACCCAGCGGTAGGTGCCCAGTCCCGTGCCGTGCAGGGTGCCGCGGCGGGCGATCGCGGGCACGATGCCGCGGGCGCGGACCTGGTCGCGGTAGATGTCGTGGTCGTAGCCGCGGTCGGCAAACAGCGAGTCCGGCTTGCGGCGGGGACGGCCGACCCGGCCGCGGACCGGCGGGATCGCGTCGAGCAGCGGCAGCAACTGGGTGACGTCGTTGCGGTTGCCGCCGGTCAGCAGGACCGCGAGCGGCGTGCCGTGCCCGTCGGTGATCAAGTGGTGTTTGGAGCCGGCTCGCCCCCGGTCGACCGGCGACGGGCCCGTGTGCTGCCCCCTTTTAGCGCCCTGACGTGGGAGGAGTCGACCACGCAGCGGGACCAGTCCAGCCGTGAGGCCGCGTTCAGCTCGGCCAGCAGGAACTCGTGGAGCCGCTGCCACACGCCGGCCTCGTTCCAGTCCCGCAGACGGCGCCAGCACGTCATGCCCGAGCCGAAACCCAAGTCCTGCGGCAGGTACTCCCACTGGATCCCTGTGTGCAGCACGTACAAGATCCCGCACAGCACTTCCCGGTCCGGCAACGGCTTGCGGCCGGGATAGCGAAACCTGCGCTCACGCTGCGGCAGGAGCGGCTCCAGGCAGTCCCACAGTTCATCCGACACGATCCACGCCGATGTCCCCACACCGCACCGAACGCTCAGCTCCCGCCCCGGACACGGCAACCAGAAGCGATCTACCTCATTGTGTTAGCCGTTGTTAGGGCCAGCTTCCTACCGCCGACTTCCGCCGTCCCACGTCTCAGCGGTAGGTCTTGTGAGGCGATATCCCAGCAGGTCAACGAGTGGGACGTCCCACGAACCCCTCAACCTGCCGCCACTCCTGGCAACTGGGGCCGATTGACCGGCAATCTCGGTGATGCAAGCCGGGCGGCGCGGTCCACCCCGCGCCGCCCTCCACCATGAGCTGCCCCGACTTTCGTAGAGTCCGATCTTGATGGTTCAGGCGGACTGCGGGACTTGCTCCTGGCTCTGCCAGAAGGCTTGCTCGTACTCGGCGGGCGGTACGTAGTCGAGTGCGGAGTGGAGGCGTTCTTCGTTGTACCACGTGATCCACTGGAAGATCGCCCGCTCGACCTGGTCGACGTCCTTCCAGGGGTCCTGCATCTCGATGAGCTCGGCCTTGAAGGTGCCGTTCAGGGCCTCGGCCATCGCGTTGTCATACGAGTCCGCGACCGAGCCGACCGACGCTGAGGCGCCGATGTCGGACAGCCGGTCAGTATACCGAATTGACACGTATTGCGACCCGCGGTCGCTGTGATGAATGAGGCCGGAGTCCTTCTTGATCCTCCGTCTCCACAGCGCCATCTCCAGAGCGTCCAGCGGGAGTTCGGTCCGCATGTGGTTCGCGACCTGCCAGCCGACGATCATCCGTGAGTACACGTCCAGGACGAATGCCACGTATGCCCAGCCGGACCAGGTGCGGACATAAGTCATGTCCGCCACCCAGAGCTGGTCGGGCCGGGAGGCGGTGAAGTCGCGGTCGACCAGGTCCGGCGGGCGGGGTGCCGACGGCTCCGGGATGGTGGTGCGGCGCCGCCGGCCACGGATGACGCCCTCGATGCCGAGCTCGGCCATCAGCCGCTCGACGGTGCAGCGGGCCACCTCGTGGCCCTTGCGCCGAAGAGCGCGGGTGATCCGGCGGGCGCCATAGGTGCCGCCCGACTCCGCGTGGACCTGCTCGATCAGCGGCATCAGCTGCTCGTCGCGGAGCCGGCGGGCCGACTTCGGCCGCTTCTTGCGGGCGAAGTACGTCGACAGCGACAGGTCCAGCACCCGGCAGACGGGATCGACCCCGAGACCTCTGTCACGCAGGTGGTCTATCACCTGCTCGGCCTCGTCCGGGGACGGTCGATCTCCTGGGCAAAAAACACCGAGGCGGCTTTGAGGATCTCGTTCGCCCGCCTCAACTCCGCTACTTCTTTGCGGAGTTGTTTGAGCTCGTCCTGCTCGGCGGTGGTCAGCCGGTCGTCGCGTTCGCCGCGGTCGGCCTCGGCCTGGCGGACCCAGCCGCGCAGGGCCTCCTTGTGGATGCCCAGGTCCTTCGCGACGTGGGCGATCGGCCGACCGGTGGCGCGGACCTCGCGGATCGCGCGCTCGCGGAGCTCATCGGGGTATTTACGGGGTGCTGCCATGGTGCTGGTGGTTCTCCTTCGCCAGGAAGGTAACCCTGGCATCAGGGACTCCACAAATCTCGGTACAGCTCACCCAGCCGCTCGTTGACCGCTGTGGTGCTGCTGTAGGCGATACGGCGGCCGAACAGGCTCACGGCACGCTCGTACAGGCCGCGCCGGGTGATGGTGGTCATGCTCGTGCTTCTCCTTCGGGGAAGGGCGCCGGACCGGGGTGGCCGGGCGGAAACCGCCGGCCCCGCACCCTCGCGCCAGGGCAAAGGGGTGCGGGGCCGACGGAGACCGACCGGACTACGGGGCGCGTTCTCCCTGCGGGTCGAGAGCACGGGTGGCGTAGTAGGCCCGGAGCCCGGCGTTGTCGGTGATGAGCGCGGCCGCTTCGTGCAGCGGGCACGACGCATCGCCATCGTGATCGGGCTCGATCCGCTCAGCAGTCCGGGCTGCGACGGTGAGCAGCTGCGCCAGGGCGCCGAAGAGGCCCTGCTGCGGGTCGGCTTCGCGGTGGAACTCGCGCACGATCTCCGCGAGCTCCTGGGCGGTGACGTCGTCTACTGCGAGTTCGTCCTCGATCTGCTGGAGAGCGAGCATCGCGATCCCGGCGGAGGCCCGGACGCGCTCCAGCCGGGTGCGGGTGACGGGGGTCACCGGCGGCTGCCCTTGCGCAGGGTGATCCAGGTGGTGACCAGGGCGGCGGCGACGCCGATCGCGCGGTGGGCCGCCTGGTCCAGCTCCATCAGCGCCGTGCCGGGCCCGGAGACGTCATGGACGGACTCGGGGTACTCGGTGCCCTCGCCTCCGGCCTTGCGGACGACGGTGGCGTGCTTGATGTAGCCGGTCTTGCCCGTCTTCTCCGCGAGCCAGAGCAGCGGGTCGCGGCGGTCGATGATGCCGTGGGTGATCGCGTTGATCGCGGCGCCGGTGAGGAGTGCGGCCGCGGGGACGCGGTAGCCCAGGGTGCGGGTGACGGCGAGGGTGGAAGCCAGTTGCACGGCGCTGTAGCTGGCGACGTGTCGGCTCACCGAGCGGCGGCCGTAGGCGCTGGCGGTGCAGGTGCGGCCCTCTTTGCCGTGCCGCCAGGGGTTCTCCTCCACCGGGGAGCCGTCGCTCTTGTAGACAAGGTGGGAGCCGTGCATCGCCTTGGTCGACGCGTCGTGCGCCCGCTGCACGAACTGGTCACCCAGGGGATGGACCCCGTCGAAGACGGCGGTCAGGGTGGCGACCAGGGCGAGGCCCTCGATGGCGCGGATGCGATCGGTCATGCTGGGTGTGCTCCTCATCTCGGATTCGGGGTGCAGGGTGTTCGGGGCGGCCGGCCTCTTGCCGATGCTGCGGGCGCCCCGTGAGCCTTCGCCCCCGGGCTGGATTCCGGCCGGGGGCGCAGGTGTTCAGTACGGCGGCTCGTCCTAGGCCGGGACGGGCAGGAGCCGGACGCGCAGCTCGCGCCGGTCGGCCCAGCACCCACACGCCTCCATCTCGGGGAAGGCGCCGCCGGTCCACCAGCCGCCCTCGCCGTGGCAGTGCGGGCAGTTGGGCCGGGGCCGGGCGGTGATCTCGATGCAGTGCCGGTCGGGGTAGAGCTTGAGGCGGGTGGCCTTGAGCGCGGGGGCCGGCCGTCGCCGCGGCCAGCGGGACGGCGGCGAGCAGCAGGGCGGCGCGCAGACGGCGGGCGGTCACCTCAGCGGGATGGCGCGGCAGGCGGCGGCGTGGCCGTTGGCGTCCGGCCGGATGCGGAACAGGTAGTCCTGCTCCGGCCGGTCGGAGGAGTCGCCGCAGCCGTGGCAGTTCCAGCGGTTCTTATCGGAGTGCTGACCGGGGCCGGTGACGTCCACGTACGAGCCACCGACCGTGATGAACCGGATCAGCAGATCCTTGGGGCGGTCCGGCTCGGTGAAGGCGGCAAGGGTGGCGGTGCTCATTGGCTGGTGTCCTCTCGGATCAGGCGGCCAGACGGTGCGTGGCCGGGGAGGTCATGCAGTGGGGCCGGGACGCTGCGGGCGTGGGCGGCCGATCCGGCGGCGCGGTCGGGGGATGAGCACGGGCTGTTCCTCCAGACGTCGGTGGACAGCACGACCGTGCCCCGCCGGTATCGGGGTCATCGGCGGGGCACGGTGGTGCATGGTGGCCAGTCGGCCTGTCCGGTCCTCGCTCACCCGGGATCACGGGGTGGTCGAGGACCGGGCGGAGCGACCGGAGGGTCAGCGCTGCTGGAGCTGGTGGACGTTGTCGGGTTCGTCGCCAGGTGCGGGGGCCGGGATGCGAAGACGAGTGGGGTCCATGGAGGTACCGCACCTGCGGACCACGCGGGCGACCATCAGCCCCGACCACCGGTCACATTGAGGCAACGTGCTGCCTGGGCTGCCGTGGTCGGAGTGATGGTCGGGCCGGCCCATGGCGGACCTGGGCGCTGGAGCGCTCGGTCCCTTGCCGTGGTCGCACCCTGTATCGCCGCGGAGAAGGCGTCGTGATCACTGCGGTCAGCTTGCTGCCCGCCGACTCCATGACGGTGTGGCCTCGGACCGGCTGGCGACCGGGCCCCAGGCAGGTCGACGGGTCAGTCCGCTGGTGCCCGGCTCACGGCGTACGCGCAGCAGCGGGAGCGGCTCATCGCAGCCGCTCTCCGCCAGTTGCGGTTTGGACCCGCTCTTGGAGGCTGTCGGTGTCCGCGCTTTCTCCTTGCGCACTGCCGGGTTCGGGACGGAGCAATGCCAACACTCCGTCCAGCTCGTCCCGCTTCACGAGGACGTCCCGCGCCTTGGAGCCCTCGCTGGGTCCGACGATGTTGCGGGACTCCATGAGGTCCATCAGCCGTCCGGCCTTGGCGAAGCCGACACGCAGCTTGCGCTGAAGCATGGACGTCGAACCGAACTGGGTGGAGACGACCAGCTCGGCCGCCTCGCACAGCAGGTCCAGGTCGTCGCCGATGTCCTCGTCGATCTCTTCCTTCTGCTTAGTGCCCACGATGACGTCGTCCCGGAAGTCGGACGCCATCTTGTCCTTGCAGTGCTGGACGACGGCCGCGATCTCGTCCTCGGTGACGAACGCGCCCTGCATACGGGCAGGCGTGTTCGCCCCCATCGGCAGGAACAGCCCGTCGCCCTTGCCGATCAGCTTCTCCGCGCCGGGCTGGTCGAGGATGACGCGCGAGTCGGTGAGCGAGGAGGCGGCGAAGGCGAGCCGTGAGGGGACGTTCGCCTTGATCAGGCCGGTGACGACGTCTACCGACGGCCGCTGGGTGGCGAGCACCAGGTGGATGCCGGCCGCGCGCGCAAGCTGCGTGATGCGCACGATCGCGTCCTCAACGTCCCGCGGGGCGACCATCATCAGGTCGGCGAGCTCGTCGACGATCACCAGCAGGTACGGGTACGGCTGGAGATTCCGCTCGCTGCCCGTCGGCGCCTTCACTTTGCCGCTTCGTACGGCTGCGTTGAAGTCGTCGATGTGCCGGAAACCGTACGCCGCGAGGTCGTCGTAGCGCAGGTCCATCTCGCGTACGACCCACTGGAGCGCCTCGGCGGCCCGCTTCGGGTTGGTGATGATCGGCGTGATCAGGTGCGGGATGCCCTCGTAGGCGGTCAGCTCGACCCGCTTGGGGTCGACGAGGACCATGCGCACCTCCTCGGGGGTTGCGCGCACCATGATGGAAGTGATCAAGCAGTTGATGCACGACGACTTACCGGAACCGGTGGCTCCGGCGACCAGGATGTGCGGCATCTTCGCGAGGTTGGCCATGACGTAGCCGCCCTCGACGTCCTTGCCGAGCGCCACCAGCAGCGGGTGGTCGTCCTCGGCGGCCGCGGCCAGCCGCAGCACGTCGCCGAGGTTGACCATCTCACGGTCGGTGTTGGGGATCTCGATGCCGACCGCGGACTTGCCGGGGATCGGGCTGATGATCCGTACGTCCGGGCTGGCGACGGCGTAGGCGATGTTCTTCGTCAGCGCGGTGATCCGCTCGACCTTCACGGCGGGGCCGAGCTCGACCTCGTAGCGGGTGACCGTCGGCCCGCGCGTGAAGCCGGTGACAGCAACGTCGACCTTGAACTCGGCGAAGAGGTTCGAGAGCGAGGCGACGACGGCGTCGTTGGCGGCACTGCGTGCCTTCCCGGGGCCGCCGCGTGTGAGGAGGTCGAGTGCCGGCAGGGAGTAGGTGGTGTCGTTGGACAGCTGGAGCTGCTCCGCGCGCGCGGGATGTTCGCGTTCCTGGCCGGCGGGCGGTGTCTTGGTGAGGTCGGGGACGGCGCGGGGGGACGGCATCACCCGGTTCGGCGGGGCGCCGGCGGGCGCCGACGTTGCTGCGGTTTTGAGTGCCCCGCGCTGTAGGAGGGCCTTCTGCTGAACGCCGTCCGGGTCGTGTGCCTCTCCGACGGGCCCGGGACGGCGGGTGCGCGCGGGCGGCGCCTCGCGACGCTGCTCCGTGTGTCGCTGGTCGTCCTGGCCGGGCACGTCGGCCGCTTGGCCCTGGACGACGCCGAGGTGCGCGCCGAGCGCCCGCAGCCGCTGTGGGATGGCGTTGACCGGGGTGGCCGTGACGATCAGCAGCCCGAAGAAGATGAGCAGGACCAGCAGCGGTGCGGCCAGCACGTCGCCCATGGTGTACGTCAGCGGGGTCGCGGCGCCCCAGCCGATCAGGCCGCCGGCGGCCCGTATGGCCTGCATGGTGTCGCTGCGGGCCGGTGAGCCGCAGGCGATGTGGACCAGCCCGAGCATGCCGATGACCAGGACGGACAGCCCGATGACGACACGGCCGTTGCCGTCGGACTTCGCTGTGTTCCGGATGAGGCGTACGGCGATGGCGCCGAGCAGCACCGGTACCAGCAGGTCGAGGCGGCCGAAGGCGCCGGTCACCAGGATCTCGACGAGACCGCCGACTGGGCCCCGCAGGTGGGCCCAGGTTCCCGCGGCGACAATCAGCGCGCTGGCGAGCAGGAGCAGCGCGATGCCGTCCTTGCGGTGTGCCGGATCGAGGTTCCTGGCACTCCGGCCCATACTGCGGAAGAGCCCGTACACAATCCTGGTGGGGATGGGCGTCGGTTTCGCCGCGGCCTTCTTGGCGGAGCTCCTCTTCGCGGTCGGCTTCTTGGCTGGTGCCCTCTTCGCAGGGGCCCTTTTCGCGGCGGACTTCTTGGTGGGGGTCTTCTTCACAGCGGACTCCAGGCAGGCAGGCAGCGCAGGGTTGGGTGACGGGGCGGGGCGGAGCAGTCGTCTTCCGGGGTCGTGACGTGGCCGGGGGTCTTCTGCTGTCAGGCGAGCGCGGTCACGATGACGGCGAGGACCGCGAAGACGATGAGGACGACGGCGGCCAGCGAGAGGCGGATCGCGCGCCCCAGCCCCTGGAACTTCGGCAGCGCGATCTGGGAGAGGACACGAATCCGGTCCGCTCGGTGGTCGCCGCTCATCTCGGCGAGGATCTGCTGGGTGTCGCACGTGGCCCAGTAGGGGAAGCTCGCGCGGTCCGCACCGCGTAGGCGGGGCAGGACGACGAGCAGCAGCAAGACGGTGGAGACGGCCAGGGCCAGGACCGCGAGGCCGCCCGCGACGAGACACAGCACGGGGAGGTGCTTGTCGGCCGACCCCACCAGGCCCGCGATGACTGCGCCGTTGAAGGCGAGCAGTAGGGAGGCCTTGTTGTCGGTGCGGCCGATCTCGGCGGTCACCGCGGCGAGCGCGTCTTTGAGGTTCTGGTCGACGAAGGAGGTCTGGGTGCCGGGCTCGTCGGTGGTCGGGGCCTGGTTCACAGAGTTGCCTCCTTCGTCTGCCGCGTTGCGGGTGCCGGGGTCGGCACGGGCAGGCCCAGGCGCTGCGCGAGCGCGTGGCGGGCCGCAAAGTCGATGGCCGGGTCGTGGATGAACTCGGCGACCGTACGGAGTCGGCCACGCAGCATCTGCAGGTCGTTCTCGGCGGAGCGCAGGGCGATGGACTGGGGTAACGGGGTGTTGTCTGTGGCCTCGGGGCGGCTGGTCATCAGGATTCCTGTAGGGGATCAGAGTGTGAGCGGGCGGCGGCGCGTTGTACCGGCGCCCGCCGCCCGTGGGGTGCTTGCGTCGCCCGTGCCAGTCATGGACGGGCGTTGGTGGAGTCGGAGGCTGGTGACGCCGTGGGCAGTTCACCGGCGGTCCGTTCCGGCAGCCGAGCGGTCAGTGCGTGGCCGCCGCCTCAGCGGGCGGCCTCGTGGCCGTCGAGGAGCTGGGCACGGCGTCGTGCAGTCGGCCGTCGAGCTCGCGGCCGGCGGACTTCCTGCCGACGCGGACGGCGATGGTGTCCTGGTCGAGCATCCAGGTGTGTCGGGTGCGGTCGCCCGGCACCATCGCGCGCCGCGGGCCCGAGCGGAACGTGCGGCTGGGGCCTCGCTCGCGGAGCGAGGCCGAGCTGCGGCCTCCGTGCAGGGGGTCGTCGTAGGCGCGGCCACCGCTGAATGCCGGGTCGTCGACGACGGGCGCCGTGAGGTAGTCGCCGTGCTGCGTGAAGAAGAACGGCACGTCGTGCTGCGCGCACGCGTCGCGGAGGTCGCGGGCCCATTGCGGGTGCAGGGGTCGGGCGTTGGGCCCGAACCCGCCTCCGGCGATGACCCAGTGCAGGCGTTCGGTGCGGTGCCACTGGTCGCCAAGGCGCACCATGCCGTCGACGACGGCGTCCTCCGGCGCGTCGGCATCCGGGTGCGTGACGTCGCGGCGCTCGGTCAGGAACGGGTCCAGGTCGACGGGACCGGTCAGCGGCTCGCAGACGACGACCCTGGTTTCGGCCGGAGTCTCCAGCAGCGCGCGGATGCGCGTCTTGGCGGTCCATTGGTCGTTGACCGTCACCGCGAGCCAGATGTTCGCCGGGGGCTTCGCGGCGCGGGCCCGCGCGGATTTGGCAACCGGGCTGGCGTGCGGGCCGTCGTCCGGAGGGACATGGAACCGGGCGGCGTGCTGCCGCATGCCGGCCTCGCGCTTCTGGACGAAGTCGCTCATCCTGACCGCGTGTTCCGTCGGGACGACGAAGGTGATGGTCGGGTTGGCCTCCATCACGTCGAGGACGCGGGTGATGAAGTACTTCGGCACCAGGTGGTGGAAGAGATGGGGCACGAGGACGCGTCCGGTCTTCTTCCAGCGGTTGGGCTGATCGACCCGGTCGTCGTGCCAGATGACGCTGTTACGGCCGTGTCCGGTGCCGAGTGTGACCGGATACCAGGTGCGGCTGGTCGGGGTGGCTGCAATGTCAGCCATGGATGCCTCCTGCCGGGTTGGGTGGGTTACTGGGCGAGGTGGTCAAGGGCGCGCTGCAAGAGGGGCCGGTGCGCGGCGTAGAGGTGCGTCCGGCGGCGGTGATCGCGGCATCGAGCTGGTCGAGCGAGCCGAACGGCCACCAGTTGGCGTCGAGGGCGTCGTCGGCCGCGATCGCGGTTACGGTGGCGGGCAGCTGGTAGAGCGCGCTGGTGGAGGCGACCCACGCGTGATCCGAGTTGCGCCAGTCGTCCACGAGGTCCTGGCCGAGGATGATCGGGCGGTGGTCGGACAGGTCGACGCCGGTCTCCTCACGCAACTCACGGACCAGAGCGGCCGGGGCGGTCTCGCCCGCTTCGACCATGCCGCCCGGGATCGCCTCCACGTGGATGTCGTCCCGGACGATCAGTAGTACCCGGCGCTCCTGGCCGCTGCCCGCGACCACGATCGGATCGGCGGCGGCGTTCTCGCCCCACCGGCCAAGGTTGCGTCCGGTGCGTCCGGTGCGCCCCTGCGGGTTCAGGGGCCAGCCCCGCGCGTCCAGCTCGAACGGTACGAGCACGTTCGCCCGCCGGCGGTCCCAGTCGTGCACGTCGGTGGGCGTTGGGGCGTCTTCGGCCCAGCCGGGCACGTGCTCGGCCAGAGCCGTGGACAGCAGCTCGGGCGGCGTGACGTCTGCGGGCGTGTACTCCGGCCAGCTCACCGACCAGCAGCGCAGCCCGGCCGGGATGGTCCCAGTGATCTCGCTCATGATGGATCTCTCCTGGTCTCGTGGTGGGTTCAGAAGCAGGCACTGAGCACAAGGGCGCCCTCCCCGGCCGGGGAGGGCGTCGGATGTCGTGCGGGCCGTGCGTGGTCCGCGAAAGCTGTCGGCGGCGAGCGGGCGAGGCCGTACGGACTGGTCAGCTCTCGGGCGCGGACAGGACGTAGTAGTAGAAGGTCGTGTGGTCGTACTCGCTGCGCTGCACGGCGAAGACGTCGGGCCGGTCCACGGCCAGTTGCTGGAGCTCGGCCTCGATCCACTGGTTGCTGCGCTGGAGGGCGAGGCGGTGGCGGTCGAAGTTGCTGACCATGATCTGGACCTTGTCGGCCCTGCGCTGCCAGGTGAGCGCCCACTTGCGTAACTGGTCGCGGGCGCTGTCGTCGTCCGGTCGGTCCGGGATGGCGCGGGACAGCGCCCGGCAGCCGGTGGCGTGCTGGGTGGCGATCCGGTTCGCGTCCGTCAGCTTCAGCCCGGAACTGTATGCGGAGTCCGGATCTTGCACGGCGCTGAAGTGGCATCCGAGACAGGCCACGACGTGGTGGTAGCTGCTGGCGTCGGCGGAGTAGACGAGGACGATCGCGCTCATCGCCTGGTTCCAGTGCCGCTCGATGACGGTGACGCCTTCGGGCATCCAGGTCTCGCCGGTCTCCGGCCACGGCTCGACGGCCGGGGGCTCGGCGGACGCGTGACGGGTGCGGTTGAACAGCGCGAGGACCATGGGTTTGGGCTCCTTGTCGAGGTGGGGTGACAGCGTGCGGCAGCCCGGTGGGGCCTGAGGCGGCTGCCCCGGTGGGGTCGTTCAGCGGGTGCGGCGGGCGGCCGTGCAGCGGCTGCAGATGAAGCGGCACTCCGCGCTGAAGGGATCGGTGGTGCAGGTGCCGAGTTCAGTGAGTGCGCCGCACTCGGCGCAGGTCGGGCCGAGCAGTTTGCGGAGTTCCTCAAGGTGGTCGGCGAGGTCGGCGCGCTCGTCGGGGAGCATCTCGGCGATGATCCGATGGGCGGCTTCGCGGTTCCCGGTCCGTACGGCGGCCAGGGCCGCGTTCCCCGCGGCCTCGAGGGCAGTGCTCGCAGTGTCGACGACGTCAGCGGTGTCATCCTGGGGCGCGCTCCGGGCCGCTGTCGTGGAGAGCGTGGTGTCGGTGGCGACCGTCATACGTCGTCCCCTGCCGCGTCCGCGTGCTCCATGACGAGCGTGGCGTAGGTGGAGTCATCGCCCGCCACGAGGCGTACCGCCTTGGAGAGCTCGATCCACCCCTCGGCCCGTCCGGCGTGGTAGGGGCACGGCTGCGCCAATGCGTCGCAGGCGGGGCACAGTTCGGGGTCGGTGTGGTGCTGGGGCAGCCCGTCCTTGAGCTGCTGGACCTGGTCGCGCAGCTCCAGGTACTCGCTGATGAGCGTTTCGACCGCGTAGGCGGCGTCGCCGTTGATTCCGGCGAGGATGCGCTGGCCGTCGCGTGCGGTATCGAGCACGTATGTCTCGGTGCTGGTGCCGAGCGTCATCACGAACTCCTTGCATGGAAAACCTCCGCTTTCAGGGGCGGAGGAGAGGCATCCCAGTGCCGCGACGCGGTGCCGGGGGGTCCTCGGGGCGGATCGGTGTAGAGCCGTAGAGGGTCAGCTGTGCTTGGTGCCGCCGTAGCGGACCGGGACCTTGGCGGCGGCCTCGTTCGCGGCGCGGCTCGGGCGCCGGTACTCGGTGGTCTCGTAGGTGATCCCGGCGGCGCGCTCGCGGTCCAAGTTGGCGGCGAGTGCGGCCTCGGCTTCTTTCATCGCGGCGATGTTGGCCTTGACCTGTTGGCCCTTGCGGGCGTGGCCGGTCAGGGCGAAGAGGGTGCCGACGATGAGGATTGCGATGGAGAGGGGCAGCATCACCACGGGTCCTTTGTGTGCTGTGGTCGGGTGGGCGGTGGCTGGCCGTGCTCGGGACCGGCCTGCCAAGGGGTGGTGGGGGATGCGGCGCGTTGGCTGCTCCGGCTCCCTGCCCGCCCCCGGGACCTGGTGACCGGGCCCGAAGGGCGGACAGGCGGCCGTCAGTTCGGCGACGGCGGCAGGTACGGGAGGCCGTAGGGCATGTAGTGGGTCGGCTCGGTCCTCGGCGGGTGGATCTCCGCGCGGACCTCCACCTGGGGAGCGGGCGGCGCCTCGTTGTGCACGTGGACGAAGGCGGGCGGTCGCAGACGCAGGCCGCGCAGCGCCAGGACGGACAGAGTGGCCCAGCCCAGGAGGGCGACTCCGGCGGCGACCTGGCGGCCGGGCTCGGGGGTCCCGATCCACACCATGGTCACGGTGACGGCACCCCACACCGTCCAGGCGAGCCGTGCAGAGCTGTTGTGGAAGAACCCGAGGACGAAGGCAGCGAAGCCGAGGGCCTTCCAGATGCTGTAGGCCGTGGCGGCGGTGATGGGCAGCCCCTGTGTGTGGGTGGCGAGGTAGCGCTGTACGGGGTCGTCGATGGTGGCCCGCATCCCGTGGACGACCGCCGCCCAGCTAGGAACGTGCGGCATGAACTGACTCAGCAGCCAGGCGCCGAGGAGGGTTACGCAGGCGCTGAAGGCCATGTGGCGGACGGTGTCGTACTGCCACAGCTGCGCCAGCCTCGCCCTCGCCTGGCCGGTCCGGTGGCCCATCCAGGCGAGGGCCTCGTGTAAGCGGTGCCACCGGGGCGCACGCTCGTGGCCGTTCCCGCCGTCGGGGTTGGTGGTCATGGTGGGTGTCCCTCTCTTCACGGAGCGCACGACGGCGCGGAGTCAGGTGGTCGTGAGGTCGGTGCGGACGTAGCGCTGCAGATCGGCGTCCCAGCGGGCGTGGGTGAGCAGCCGGTTGAAGTCTTTGATGGCGTCCTTGGTGCCAGCGGGGCACGGACTGAGACCGAGCTCGGGGTCCTCGATGAGCCACCAGTCCCACTCACGGCATTCAGCGGCTCCGACAAAGTCGCCGCTCCAGCGGCTGGCGCACGCGCCGTCGTGTTCGCATACCGCGCGCTGACGGCCGGTGTCCGGGCAGTGCGCGTGGTCGCAGCCCTCTTCGTGCAGTTGCCCCGGCGCGGCGGCGCAGTCCGGGCAGTTGAACGGATGCGGGTCGTGGTCAGCCATGGAGCAGTTCCCCGGCGACGACGATGTTCTTCGAGACGAGGAGTCCGGGGCGGCCGGAGGGTCGCTCGGTGACCGTCCAGCCGTCTTCGCGCAGCAGGTCTGCGTAGGTGGCGACGAGGACGTGTTCCTCAGACTCGACGTCGGCGAAGGAGCGGCCGTTGAAGGCGCTCGGGAACGGGGCGCGGTGGCAGACGCGAGTCTGCGCGGAGCCGGGTGCGCCAGGGGAGCAGAGAAATCCTGCTGTGGCGACGGCACCGGTCGTGTCGAATGTTGCTGGCGGATGGCGTGTCAGGAGGAGCGCGGTCACGGCCGCGGTCACGGCCGCGGTCACGTCCTCGGATGGATTCGTGGTGTTCATGTGCATCCTCATCCAGTCGGTGGGTGGCTGTTCCGGCTCCCTGCCCGCCCCCGGCCCCGTGGCGGGGTTCGGGAGTGGACAGGCAGACGTCAGCGCGTCGTGAGCTGGTGGTGTCCGGCGGGCTGGCTACTGCTGGCCGTCGGTGATCTGGTTGTTGGTCCGCCCGAGTCCGCGGGTGTTGGTGTGCAGTTCGGTGTGCTGCACGTAGACGGTGCCGGTGTACTGGTTGACCGTGTGGTCAGGCAGGGCGGAGGCGCCGTCCCGGAAGGCTCGCCCGATCATGCGGGCGGCGGCGCCGATCGCGATGAACACTCCCGCGGCGCCCAGGCCGGCGAAGGTCAGCTGCATCGGGCTGACGCTGGACAGCTGCCACAGCACCAGGGAGATGGCGCCGCCGACCGGCAGCGACCCCCAGGTGTAGACGATCACGAGGGTGGCGTGGTCGGTGGCCTTCTGGGACATGGGGGGCCGCCCGTGCTGGGCAAAGGGCAAGGCGTTCCCCACGGTGGGTTGGGTCGGCGCGGGAACGACGTCCTTGTACCGGGTGGCGACGGGGGTGGTGTCGCTGTATCCCTCGGCGAGCAGTCTGATCGACTCGAACTCTTCCTGAGTCGTCAGCTCCCGTCCGTGTTCGCGGTGGTCGTTCATGGAGCGCTCCTTGCTGTGAAGCCGAAGGCGTGGAAACGGCGGCAGGGCGGCCCGCCGTACGCTGCGGGCCGCCCTGCTGCCGGGGCATCCTCCTACTTGGAGGAGACGTTGTTGACGGTGTCGCTGAGCCCGGCCGCTCCGTGGCCGACCATCTCCTGGACCTTCTCGACGGTTGACGTGCCGAGGGGCGTCATCATCACGAGAATCCAGAACACCGAGACGACGGCGACCTCCCGCTTGCGGAAGCTGCTGTCCTTCTTCATCCACCAGCCGATGCCGATGGCGACGAGCAGGGCGAGTCCGGACGAGGTGAGAGCGAACGTCATGGCTGATCTCCAACTTCTGTGAAAAGGGAAAGGGGGCGGGGGTCAGGCGTCGATCGGCTCGACCGTGTGCCAGTCGCGGTCGACCTGGGTGAGCTTTCCGAGGCGCTCCAGCCGCCTCGTGGCGCCTGCGACATTGGGCGGCTTCAGGGAAGTGACCTTGGCGATCTCGCCGTTGCGTCGGGCACCGCGGTCGACCGCGTGCCAGACGAGCTCGGAGCGACTGGGCGGCACCAGCACGTCCAGGTCCTCGTCCTCGTCTTCGACGTCGAGGACGACGTCCGTGCCGCCCGGGATGGCCGGCACGGGGGCGAGGTCGACGACGGTCGTGTTCTTGCCGCGCTTGGCGTCTTCCTGCTTGACCAGGTCGCGCAGGAACGCCTCTTCCTCGCCGGCGTCCATGTGCCGGTACTCGTCCCGCCGCAGGTAGGCGATGCCGGCGGGGCTCATGTCGGCTATTGCGTCTGCTTCGGAGGTGGTG
Organism: Streptomyces violaceusniger Tu 4113; assembly: GCF_000147815.2. Lineage (NCBI taxonomy): Bacteria > Bacillati > Actinomycetota > Actinomycetes > Kitasatosporales > Streptomycetaceae > Streptomyces > Streptomyces violaceusniger. Next base: position 173,965 of record NC_015951.1, on the reverse strand, counting down.
AGGGTCGGCCGGGGCAGTTCGCGGGCGACGCGCACCGGGTTGGGGTGGAACATCATGCGGGACTGGGTGTACTGGTCGGCGCCGTCGGCGATGTAGCCCAGGCCGCCGGTGCCGGAGCCGTTGGGGAACTTCTCCGGGATCGGCTCCAGGCGGAACTTCGGTGTCCTGGAGCCGAGCGACATCACGTCGATGTCCGCGCGTGCGGTGCGGAACAGTGCGATGTTGCCGGACTGGAGCATGTCGCGGATGGCGTTGGCGTGCTTGTTGGTTCCGATGGAGTCGAGGTTGGGGATCTGGACGTAGACCCGGGCGCCGATGCCGGCGGACCGTGTCTGGCGGCCCAGGTTGGACGCGGAGGCCAGGAGTGGGTTGACGTGGTCCTTGACCGGATCCATCACCATCTCGTTGAACTCGTCCCAGGTGACCTGCATCGGGGCGAACGGCTCGCCGGGGACGAAGAAGCTGCGGCCGTCCATGACGTAGCCGTCGGCGTCCTGCCACTGCATCTTCATCTGGGTCGAGAAGCGGAACTTGCCGACGTCGACGGCGGCCTGGCCCATGAGCATGGCGCCGTAGTGGCTCTTGACCATCCAGTCGAGCACGTGGGTCCAGGAGGCGAAGCCGGCGCCGTACTTGCCGTCGGCCAGCCACCCGACGATCCCGTTGATCATCTGGGCGATCAGGAGGGTCTCCTCCAGCGAGCTCTTGCCGGAGCCGGTGGTGCCGGAGGAGAAGGAGTGCACGGCGGACATGCCCTGCTGGCCGGTGAGCCCGAATTTCCCCTCGTTGGGGATCATCAGGCGCCACCGGGCGGGATCGCCGTAGATGTCCTTGCCGACCGTGACGTAGCCCCGGTCGTCCATGACCAGCTCGTGCGGGTCCAGGGGGACGCCGTCCTGGAGCGGGTTGATGGACATCTCGTTGACCTCGATGCGGCGGGCGTCGATCACCCGCAGGTGCAGGTGGGAGACGGCGTCCTCGCCGTCCATGTCGAGGGCCTGGGCGATGGCGAGGGCCTGCACGTCGGCGACCGAGGAACCCCGGCGCGGCATCAGCAGCTTGAAGCGCCGGCCGAACTCGGTCTCCTCCGCGTCGTACAGCTCGCTGCCGTAGTAGGGGCTGTACTCCTCCCACACGGCCGACAGGTCGTCCATGTCCAGCTCGGAGGTCCTGTTGCGCAGTTTGACAGTGAGCTTGGCGCGGGAGGCGGCCATGTCGTCGGGACGGTAGATGTTCACCGCCCGCGGCGGTACCTCGAACGCGATCGACACCGCGTCCTGACCGACACCAAGGGCGGGCCGGGCGGTAGTGGAGACGATGATCGCGGTCAGCCGGTCCTCGTCCAGACGGACGTCGGTGAGCTCGGACGCGGGCAGCGGACCCTGCTCGCAGGCGATCCACTCGTCCCACCGGGCCAGGTACCAGTCGATGCCGTCCGGGTGTTCGGCGGCCGCGGGCGTCGCAGAGTCCGGCAGGGCCCACATCCGCGCTCCCCAGGTCGCCGCGGTGGAGGCGACGAGGAGGCGGGCCCACCAGGGCACGTCGATGTAGCTGCTGGCGGGGATCGCCGCGAGCGGGCCGGCCCGCAGCGCCATCTCCATCGGGCTGTAGCGGCGCCACCAGCCGCGCTCCCAGTCGGGAAGGCCCTTGGCCCAGATGGCGCGCAGCGTCGCGGAACGCTTGCGGTAGGCGTCGGCTTTCGCTCCACGGACCAGGGCGGCACGGTCGTCGCGGTGGCGCCAGCCGTTGGCGATGCCGATGGTTGGCACGAGCAGGCCGTCGGAGCCGACGGCGGGACCGTACGCGTGGTCGAGGCCGAGGCGGCGGCGCATCCGGCGGACCCGGCGCCGGTAGCCGCGCCGGCTGCTGCGGGTCATCCACTCCCACGGCTCGCCCTGCCCGGGCAGCCAGCGCCACGGGCCCGGGTGCATACCGAGCGCGGTCCAGCCGGCCGCGACGCCGGTGGTGCCGAGAGTGGTGAGCAGCAGCGGGTCACCGGACAGCCAGCCGGAGGCGATGCCGAGGCCGGAGCCGATGTAGATGCCCGGGTTGTGGGTCTGGGCCATCCGCGCGCGCAGTCCGGTCAGCTCCGGGGGAGCGTTGTCTTCGGTCTCTTCCTGGGTCGGGGTGGTGGTGGCCATCCGGTTTTTCTCCGTTTTCAGCGAAGACGAAGGGCGGGACCGCAGAAGCGGTCCCGCCCTTGAAGGTGGGTGTCGTGTGCCTAGCGCTGGATGAACTCGCGGTCGGCCATCTGCACGTGGTGCGTGCGGTTGAGCTCCGCCATCCGGCCGTGCTCGGCTTCGGTCTCCTGCGCCAGGCCCTGGGCGTTGGTGGTCAGGGAGTCGGCGCCGGCGACGATGCCGTCGACGTTGGCCGCCATCGTTTCCGACAGCGTGAAGACCTCCATGTAGGCGGTCGTGGTCGGCTCGTCGACGGTCAGCCGGCTCATCGCCTCGGACAGGTACTTGGCCGAGGCGCCGCGGTCCTGGAAGCGGGCCTTGAGCCGCTCGACGGCCCGCTTGGTGGTGCCGGCGCGGATGCCGTAGGCCGCCGCCTTCAGCAGGAGGGCCGCATAGGAGACGGCGCCGCCGACGGCCCGTGTTGTTGCGTTCATGGTCAGCCCCTCGTCTCGTAGACCTCGGTGTGCGCGGCGGCGTCCTCGGAGTCGACCGCGTCGGAGATGTAGAAGTCGCGGTCCATGACGGACTCCATGTCCTTGGCCTGGTTCGCGTAGACGCCCTGGCCGGCCTCCAGCAGAGCCTTGGCCTGGACGACCTTTTCGCCCTGCGCCTTGGTGTTCTGCTTCAGCTGGCCGAGCTCGCTGTTGATCGTGCCGTAGTCCTCCTTGCAGCGCGTGATCCACGCGAGGAGGCCCGACCCGGCTCCGCGGGCGGTGAGTTCCGCGATCAGCGAGTCGCCCTTGCCGATCTCCCGCTCGCAGCGCGTGCCGATCCGCTCGTAGGTCGCGAAGTCCTCGTCGCACATGAGGTTGAGTTCATCGCTCTCGTCGATGACGGACTGGTACGTCACTTTTGCTGCCATACGTCCAACTCCTCCACCGGCGGAAGCCGGTTCACTGTCTCGGATCGGTCCCGACGTGGTGCCCTCGGGCGCCGCCGCCGGGCTTTCGGGCCCGACCGCCGAGTTTTCGGGTTCGGCTGCCGAGTTTTCGGGCGCCGCCGGGGTGGCTTCCGGCTCGGCCGGGGCCGAGGCGGGTGCCGTTTCGGCAGTGCCGGGGGGCTCCTCGGAGCTTTTCGGCTCCGCGGTGTCCTTGGTTTCGGCGGCGGACTCGGGTTCGGCCGCCGCGTCCTTGGTTTCGGGCCCGGTCGCAGCCTCCTCGGGACCTGGTGAGGCCTCCGGGGCGGGAGCCGTGGGCTCCTTCACCGGAGCCTCTCCGGCCCCATCTGGCGGCGTTTCAGGGCCTGTTGAGGCCTCCGGGGCCCCGGGGGGGGCATCGGCGCCTGCGGGAGGCTCTGTGGCCCCCTCAGGGGGCTTCTTGGAGCCTTCCGGCTTGGCGGCCTCGGTCCTCTCCTTGGGCCTCTCCAGCGAGACGCCCCTCTTACCGTCGCCGCTGTCGGTTCCCGCGGCCAGCGGCGGGCCGGAGGGGATGGGCGGTGCGTCCGGCGGCAGGGGCACGGGCTCGAGCACCGGCGCCGGGTCATCATGGCCGGCGGCCTTCCGGCGCTTGCGGTACTCGCGTACCGCGCCGCGGCCGGTGTCCTTGGCCCAGGCGACGCCCTGCGCGGCCCAGCCCCCGGCGCGGCGCCCCATGGGGGTCGCCACGCGCTCGATGGGCGTGTGGCTGCGGTAGCCGGAGCCGAAGGCTTCCGGGAGGGTCGGCGCGGGCCCTGCGGCCGGCGCTTCCTTCCACGGCGAGACTGCCGAGGCGGGGGTCGCCGGCGGGGTGACGCCGTGCTTGTCGGCGATCCTCTGCACGGCCTTCTCGTGCCGCGTCCGCTCCTTCAGGATGTCCCGCTGCCCCGGGGACAGCCCGACCTTTGCCTGCTCGCTCTGCGCGCCCGCTGTGTACACGAGCCATGCGCACGCGAGAAGCAGCAATTCCATTGCTTTCCCCTCACGGTCTGCGACCGGGGGAGTGAACGCCTGCCCTCGTGCGCGTACGTACGCGTGTAGGGGCGGGTCGAGTTCATCTCTCCCCCGGCTGAATGAATGGGTGAACGATCACCGTGTGTGACGAACGGTGATCTGCTGGAGGGCGTCGCTCACCTCGCGCCAGGCGCGGTTGGCGACCACCGGATCGACCCTCTGCAGCACGCCGCGCAGCCGGTCCAGCCGCTTGGTCGCGCCCTCCTTGGGCGACCGCTTGTCGGCCTGTTTGATCTCGTTGGTCCAGTACGCGGATCCGCGTTTCGAGTGGCGGTCGATGGTCCGCTGGAGGGTGTCGGCGACCTCCTTCCAGACGGGGTCGGCGACTGCCGGATCGGTGTCGTTCAGCAGTCCGCGCAGCCGGTCTATCCGCCGGGTCGCGCCCTCCTTGGGCGACCGCCCACCCGCCCGTCTTATCTGTTTTGTCCAGTACGCGGTTCCGCCCACGTTTCCGTGTTCCTCCGTTCGATCGCTGGGTCATGCGGGGCCAAAACGGCCGGGCGGCTCGCAGAGCGCGATGCCTGATCACCCGGCCGCTGTTTGTGCTGGTCACCTCCCGGTTCACCTTCCTGACGGGCAGGTTGGGTGAGAGGGTGGGACCCGGCGCTTCGGCGCCTTCACCGAGTCCCCGAGGTGTCGACAGCATCTCGGGGACCAGTGGAACCGTCGAAGCAGCTCATTTGCGCAGCTCAGCGCTTGTTCGGTCGGTGCGGGAAGTGCGGGTGGCACCACCAGCAGTCCGGGCCGTGATCGCGCTCGGTCCGGGCGTGGGCCAGAAAGAACGGCGTGGCCAGCGCTGCGGCCAGGGCCGTCAGGGCCAGGATCAGGCCGATCACGTACTGCCAGCTGCTCATGGTGAGCTCCTCTCGACTCGGTGAATGGGCAGGTCACCCGCTCAGGGCTGGTAGCCCTCAGCGAGCAGGTCGGCCGCCTCGTGGCGGTACTTGGACGCGGTATCGGTGGAGGAGACGTCCGCCACGCGCTGGGCGTCGGCGATCGACACCCGCTCGGTCAGCTGGCGGTAGATCGCGTCACGCGTCTGGTCCTCGGGGTCGAGGCCGGCCGCGAGCGCCATGCGGGCGACCTTGCGGACCGCGCGCTGGCGCGGGGTCAGCTTCGCGGCGTCCTCGGTTTCGACCGCGCGCCGCTCGGTTTCGGCGGCGGCGAGCCGCGTTTCGGCGGCGCGCTGCTCGGCTTCGGCGGCGGCCTGCTCCGACCGCTTGATGTCGGCGCGGGCCGCCTTCTGGCGTGCCTCCTCCTCGGTCGTCTTCCGCTCGGCTTCGGCGGCGTCGTGCTTCGCTTCGGCGGCAGCCCGGTCCTTTTCGGCGGCGAGCCGATTCGCTTCGGCGGTAGCCTCACGCGCTTTGGCGATCTTCTCCGTCTCGATCGCCTGGTTCTCTGCCGCGGCGACCCGGTCGGCCTCCTTGATCTCCCTCCGCTTCTCGGCCGCTTGTTCCTCCAACTGGGCGGCCTCCAGGTCGTCGGACGCCTTCGCCTTGCGCTCGGCCGCCTCCTTGCGCTCGGCCTCGGCGGTACGGGCCCGAGCCTCGGCGATGACGGCCGTCTCCAGCGCCTGCTCCTCCAGCTCAGCAGCCCGCTCGGCCGCGCTGACCTGGGCGCGCGTGTGGGCGCGGACCTGGGCCGTCTCGCCCGCCACCTGGGCGCGGACAGCTTCGAGTTCGCCGTCGGCCTTCACTTGGGCGGCCTCGGCCTTCGTCTCCGCGACCTTGCGGCGCGTCGCCGCTTCCCGGCGCCGGTTCTCAGCCTCCTCCTTCCGTTCCTCAGCCTTGCGTTCCTGCTGCTCAGGCAGCGCCAGGGCCTCCGCGACGGTGTAGCCGTAGGCGGCCATTTTCATCGGCAGCCGCTCGTCGTCGGTCGCCTTGGTCAGGTCGCTGTTGTACTTGCGCTTGAGCCACTGCTCGTAGGCGATGAGCTCCTGCTGGCGCCGGATCATCTCCGGATAGGAGGTCACCCCATACAGCCGCATCCGGCGGTAGAACCGCGGTGTCGCCAGCGGGGAGAGGATCCAGCGGTGCAGCGGGATCCGATCGGCGTGCGTACCGGCTTCGAGCTGCGCCTTCCTGATGAACAGCTTGCGGGCTGCCTCCACGCCGATCACGAACAGCAGCGGCATGACGCCGTGGGAGGCGGCCTGCACCGGGTCGGCCTCGATGGAGCCCTGCGAAGACGCGTTGAACCAGATGGTCGCGCCGGTCATGGCGTGCGCGGCCAGCCGCAGCAGCGGCCACCCGATCTTTTTCCAGATCAGGTACAGGTCCAGCGCCAGGAACGCGATGATCGACGCATCCACGCCGACCGGGAACCAGGGCGCCAATTCCTCGCTGAATCCCCAGCTCAGGGCCACCTTTGCCAGGGTGCTGTAGGACATGGTGAATCCGATAGCGCCGACCAGCGTTCCACCGAAGGCAGCGACGAACAACAGGGCGATCGTCAGGCGGTCGCGCTCGGGCTTGATCGGGTTCCGTTTAGGTGGGGGCGAAACGTACCCGGGCGCTCCCGAAATCTTCTCGGGTGTGCCCGAAACGGGGGTCGGTGGGGGCGAAATGAGGGTGTCGGTGGCCGCGTTCTGCGGCACGTCGGTGATCGCCACGAGGGCCTCCGGAATGGGTGGTTCAGGGTGGGGGCGAAACGGTGGGGGCCGCTCCCGAAACGCGGGCGGCTGCTGCCGAAACGGCGGTCGGTGGGGGCGAAACGGGCTCCGTGGGGGCCGTTGCCGTACCGGAGCGGGCCGTGCAGAAGGGCCAGCTGCCCGTGGTGCGGACGGCTGGTCCGGGGGAGTGCTGGAGGTGCGTGCGAAACGGACCGCAGTTCCCACCGGCCGGGAGCGAAATCGCACTGGCCGAGTCACCGCCCGGCTCGAGCCACCGGGACTCGGCCAGGCGGTGCCGAGGGGATCACGCGGACGCGCTCGGTTAGCTCTTGGCGGGTGGCCGCCCGCGGCAGGTTCAGGCGAGAGCGTGGTGGGCCAGGTCCACGTCTCCAGCCAGCTGCGCGACCTTACGCAGCCGCTCCCGCTGTTCGTTGATCTCGCGGGTGAGGGCCTCGACCAGCGGGGTGCTGTGCCCGTAGGACGTCTCGTACTCCCAAACGAGGTCGACGGACCACGCCGAAGCGTCCAGGCCGAGCTCCTCAGCGACCGTGGTCAGCCGCAACTCGTCGCGCTCCCCGGCGACGTGAATCTGCTCCTCGGCCAGCTTCGCGAGCTTCTCGGCGACCTGGTCCCACGCCACGGCCGCTTTCTTCGCGACCTGCTCGGCGTCGGTCAGCCGCAGCAGCTGCATACGCCACCTGCCGTCCTCGGTCTCCCAAAAGCCCTTGAACACCCGGCGCAGCTCCGCCAGGGCAGTCTGCCACTCCTCCCACACAGGCCCGGCCTCGCGGAGCAGCGGACCGGCCAGCAGTCGCAGCCGAGCCTGGGACCACACGGTCCGCGCGGCCCGGTATTGGTTACTGAGCTGCTTGCGCTGCTCGTAGGTCGTCGTCTTATCGTCGTAGACGGCCGAGGGCACTTCCGGCCTGGGCTCGCGGCCGGTGAAGGGGGCGAACCAGTAGGTGATCCATCCCTCGTACTGGCCGGGCTCGGCGCGCTGGAAATGCGGGTGGGAGTAGCGGCTCACGTCAGCGACCGCCACGGCCGGAGCGGGTGCTATCGGCTCGGCCGGCGTCTGCTGGCAGAGGAGACCGTTGTCGTCCAGGGGGTGCTTCAAGGTGATGGTGCGAGGCATCCGGTCCTCCTGTGTCGAAGGGGCCCGGCCCCGGGGCTCTCCCGGGTCGGGACGTGCAAAAGGCCGGCCACCCGTCGGCGGGTGGCCGGCCGTGAAAAGGGGATCGAAAGGCTGTCGGTCCGGGCTGTCCGGCTCCCCGTCACCGCCCGTCCCAGTCGCCCTAGTTGAGGGGGCGGGGCGGAAGGATCAGGCAGCTGTCAGGCCGACCAGTGGTCCGTGGGGGAGTTCGCCAGACCCGCGGCCCTGTGCAGCGCCGCGTTGGATGACTTCCCGCTGCGGGGCGTGCCGCCGATGAGCGCGTGGGTATCCGCGAGCCGGAACGGCAGCACCCCGTCAACGTGGGCGTTGGTGGCATCGATGGGCCGGTGCGGGGCGATGACCCGCCCGTCGGGCAACAGTTCGCCGGTGTCCTCGAAGAGAAGGACACCGTTGCACAGCAGGCTCCAGCCCTGCCCCGGGTGGTGCGCCACGGGGTGGGCGGCCTCGCGATCGGAGCTGTCGGCCAGCGGGCAGGAAGGCGTGTGCGGGCAGGGGGTGATCACGGGTGAACTCCCTCGGAGCGGTGTCGGATGAGGTGTGGATCGACGGCAGCGGGCGAGGTGGCCAGCTGCGGATCCCTGCGTTCTCCGCCGCCACCGAGGCCGGGCAGAAGCCGGTCCGGTGGCGCCCGGCAGCGCAGGGGCTGCGTGTGCTGGGCTGGTCAGGCGCTCGCGTTGCGGGCCCGTTGACGGGCGGCGCGGCGCTTCATCGCGCGGCGCTCGTCCTCGCTCATTCCGCCCCAGACGCCAGAGTCCTGGCCGGTCTCCATGGCCCACTGGAGGCATTGGTCCATCGCAGGGCAGCGGCGGCAGACGGCCTTGGCTTCCTCGATCTGCAGCAGGGCGGGGCCGGTGTTGCTGATCGGGAAGAACAGCTCGGGGTCCTCCTCAGCACACGCCGCGCGCTGGCGCCAGTCGATGATGACCGGCGCACTGGCGGCCGGGGTGCAGCGGATGCGCACGGGCATGAGGTTGGCGCATGAGGCCTCCGTTCAGAAGTCAGATGGTGGAGTTGGTGCGGTCGACGGCGTCGATGAGGCCGAGCAGCGCCGCGGTGATGCCGTTGATGGCAGTCACGATCGCTTCGGCACTCATGTCGTTGAGGTGGTCGACGTTGAGGCGTTTCGTCGCCCGGATCGCTTCGAGGCGGTAGTCGCTCTGAAGGGCAGGGAACGTGGGGGGCTCGTGACGGGCGGCGGCGACGTCGGCGAGCGAGTTCAGCAGGCGTACGCGGCCGAACCGGTGGGGTCGGTCGACCGGTCGGCGGTGTGCAACTCGACCGCCTGGGTGTCCTCTCCCCAGTACGCGCGCACCTCGTAGGTGCCGCGGTCGTGGTCGGCGTCGAGGAGCTTGGCCGACCGCAGGTTGCCGAGGCGGTCGACGCTGGCTTCGTGCACGGGCTCGATGCCGAGGTCGGCGAGCCGGCTGTTGATCAGGTCGGCGTGGCGCCTGATCTGGAGTAACTGGCTCGCCAGGATTTCGAGCTGCTGCTCTTCGTGGGCGGCGGTAGCGGCGGCGAGCCAGCCCGATTCGGCGAGTCGGGCGGTGGGGTCGGTCATTGACTGTTCTCCTCGAGGCACTGCGGTCGGGCCCCGCCGGGGCGGGGCAGTGCGTCCTGTGCACTCCTGACGGCCGTCTCTCCGGGCGGCCACCAGGGCAGCCCAGGCTGCGGTGAGGGGCAGGTGGGGCACCGGCATCGACGGCACCCCATCAGCGGGCCGAGATCAGCCACTCAAGCTCTTGATCTCGACGGTCAGGTCGTGAATCCGGTCGGCGATCTCCCGCCGCTCGGCGCGAGACAAGCTCGGCCCGATCAGCTTTCGACGGGCGGCCGCCAGCCGGTCCTGGGCGCGCTCGAGCGGTGTACGGGGATCACGCGGTATCGGCGTGGTGGTGGGGCTGGGTGCGCTCATGAGAACCCTCTCGGGGTGGGTGAATGGCGTGGACGGGGTACCCGGCGTCCAAGGCCGCGCCCGTCGCCGTGTCGGCGGCGAGCAGCAGGGCGAGGGCGGCCGGAGTCCGCACGCCTTGCGCGGCGATGACGTGTGCGGCAGCCGCCTGCGTGGCCCGCGCTATGTCGCTAATGGTCAATAGGGATGCGGTAGGTAAGGCGCTGCCCTCGCTCCCGGAGAAGGAGCGAGGGCAGCGCAGTTGTGTTCAGGAGATGTCCGGGAGTTCGGGCGGTGCCGAGCAGCCGAGCGTTGACCGCTTCACATCTGGTTGCCGACGTGACGGCAGCCTGGACAGTGTGAGCAGACAGCATCGGATATCCCTACTTATCGGCTGCCGCCCGCTGTGTTTCCGTGGACCTGGCCATGCGCCCGCTGGTTCCGGGCCGCCGCCTCGCGGGCCTCCCGCTCCTCCTGAGCCTTGCGGTAGTCCTCCAGGTCCTGCTCAGCCATGGCGAGGACGGCCAGGTATGCGATGGTGTACTTCACAGGTTTGCCTCTCAGCAGTGGTGTGGCCTGTACCGCGGCGCTCAGGGGGCCTAAGCCCTGGGCGCCGCTTCCGACGTGGAGCCGGATCCGGCTCCCCTGGCCGCACGAGCAGGTCATGCGGCCAGGGGAGCGGGCGGGCCCACGGTGATCTCGCCCCGGGTGGGTGACCTTCCGTGGGCCCGCAGCCGCTCGTCATGACGCGTCAGCACTGGTGCTTGTTGTGGCTGGCCGGGTAGGCCAGCCACAACAGGATCAGCCGATGGGGCGCTGGCAGCCGCAGACCTGCTGGTCGCCGGGCACTTCGGCCTGGCAGAACCAGCACGTCCAGGACACGACGATCACCAGACGCTCAAGGTTCTTCCTCATCGGACACCGCCCCCGGCCAACACGGTCTCGGACGCCCGCGGATACGGGTCCTTGCACCGGCAGTTGTCCGCGGGCTGCCCGCAGATGCAGCGCTGATCCGCGCCGACGATCAGGCGGCCGCTGGCCAGACCGACGGTGCGCCCCGGCCGACCAGCGGCGATACGAGCGTCAGCCTCACGGACCAGACGGTTGAGGTAGACCCAAAGGCGCGCCTCGGGCTCGTCCTCGTACCCGCGCTGGTCGTCCTCCTCCTCGAAGTCGTCGAGAATGCCGCCTGTCGGGCGGGGAATCGTGCATGCGATGCTGTTGATCACAGGTCCCTCCTACAGGTCCTGTAAAGGCAGCCCTGGAGCTCTGACCCTCCAGGGCTGTCGCCGTCTGGCCGCTCGGACGAGCGGCCACGGCCACTGCGCATCCACCACGTGAGCGGGGATGCCCAGGGCCGTGGTCACTGGTACGGGCAGTCAGACGGCCACCGCGACCGGCGCGGCAGGGCGCCGGACTACAGCGGCCGGGGCGGGGACGTCCTCCCGCACTGCGAGTCGCAGCAGCAGGAAACGCCGCAGCACGATGCGGGCCTGGTAGGCGATCCAGCCGGGCACCCCATCGGTGTCGGGGGCGTGACTTCGGCGAGGCTGAGAGAGCGCCTGGGTCCAGGTCTGCTGAGCGAGGTCATCGGCCCGGTGCCAGTCAGTGACCAGGAGGCGGGAGGTGATGTAGCCCAGGAGCGCGTCCTGGTGGTCAATGAGCTCCTGCTCGGCCTTCGAATAGCGGCGGCCGGTGTGCGCGATCGTGGTCATGTCGATCTCCGTAGATGTGAATGATCGACAACGGCCCCGGGACGCAATCCCGGGGCCGTTGTCTTTTGGGAATTTGGGGGCATCTCACCCGATCTGTCGATCAGCGGATCAGCGAGTGCAGAACCGCGAGGGAGACGCCGCTCCCTCCAGCGGCCACGAGCAGCCACTGCCCCGGCCTCCCCGATCACTCGGGATGGCCGGGGCCGTGGGTGTTCGTGCAGGTCGATTCAGCGCGTCGGGCGCTTGGGGTGGAGGGTGGTGAGCGGGACCGGAAGGCCGACCTGCGGGGCGTCGCCAGCGGGACGCTGGGCGCGCTGGGTGTCGGTCTCGCGGACCGCCGGTTCTGTCGACGCCCACTTCATCTCACGCAGCAGCCACAGCGGCCGGTCATCGCCCGGCTCATCCTCTGTCGTCGCCGTCTGCTTCTTTGCGGCGATCTGGCTGACGGCCAGGGCGGGCGCGACCTTCGGCTTCCGCGTGACGCGGTTCGAGCGGCGCCCGTCGGTCTCCGAGACGCCTTCCTCTATATGCCGCCGCCACCGCTCGACCTCTACGTCGATGATCACGCGCCGGTGGCTGCCGTCCGTGCAGAAGGTTGGATCGGCCGTGCCTGCCCTCTCCGTGTGGTGTGGCACCAACCGCGTTCGTCCAGGCCGCCCGTTCGGACGACTGATCGGAACCCAGGTACGGCAGGACGGACACACCAGCGAGACGCAGGCCGGGTCCAGGTCGTACTCGTGCACGGCAATCTGGGAAACACGCAGCGGGGCAAGCTCGTTGCGGCCGCGGGAACGGGTGCGGCGGACACGCTCCTTGGCAGTGCGCTCGGTAACGGCAGCAGACATATGGACTCCTCACGTACGGAGCGGACGGGGTGTATCAATGGCGGGTGCTCTCTCCGCCGCTGCGGGACGCACGGCTAGGCCGGCGTCCCGCAGGACGGACAACGCATCAGCGTTGCGACTTCGCGCAGCAGCCCTTGAGCCGAAGGCCCTGGTCCGGAGGAGTTAGTGGTGCCTCATGGTGCAAAGACTCCGGGGCCACCGAGGTGGCGACTGCTGCGGTGGTGCTGGTAGGGGACCGAGATTCCGGCTCCCTCAGCCGACGCCGCCCCGCAAGGCGGTTCCGGGTGGGGGAGCCGGGCCCGTGAAGGACCCGGCGAGGTCAGGCCGCAGGCGACAAGGAGAGAGAGGGCGCTTCGGCCGTCTCGATGCGCACCGGCCGCACGCTCTCGAGGTCGACAAGGGGAGCGACCGGCGTACCGGACGGCCGCAGGCCGACCGGAACCTCGATTCGGGCCTGCTGCTCATTGATGGCCGCCTCGATCACCCAGTCCGTCATCACCTGCAGGCCCTCCCACCCGGGCAGGCGACGCTGCTGTGCGGCCCACAGCCGCACCTCCTGCGTCACGTCATCGACCTCGTCGACCGGGTCGGCGCTCGCAGCGGCCAGGCACTCAGCGGCGTGCGCAGCAAAGCGGGCGGAGTAGCGGCCGTACAGCCCCGCCATGTCGACTGTGGAGGTGGGGGTGGAGGTGACGTTCATGTGGATCGATTCCCTCTCAGTCGGGGTGGACTGGTTACCGCGATCCCCAGAGCAGGATCGAGAAGGGTGTAGCCGGGGCCTCACCAACCTCGCTATCGAGGCACAGTCAAAACCCTCTTCGCTAGCGACGTCAATAACCTCGCTAGCGATGTACTCTTTCGAGTCAGCAAGGCATAGATCAGAAACGCCGCCCCTGCATGCCGGGCATCGCCGACCCGCCGTAGGATCGCTAGCGAGGTAGGGAGACGTATGCCGGACAAGCCGGGCGCAGAGCGGCCCAAGTACCAGCGGATCGCCGACGACCTGAAGGCGGCGATCGAAGCGGGCGAGTATGAGCCTGGCGACCGCCTGCCAGGCGAGAATGCGCTTGCTCCTCAGTACGGAGTGGCAGTGATGACCGCGAGACAGGCTCTCCGCGTGCTCAAGAACCAAGGCCTGGCGGAATCGAGGAAGGGCGCCGGCGTCTTCGTTCAGGCGTTCCGCCCCATTCGGCGCCGGGGCATCCAGCGCCTCGCCCAGGACCAGTGGGGTACCGGCAGATCCATCTGGGATGCTGACGACGACCGGACACTGAGCGTCGACCAGGTCAGCGTCGAAGAGGTCACCGCACCGCCTCACATCGCAGATGTACTCGGCCTGACGTCGAGCGCTACCGCATGCGCGCGTTCCCGCAGGTACAGCCTGGCCGAGCGACCGGTCATGCTCGCCGTGGCTTACCTGCCGTACGACCTGGTAGCCGGATCCGCCATCACTCGGCCCGATACTGGGCCGGGCGGCATCTACGCCCGGCTGGCTGAGCTTGGACACGCACCAGTGCATTTCCGGGAAGAAATCCGCGGTCGCCTGCCCACCAGCGACGAAGCTGACCGCCTCGGCATGTCTGCCGAACGCCCCGTACTCAAGATCTGCCGAACCGCGTTCAGCACCGACGGTCGGGCCATCGAGATCCAAGAGATGACCCTGGACTCCGCCTCGTACGTACTGGACTACGAATTCGATGCCTAACGCCACGCCGGACACGGATCCCCCCAGGGGAAGCAACGGACTTGTTGCGGATCACCGTGCTCCCGACGCAGCGCTACAGAAAGTGACACCGAGTGGTGACATCCGCGATGTCACCGGCACTTGTCACCTCCGCGCGATCAAGACTGCGTGCAAAACTCGGCCGAGGAAGGGCCAGCAACTGCGCTGCGAGCATCAACCTGTCGGGCGCGCTGCGCCAGGCACTGGGGGTTGGGAGGAACAGTGGTGACTGATGAACGTCCCGACTGGGCACGCCGGATGGCAGAAGAGCGGGCTGCACGTAATTGGAGCCAGCTCGACGCGGTGCGCGCCTTGATGGTCCGTCTCCCTGAAGGCCAGGACATCCTTGAACAGGATCTGCTCCGTCAGTGGAAACGGTGGGAGGCAGGGGGCAGTCAGCCGACGAAATATAAGGCGGCGATCGCGAGCACTTTTAGGACGACGACCGGCGCGTTCTTTCCCGAGCGCGGCCGCCGTGACGGGCGTGCCGAGGTGTTGCAGGTCAGCGGAATGGACACCGTGGACATCATCGCCCGGCTGCGCGCGTCCGATGTCGACGCGGCCCAGGCTGGACGCGCTGCGGATCACGGCGGACCGGCTGTGCTGCGAGTACGCCTACATGCCGGCCGACCAGCTGCTCATGGAGGGCAAGGCGTGGCTGGGCCGCGTCGTAGGCCTCCAGCATCAGCGGGTGAGCCTGGCGCAACACCGAGAGATCATCGCCCTCGCTGGCAAGCTGTCGCTCCTGGTCGGTTGCGTGGAGTATGACTCTGGACGGCCGCGTGATGCTGAGGCCACCCGGCGAGCAGCTCTCATGCTCGGTGCCGAGGCTGGCGAGTCGAGCGTTCAGGGGTGGGCTCACGAGATGCGTGCATGGTTCGCGCTGACCAGGGGCGACTACCGCGGTGTTATCGCAGCCGCCGACGCAGGCATCGCCACCGCGCCCAACGAGAGCGTCGCCGCGCAGCTCTACGCCCAGAAGGCCAAGGCGTGGGCACGGTTGGGGGACCGGCAGCAGACGGAGGTCGCGCTGGACCAGGGGCGGCTCCTCTTGGAGCGACTGCCATATCCCGAGAACATCGAAGATCATTTCGTCGTCGACCCGGCCAAATACGACTTCTACCGGATGGACTCCTACAGGAAGGTCGGCGAGGACCGCCTAGGACTTGTCCGGCCGATCATGTGACTGCCTCGTGTCTGAATCGTTGATGTGGCATGGGGCGGGGTGATCTGACGGATGCGGAGTGGGAACGACTGCGGCCGTTCCTGCCGGTCAGCAATGGACGTTGTGGCAGGTGGCGGGATCATCGACAGGTGATCGACGGGATCCTGCACCGCGTGCGCACCGGGGTGCAGTGGCGTGATCTGCCCGAACGGTTCGGACCGTGGAAGACCGTCTATGAACGCCACCGGCTATGGTCGGCCGACGGCACCTGGGAACGCCTGCTGCAGCAGGTCCAAGCCGCGGCCGACGCCGCGGGCGACATCGACTGGGACCTGGCGGTCGACTCGACCATCGTGCGCGCTCATCAGCACGCGGCCGGTGCTCGCACAGATCCGCCGCCGGCAGCCGCGTCAAAGGGGGCCGAAACAGCAGAACACCAGGACGAGCCTCCGTGGCAGAGCCTGCTCGCCCGGCTGGTGGAGGTGGTGCAGGAGGTGAGGGACTGGGCCGCTCGCGCGGCGGACTCACGAGCAAGCTCCACCTGAGCGCCGACGGCCGCTGCCGCCCGCTGTCCCTGATTGTCACCGGTGGACAGCGGGCGGACTGCACCCAGTTCCAGCCGGTGCTGGAGAAGATCCGCGTTCCACGGCCGGGGCCGGGCAGACCGCGCACAAAGCCCGACAGCCTCGCCGCTGACAAGGCCTACAGCAACGGGCCCTGCCGCGACTACCTGCGACGACGGGGCATCCGGCACATCATCCCGGAGAAGTCCGACAGTCAGGCCGCCCGCCTGCGTAAAGGCTCACGCGGCGGACGGCCACCCGGCTTCGACGAGGAACGGTACAAGAAGCGCAACACGGTCGAGCGGGCGATCAACAGGTTGAAGCAGTCCCGGGCCGTGGCCACTCGCTACGACAAACGCGGCTACGTCTTCCTCGGCACAGCCACCACAGCCGCGCTGGTCATTTGGCTTCGCACATGATCGCCCGGACAAGTCCTAGCGGAGCAGCTCGCACGCGAGGTGATCCGCGCTGGCACCGACTTCGATGGAACCGAGCGTTCGCCCATGCGCATTGCCGAGGCCCGGGTGACATTGGGCGTGGTCGCGGCCCGTGAAGGCGACCTGGACTCAGCGCTCGCGTATGGCGAGCGGGCATTGCGCGGGGATCGGCGCTCTCTCCCCTCGCTGGCGATGGTGTCGTCCGACCTCGACCAAGTGCTCCAGTCTCGCTACGAGCATGCGGCTGAGGCCCAGGAGTTCGTTGCTCACCTGCGCGAGTTGCGGCGATCTCATTGAGGGCCCCCTTTGGCTGGTCACCGGGGGCCGTTCCCCGAACACCCTCCCTGCGTGGATCCCGTCTGGCGGGAACCACAGGTGGAAAGCCGCCCGCCCGGCGGGAAGCGCGAAGGGATTCGACCGATCCCCTTGGATTCCACCCTCAGGATCTGTTCAGATCATGGCCACACCAGCGCTACGAAGGGCTTCTGCGGCTGAGCGGTGCCAAGGCGTTACCGGGGAGGTGCAGCGAACGGATGGATCAGATGCCTCGGTACGTCGATGTCGTGGTCGGTCCCGGCGTCCGTGCTGCGCGGTCGCAGGGCGCGGAGGGCGGCGTGGAGGGTCGGGGAGTCGTCCTTCCTCCATCTCTTGGGTGCAATGAGTTTGAGTCTGGGTGCGTCTTCGGGGGCCAGGACCTGGCTCTTGCAGTCGATGACTGGGATGAGGCCGAGGTTGTGCCCGTAGAGGAGGGCGGGTTTTCGGGCGACGAGGGAGCGCAGTTCGAGGCGGGCGATGGGGCCGAGCAGATTGACGCGGCTTCCGGGTCTTTTCTGTTTGCCAACGACGACGAGCCCGTCGAGGTCGTCGGCTACGGTCTCCCAGTCGTAGGGACGGTCTTCGCTGAAGAGGCTGCCGTAGTGGAGGATCTGGACTCCGTCGGGGAGTTCGTCCGTGATCTGGGCGAGCCAGTTTTCCCACTTCGGATTGTTCCTCGTGCGGGGGGCTGCGCTGATATACACGCGTACCGGGACGCCTGGGGGACGGTCGGCGGCGATCCGGTGCATCGCCGCGGCGAAGCGGCGCTGCTGCGCCGGCTCGGCGAATGTCTCCACGTCGAGGGGGTTGGTTGGCGTCGCGTGCATGATGCTCATCATGCCGGTCTGAGTGTCCGTCTGTTTACCAAGGGCCGAGGTCAGCCAGAGGTGGCGCCACGTCAGGAGGCCCTGGGAGCAAGGCGACACGGGGGAGTACGGGGTGTCGTTACGCGCAGTAGTGGGGGTACTGTGTTTGCGGATAAGATCAATACAGACATGGTTAAGCCCCGCGAGGCTGCACTCCGGGGCACGGCCGCAGACCAAGATCAGGATGGTCTCGACATGCCCCAGGGTACCCGTATCTTCTGCCAGACACACACGGCACCCGCCTCCGTAGCAGCGATGACTCGCGCGTCGCTCCGGTGGCCGGGTGCCGTTGCTGTTTTTCCGCGCCGGTCCGGGCGCGGGCACATCTCTCCCCTGGAGGTCGAGACGGCGTAGTCGCGAGGCGGCGCCCGCACTGCGGGCCTTGAGCCGCCGGGACGCTCTGCCAACCAGGTGATTAGCGGTCACCTCAGCCGAGCGCCCCACATTCCACCGGGTGGGCTTAGCAGGCCCTCCCGAAGGAGTCGTCCGATCGGTTAGCGGCCGGTCGAACGGTTCGAACCTTGGTTCTTTCCCAGGAACCACGAAGACCACGAGGGGCTTCGTCATGCCCTCACACAAGGAGAGGAGCAGCTCTCATTTTGCATGACCGTTCTGGCTTTCGCCAGCCCAGATACGTCCGTTTCATCCATGTTTGCACGTCTACGAAGTCCCGTCTGGCCGGATATCACAGTCCGATTCACCCAGCATGTCCCGCTCGGCGAGAAGATCAATGCTCGTTCGGTGTCACACCGCGGCGGATCTCGACACCTGTTGCAGGTGTGACGTCCTCTGCGCCGCTCGCCGGTCTGCTCGCGCCCGCGGCCGTTCTCTGCACCGTTGCCCCCAGCCGCCGGTGCAACTGGGGCCGATCTCTGTCCACAGGCGATCCGTTCGAGGCTCGCCGCATGATCTTTAACGCGTTTCTGTTGCCGTCTGCCCGTGCTGTCGTTCGGGCGGCCCGGTGAGTGCCGTGGCGGCCGAGGCCGCCGTGAGGACGTGGGTGCCTGGGCAGAGTCGGCGTCGGTTGCGGTCCGTGCCGAAACAAGCCGGCCCGGCGGTGGAGCTGGAGCTGGGCAACCCGCTCCAGCTGTCGAAGACGATGCGCGCCCGACTGCTCGCGGCGGTGCGCATGTTGGTGTCAGACCCGGCACTGGAGGGTGCTGGTGACCCAGCGCGGCTGGCGTCGGTAGTACTGATGGCGAAGGCGCGGGTCGCTGCGGACTACAGCACGGAGATCCGTGCGGGGGAGTTGGGCCGGTGGCTGGGGCTGAAGGTGTCGCGGGTGGCGCATACGGTGCTGCCGCGGCTGCGGGAGTGCGGCGTGCTCGGCTCGCTCGCGACGACTAACGCGGCCGGATGGACGACGGGCTTGGAGTGCTGGGTGGTCCCGATGTACCGGGCACAGCACGCCGGAGACCGGCGGCACGTTCTGGCGTTGTCGCGGGTGGAACTGGCGGTGCTGCTGAAGCTGATCGAGGTCCTGTTCGGGCCGGGGTGGACGCACAAGGAGAAGGAGCCGACACCTCCGGGGCTGCTCGCGGACCGTACGGGTCGCGGAGCGGCAACGGACCGTCTCGGGCTGCTGCTGATGGTGCTGTCCTCGAACTCGCGTGGCTGGCTGCAGCTATGCCCCGGCAGCGTGGACACGTCCCGTGGGCGTCCGGCGGCGACGGCGGGGCGGCTGCTGGGGTGCTCGCCGGCGGCCGGGGCGAAGGTGCTGGCGCGGCTCCAGGAGCGGGGCGTGCTGGCGGTGGAGCGTCGTGAGACGGCGTCCGGGTTGAACGCGCGCAGCCGGGTGCGGCTGCTCCCGGTCGCTCAGGCTCACGGGCTGCGCATCGGGGAGGCCAGCAAGGCCGTCACCTCGGTGTTTTCAGACCTCGCCTGTGCTGCATCCGGAGATCATGAGGCTTCCGGTAGCCCTGTGGTCCCTGCGATTACGGGGGCGGAGGGCTCCGGGCAGCGGCAGGAGGGCGGTGTTGCAGCCCTCGCCGGTGCTGCTCACCTCCACGCTTCTCACGCTCCTGTGGTTACTCCTGTCTCTCCAGTTGAGCTCTCTGGTGGCTGTTCCGGCGAAGGCCGTGGGGGTGAAGGCCGTCGGCCGGAGCGCGCGGGCGCGCGCGAGGGCGAGCTTCCCCGTCCGGGCGATGGCCTACTGCGGGACGGTGGTGGGCAGAGCGCGCTCCGCGCGGAACAACCAAACCGCCCACTTTTGTCTTCTTTCACTTCTTTGGGGGCATTGTCCGGTCAGGTTCCGCAGGTAGCGGGCATCTTGTCGGCCGTCATCCCGTCGCCGAGCGGCTTTCAGCGAGAGGCCCTGACGCGGCTGGTGCGCGGACTGCTCGCCGACGGCGAGACCGACGCGATCATCGCGACTCGGCTGGAACAGCGGCTCCGACCGCTGGCCACGGGAGATCCGAACAGGCCCTACGCATTCCGCCGGGACGCGCTGTCCTGGGCATTGAGCGTCGGCCTGCCCTACACGCCTGGCGGCATGACGCTGGTGCCGTGTGCCCATCGCGGCTGCGCGAACCTGACCCGCGGCCGGGCGACGGACCGTGTCCGCTGCGACGCATGCGAGCTCGATGCCATGCAGACCGAGCAGGCCCGCCGGGCTCTCGAAGCCGTCCTCGCGGCCCCGCTGCCGCAACCAGCCGACCCGCCACCGAACGCACCGGCACCAGACGGTGATGCGCCGGCGGCCGGCCGCCCAACGCACGCAGATGACTTGTCAGCCGGCGAGGACCCGGAACTGCCCGGGCCGGTACGGGAGCAGCTGCTCGCTCTCGCGGCCATCGCCCCGCAGGATCTCCCGGCCGCACGGGCTGCCGCCCACGCGGCTTACCGGCCAGCCCAGGAGGCCGAATCCGCGCAACAGCACGCCCGCCGGGTATCCGCCGCAACGGCCACCTGGTGCGCCATCACCACCCGCTACGCTGACCGACTCGCCTCCGCCCACGATGCCGGGAGCGCCGCATGATCCTGCACCGCAACACCGACCGCCCCACCATCCGGTGCGACCAGTGCCCTGGCCGGCCCATCCTTGCCACTCACCGCGAGGACACCGACACCCGCAGGTGCGTGCGGTGCCAGGGCGAGCACCGCTGGCTGTCGCAACCGCATCCGGAAGATCACCTGTGCGCGGTCTGCCGGCGCGAGTGCCCGGAGTGTCAGGCGGCCACGGACCAGGAAGGCAGGCTCTGCCGTGGCTGCCGGGACCGGTGCCGTACCTGCTCCGCCCCCCTCCCTGCCCGCCCGGCCTCCGCTGAGACCACCACCCGTGTCGAAGCCGAGCAGCGCAAGGACAAGCACGACCGCTGGGCGCGGACCTACTACCCCCGCGCCTGGGATCAGTGCGCAGCCTGCCAGCGCACGGCCTCCACGGCCGATCCGGTCCGTGCCGTCCTGGCCGCACTTCCGGACAAGCTGCTCCGTGCGTGCGGGGGTGGCGTGCCGCCCGCCGTTCTGCAGACCATCCGGGACGAGTTGCTCCGCCAGCCCGCCGCGCGGCTCACCGCACGGATCGAGCGGCGCTGGTGGACCACCTGGGCCAGCCGGCCCCTTGAACGCAAAACCGACGAAGACGACGGGTACCGGCCCGATGACGTCGCCGTGTGGCTGCTGGCCCCCACCCCGTGCGCCGGTCGGTGCGAAGACGGCTGGCTCCCTGCCCCACCTGACCGGCCGGCCGACGACGACCTGCCGTGCAGCGTCTGCCGCGGTGGGTGGCTCCTGCCCGGCCGCGGGCCCGACCCCCACAACAAGGATGACGACCGGCCCGGCGACGACCAGGCGCAGACTGCGTCCACGGCGGCCAACCGCACCCCGGCCCAAGCGGTCGCCTACCGGCCGCCGCACAGTGAATGCGAAGGCCGGGGCGGCACCTGCGGCCTCCCCGTCGCCGACCCCTACAAGCAGTGCCCCACCTGCCTGGGCTGGCCCCGCTGCACCTGCGGCCACCGCTACGACCCCACCATCGGCGACGCCTGTGCGACCTGCCGGTGAGCAGGGGAGAGGCGACTGGTGCACGACGGGACGGCGATCCGGTCGACGGGGCCGTTCGGGACGCGGCAGACTCGGGGCCAGATGGAAGGGGCCACTCGATGAGCGCACAGCCAATTCACCCGCACGAGCCGGACCGGGTGCCGCGGAACGCCGAGGGCATCGCGGCCGCGCTCGAGGGCGAGCGGCGGATGGAGTTCTACCGCGAGCTCCTGGCGGCCGCGCCGGAGGACGCCGAGGCGGTGCTGCGGCGCTGGTGGTGCGAGGCGATGCTCGACACCGACCCGTCCGTCGGCCGGTTCACCGAGGCCGCGCTGAACGGCACCCTGCCCACAAATAGCGTCGCGGCGGCCATCGCGCGCCGCCGGGCAGCCGGGCTGCCCGTTGAGTGAGTCGTACGGCCAGGAGCCGGAAGGCTGGCCGTGTGAACTGTCCGAAGAGGTCGACGCGCTGCTGGCCGACTTATCCCTGCCGGGTGAGGTCTTCGGGGCGATCATCGCGGCGACGGTTCAGATCAACGAGACCCGGGGCATGGTGCCGGGCAGCACCGCCTCGGCGAAGTGGCCGCAGCAGCGGCGGATGCCGCTCGGCCGGGATGGAGTACTCGGCGTGGCCGAGTACGTGATCGTTGCTGACGCCGACCCGCCGCACATCGTCCTCACCCGCGTCCAGGTGTACTGACCGTCCCTGACGGCCGAGGGGTCTGACGAGCCCCGCTCTCGCCGGGGCCTCTTGCTGGTCGCTCCATGGCCAGCGCGGGCAGAACGAAGGCGCGCCGGGCGTACACGACCGAGCAGAACCGCTGCTGGTTCGGCGTGATGGACCGGTTCCGGTCCCTGCCCATGGCACGGTGGGCGGTGTCCTTCGGGCACACCGGCGCCAGCTCCCTGATCGGTCTGCCACTGCTCGCCGCCATGGTGGGGACGGGCGTGCCCTTGGCGTCTTTTCCCTGGTCACAGTCGTGTTAGCCGGATGTTAGTGGGACGGCGGTGTTGCGGTAGTGGCCCCGGTCAGAGTTGTTGTCGTACCGAGCAGACCACGACATCGACCGCTCTGGGGGACCCGAAATGCGTTCCAACACCACTGCCCGCATCGCCCGCCGTCGCACTCTCCGCGTGGCGGCCGCGGTCCTGACCGCGGCCGCCGCCCTGACCCTGACGGCCTGCAACGGCTCGGACACCGGCGATAAGAAGTCCGCGGGCCAGACCGACACGGCCCCGGCCGGGTCCAGCGGCTCCTCGGGTTCCTCCCACGGTGCGCAGGGTTCCGACGCCAAGGCCAAGGGGGGCTCGGAGGCGGGCGCCGCGGAGAAGCAGTCGGGCGGCGGGCAGGCCGCCACCGAAGGCGGCGGCAGGGCGCACGCGGGCGTCGAGCGCTGCCACACCGAAAACCTGGAAGCCGCCTTCGCCACGGGCCAGGACGCGCTCCCGGTGCCGGAGGACGGCGGGACGACCGCCACCATCGTCCTGATGAACAAGGGCAACTACTCCTGCAAGCTCGGCGGCTTCCCCGGTGTGGACCTGACCTCGATCAACGGCGGCGAGCGCTGGTCCCTGGTCCGCTCCTCGCAGAAGTGGAGCCCCCTGGAGGTGGAGGCCGGCCAGAGCACCGAGTTCACCCTCAACCTCGCCTTCACCAAGGAGGAAGAGGGCTTCTACCAGCCGGCCTGGGTCGAGATCACCCCGCCCAACGAGACCAAGGCCCTCAAGATCGAGTGGCCCTGGGAAACCGACACCCTCGTCGACCAGCGCGGCGCCACCCACCCCGGCACCTTCGTCAACCCCATCGGCTGACCAGCTCACAGCTATGCCATGAGGCCCACTGCCCCGCTGCCCTGGTGTGTGACGCACCAGGGCAGCGGACTTTCCGTTCCACGACCCGCGCTCCCCCATCACGTCAGCCCGCCAGGAGCCGTCCGGGGCGGAGACCTCGTACTCGGTGCTCCAGCCGGCTGCGCGGGCGTGATGGGCGAGGTCGAGCTTGAGCAGGTGGTGAGCCATCCCCTCGCCCGCAGTCTTTGTGGCGCAGTGCGGGGCGTTGTTGGCGTGCCGCAGGAACCACAGGTCGTAGGTGCCGTGGGTCTTGTGGACCAGGTGCAGCCGCCAGTCGCACTCGTAGCAGGTCAGCGGTGCGGGCGGCTTGACCTTGTAGATGCTCTCCCGGTCCTGGCCGCAGCCGAGATCAGCCTGGGTGACGTCGATGCGGCCCCAGTCGCCGTGTACGCAGACGAAGACCATCGCCTCAGTGCCTGTGTTCAAAGTCCTGACTGGTGTTCGCCTAGCTCAGAAGCCGAACGTGTCTGAGGACTTCCGCGACTCGCGCCGCCGGCTCTCGTTGGGAGGGAGACGGACGAGCGGTGAGGTGGAGGGCTGGGATGGACGCGGAGGAGCGGCCCTCAGGGGCTCGCCAACCTAATTGCGAAGCTCTGATCAGGGGAAACGCATCGCGTCACCAGCACGTTGACCACGCTGAACGACTCCGATTTTCAAGATCCCCGACAGCGTCAGGCACTCAGCCGTCCCCGGCGCCCTGGTGGGGCACGGACGTGTCGGCGGGCCGGAACTTGGCCAGGCACAGCCCGCACAACAGCGGCCCCTGTTCGAAGAAGAAGGGGGTGACCTGCTGGCGGCGGGGCGGGGTGCACTCGCAGACGATCAGGAAGCGGGCACCGGATCGGCCGCCGCGCGGCGGGGCCACGGCCTCGACGGTGGCTTCGAGTTGGACGGCGGCCGCGGCGTCCAGGGCAGCGATTACCTTGGCCCACTTCGCGGCCTCGGCGTCGGACAGCGGGCAGCGGCCCATGCCGACGACGCGGGCGGCCCGTGCGGGCGGGGTGAGGCCGACTTCCCGGGCGAGGCGCCCGTACCGCTTGTTGTGCCAGCGCCGGTCACCGCCGCTGACGTCGGTGATGCCCCGGTCCAGGGCGAGGCCATGCGCGGCGTGATGCAGCAGCCCCTCCATCATCGGACGTCCGCCGAGTCCCAAGGTGCCGGAGGACACTTGGAGCTCCATGGTCAGGCGGCCGTCGCGGATGAAGCGGCGGCCGGTGCGCAGCGCCGTGCACTTGGTGGGGTCCTGCGCGCCGGCGGTGGGCGGGGTGGTGACGGAGATGTCCGGGACGCCGTCATAGCGGCGGCGGATCTCCTTCCACGCGGTCTCCACGGCGCTGATGATGACCGCACCGTGGACGACGGGAGCGGTCGCGGGCCGGGCTGGCTCCTTGGGCTGGGAGGTCTCGGCGAAGAGGGCTAAGTCGGTCACGACATGCTGCCTTCGAGTTGGGCGGGGATACGCGAGCCCCGCAGTTCCTTCAGGTCGGGGATGTGGTTGTAGAGGGTGCCGACGGACACGCCCAGCAGGCGGGCGACGGTCACGACGAGGGAGTCGCCGGGCTGGAGGAAGGCGTGGCACTCCTTCAGCTCCGGGCGCAGGTCGTTCTTGCCGGACTTCCTGTCCGAGAAGATGCGCCGACACTTGCCAGGGTGAGCGCGTCAAGCTGCCGGTCGAGCTTCTGGCCGTCGGTGGACACCCGCGCGTTAGCTCTGCGGTTTGAGCGTGTCTCGTGAGGGTGAAGTTCTGTCCCTCGTACGAGTGTTAGCTCTTGCTCTGTCTCGTGCCTCACTCCAGGTTCGTTCCGTGATCCTGCACTACTTCAGTTCCGCCGGGTGGGAAGAGTGGGGCCTGTACGAGCGGCCCGTCATCCGGGAGACCATGCCCGTCCTCATCGACGAGGACCTCTGCTTCGAGGACGCTGCGGTGCCTCGGCCGACGGTGGTGATGAACCTGTGGCTCCGGGAGTTACCGGTGAGCGGGGCGCCGTCGCCGAAGTCGTGGCGTACGTACGCCCAGGCGCTCAAGGGCTGGGTGGAGTTTCTCGGCGCCCGCCGGATCCCGGTCTTCGCTGATCGGCAGCGGCTTCGGGATGCGTTGTCGATGTACGCCGAGTACCGGCTGTCCGGGCCGCTGGAGGTGCGGCTGAGCTCGGCGAGTTGGAATCTGGCGGTCAAGACGCTGTCGTCCTTCTACCGGTGGGCGGCGGCCGAGGGGTACGCGCCGACGGTCCCGTTCTCCTACGTGCGCCAGTCGATGACCCGCCCGGACGGTGCGCGGGTGGAGGTCACCAGGAACCTGGCGACGGTGCGTTCGGGCAACGCGCACGCGACGCGGAAGTACCTGGAGAGGCCGTACGCTGAGCTGCTGATGCAGGCCCTGGCGGGCAACGACCCGGCGGGTGAGCGGGATGTCTCGTTCCGGGGGCGGGAGACCGGTCGCAACGCGGCCGTGATCGGCCTGGCGCTGTCCAGCGGGCTGCGGTCGCAGGAGTTCACGCATCTGACGGTCTACGAGCTGCCGCCGCTGCCGCGCCGCCGCACGGCGGTGCCGGTGCCGCTGGTGCTCGCTCCGCCGACGGCGAAGGGCAGGAAGGGCCGGTCGACGTGGATCGGTTACGAGGACCTGGCCCGGGTCCACGACTACATCGGCTGGGAGCGGGCCGCGGCGGCGGAGGGCTCGCGCTGGCAGCCCTGTGATCCGCTGTTCGTCGAGGCCCCGACTCACGACGGCGCGCTGATCAACGGAATGCGACGCCGCTGGCACACCCTCACCCCGGCCGAGCGGCTGCGGCTGGTGGCACCCGGCGGAGGCAGCGCCCTGCTGGCAGTGCAGTCCGGCGGGAAGCCATTCGTCGACTGGGCGACCGTTCTGCGCCGGACCGCGCTACGGATCCGGGACCGCTTTGAGTCGTCCTTCCCACATGTCCATCCCCATGTCACCAGGCACACCTTCGCGATGGCCACGCTGGAGCGGCTGGTACGCGGCTACTACCAGCAGGCCGCCCAGCTCGTCGTGGACACGGGCGGCGACGACGCCCTGGCGCTCTATCTGACCAAGGCCGATCCCCTGCTGGTGCTGCGTGATTTGTTAGGACATACCAGTGCCGCCACTACTCAGGCGTATCTGCATCTGCTCGACATCCAGCGGATCTACCGGGACGCCTACGCGACCGCCGGAGGCGCGTTGACCGTGGATGCCGACGCGGTCGCCGAGTTCGAGGGCGAGGTCTGATGCCAGCCGAGATCCAGCACCCCCTGGCGGTGCTGTTCACGCTGCCGGACGGCGTCATCCACCACGGTGTCCTGCACGATCTGCCGAACCAGCAGCTTGCCACGGACCTGGCCGTGGGACTGGTTGCGGCCACGCATCCGCACGGGCCGATCCGCACCCGCTCGGTGGCCCGGCAGTACATGACGACGATGCGCCGGATGGCGCGCGACCTCGATGCCTGGGGTGTCACGGGCGGTCTTGCCGATCTGACCCCGGGCACTCTGGTCCAGTACTGGCTGACCTGCGACTACCACCGCGAACGGCGCATCCGCGTGGTGCTGGACGCCTTCCAGGAGACAGCCGGAGGACTGGACCCGGGTATCTGCCGTCACCTGGCCGGGCGGCGGATCAACAAGGTGCAGAAGAGCCGGCCCAACCAGCCCTACAGCGACGGTGAATGGCGGCGGCTGGAAGCCTCCTGCACCGAACAGATCGCGGCGGCCCGCCGCGCACACCGTCAGGCGCAGGAGGCAGCCGGCCGGGGTGCCGATCCGTCCGTCCACGGCGTCACCTTCGACAACCTCGCCTGGCTCTGGCTCCACGCGGGCCCCGCGGAGGCGAGAAAGGCCATCGAGCGGTTCGGCACGATGGGCGCCGGTGTTGACCGGGCTCAGCTCGCAGCGGTCGAAGCCGCGCTGTTCCCGGCCTCGGAGACGGCGTTCGCCTACCTCACGCTGTTTGCGATGCGCACGGGCATCGTCCCTGACGGCATCGACGCCCTGCGACTCGACAACATCACCCGGACCTCGGCGAACACCGTCCTGCTCTCCTACCGCAAGGGCCGCACCGGGGACGAGGCGCTCAACCTGCCCCGTGATGCCGTGCGGCTGCTGGACCGCTGGCTGGAGCACTCAGCCCAACTACGTGAGCACGCCGGGGATTTGGCTGATCGTGTATGGATCTATGTGGGCCGCGACGGACTCGGAAGAGGGCAGGGCAGGATCTTCGACCGCCCCCGCGGCCAGCGCCAGCGCCGGGCCTGGATGGAGTCCTCGGGCGTGCTCGGCGACGACGGGCAGTCCCTTCCGGTGCACGGCGGCCGGGTCAGGGCCACCTACCACCACCGGCGCGACCGCACGGCCTGGACCGGCCGCACGACGATCGACCCCAACCACAGCGCCCGCGTCGAGGGAGATCACTACCTCAGCTCTCACACCCCGGCCCAGCTGGACGCGCTTGAGGGCGTCATCGAGCAGGCCCAGGGCGATGTGCGGCGCAAGGCCGGCCCGCCGGTCGTGATCAGCGGTGAGGACGCTGCCGCGTTCGCCGCGGGCTTCCCTCGCCTGGTCGAGGAAGCCGGTCTGGACGCGGCGGCCATCCAGGCTCTGCTCTCCGGTGAGCAGGACATGTTCGTCGCCGCGTGCGCCAGCCCGCTCAACGGCCCGCGCGCCCCGGCGGGAACCCTGTGTCCGGCCCGGCCCTGGGTGTGTCTGCTGTGTCCGCTCGCCGCGTTCGCGACCCGTCACCTGCCCAATCTGCTCAGGCTCAAGGCGTACTTCTCCCGGCAGGCCCAGCAGATGACCACCACGCAGTTCCTGCGGATCTTCGGGCCATACACGGCCCGCCTGGACGAGGACATCCTGCCCCGCTTCGGCCCGGCCGCCATCGAGGCCGTCACCCGGCAGAGCACCGAGACCGCCGCCTTCTTGCCGCTGCACCTGGAGGAACAGCCCCAGTGACGACCGCCCATGCCTCTTCCCCGGCCCTGGCCGGGCGGCGCCCCTTCCACGGTCTCCCGGTCATCGAGACCGCCGGCCTGCGGCGTGAGCCCGGCAGCCCGCGGCCCGTATTCGACCAGGATGTCTGGGACCTGACCGGCCTCGCCGACGCCCCGGTGGTGATGAGCGCACACCGCAAGATCCTGGACTTCACCGCCATCATCAACCCCCGCTGGCGGCAGGTTGCCCGCGAGTACCTGATGGCGCGGATGGCCCCGCTCCATCCGGACGTGGCCGTCTTGCCGCAGGCGTTCCGCACCCCACTGAACCCGAACTCCCTCTGGTCCGAACTCAAGCACCTGGCCCTGTGGTTCAACCACCTCACCGCGGTTGGCATCACCTCGCTGTCGCAGGTCCGCCAGCATCACTGCGACGTCTATCTCGCGGCTGCCTCGCGCAGTGCCACCGACCCTGACCGGCTGCTGTCACCCGCGACCACGGTGGCGATGGTCCGCATTCCACAGTTCCTCGTCCTCTATACAGAGATCCTCAGCGATTGCTACCAGCCGGGCTTCACCCCGTGGCCGGGCCGCAGCGCGGACGAGGTCACGGGATATGTACGCAGTGACGAGAACCGGGTGCCGCCGGTCCCGGACACCCTGTTGCGGCCTCTACTGGCGAACTGTCTGTACTTGCTGGAGACGATCGGCCCGCTGCTGGTGGCCGAGGCGGCCGTGGCCCGCGCTGCCGACCAACGTGAGGCCGCCTCGCGGCGCGGCCTGCTGGTCACTGAGGTCGATGGCTTGCGCGAGGTCATCGAGCGACGGCGAGAGACCGGGCTTGCCGCTGCACGGGCCGCTGACGCGACCGTCACTCAGCGCTTGAAGCGCGGATGGGACGCGGGCGACCCGCTCCTGCACATGTCGTGGCATCCGCTCGTCGTTCAGGCGGCGGGAGCCATGGGACACCGCAGGGACCTGGAGAGACTCCGTCCCGAACTGGAACGGTGGGTAAGTGAGTGCGGCCTTCAGCAGCCCTGGTGCCGCGATGCAGCCCTGGTGTCCCGCCCCGATGACGGCACCCCGGTGCCCTGGGCCCTGCCGATGGCCCGGCACCAACTGGACGTCACGGTCCATGCCGTCACCTCTGCCGCCTACTTCCTCACCTCGGCGCTTTCCGGGATGCGTTCCTCGGAACTGGCGGAACTGACGAGCAACTGCCGCCAGCAGGAACAGCGGCCCGGCGGCGGCACCCGCTACCGCTTGGTCTCCCGCCGCATCAAGGGCGAGGTATTCGGCGGGACCGAGGACGCGTGGGTAGTCACCGAAGACGTGCACCTGGCCATCGCCACCGCCGAAGCCCTCACAGGCGCCGCCCCGGGTGAGCGGCTGTTCGCCAAGGCATCCAACAACAGCAACAGCCGCTATACCGCCCTGCGCGCATGGGTGAACGGCGAGTACGGACAGCGGCTCGGCCTGGAGCCCATCCCCGACGGCCCGGTCAATCCCCGAGCTCTGCGGCGCACGCTCGCGATGGCCATCGCCCAGCGCCCGCACGGCCTTATGGCCGTGAAACTGCACCTCAAGCATGCCAGCGTCGCCACAGCCGAGGGCTATGCCGCCCGCCCCGGCGGACACCAGGCCGCCTTCGCCGCCGAAGTCGCCGCCGAGGAAGAAGCCGAACACCTGCGGTTGACCGTCGCCGCCTACGAGGACTACCAGCGCGGCATCCTGCCCAGCGGCCAAGGCGCCCGCGACCTCATTGGCGCCTTCAGGGCCGTCGACCAAGTCCTGGGGCGGCACGACGCCGGGCCGGTCACCGTCATCGACGACCGGCGCGTCGAGCGAGTCCTCAAAGCGAAGGCGAAGACCCTGCACCTCGGTGTCGGCAACTACTGCTGGTTCTCCGATCCGGGCAAGGCATTGTGCCTGAAAATCGCCGGCACCCCGGACGCAGCCGAGCCGCTGATGGGGATGTGCGACTCGGCCCGCTGCCCGCAGGCCACCCACCACCCCCAGCACCGGCAGATCTGGGCCGAACACGCCGACAGCACTCGGGCCGTGTTTCTCGGCAACCCCAGACTCTCCAAGCCCGAACGGGCCCGAGCCCAGGCCGCCTTCGACCGTGCCACTCGCATCGTCGCCGATATCGACGCTGCCGGCCACCCTGACGAGGAGCCGCGCTCATGATGCACAACCCCCAAGCGGAACCCGAGGCCAGGATTCAGAACGCGATGCGGCAACTTCTCGCCGGGCCCGTTCCCGACGGGCTGAAGTGCGACGTCAAGAGCTTGTGCACCCTCGCAGGAGTACCGCGAGCGACGCTCTACCGCACCTACCCACACCTCAAGGCCGAGTTCGACCGTCAGCGCCAAGCCGCCCAGGAAGCCGGACAGCAGCCCGACCCACGCCTGGCTCAGATCGAACGTCTCAAGGCCGAGGTTGCCACTCTGCGCGAGCGCCTCAGCAGGAAGAACACTGAGCTAGACGCTCTGAAGGAGTTCCAGGCCACAGCCCTGTCCCGCCTCGCAGCCCAGCACGAAGAGATCACCACGCTTCGACGACAGCTTGACGCCACCCCGGTGGCGTCAGTCCGCACACTTCCTCGATAGCGTGGAGTTAGACCCGAGTGATGAGGAGGGCGCGTGCGACTCGCGCTGGACGCACTGTTCGCTGACGTGCCCGCGGAGCAGCTCGATGAAGCTCGCGACTTCTACAAGTCGAGGGCGGCAGGCCGTGGCCCCGGCTCACTGGAGGAGCTGAAGGATGTCCGAGCGAAGAGGTCAGCTCCTCCTGCCGCCGATCCGCCTGCCATCGAAGAGACGATCGAAGCCGCAGAAGCACGCGTCCCTGTCAGAATCTTCACTCCTATCGACGGTCCGCCGCAGGGCGTCTACCTGGACATACACGGCGGCGGCTTCTACATGGACTCCGCAGCGCGAGGAGACAAACGCAACCGCGAACTCGCAGACGCCCTCCACCTCGCCGTTGTCAGCGTCGACTACCGGCTGGCCCCCGA
Organism: Streptomyces violaceusniger Tu 4113; assembly: GCF_000147815.2. Lineage (NCBI taxonomy): Bacteria > Bacillati > Actinomycetota > Actinomycetes > Kitasatosporales > Streptomycetaceae > Streptomyces > Streptomyces violaceusniger. Next base: position 142,778 of record NC_015951.1, on the reverse strand, counting down.
GCACCCGTGGCCAGCGGCACCCGACGACTGCGAAGCAGCGGCGCTCTGGCTCGTCGAAGAAGCCGATGCCCGCTTCGGAACGTCCCGACTTGCGATCGGCGGGAGCTCCGCGGGAGCCACACTCGCCTTGGCGACCCTGCTCCGGCTGAGGGACAGAGATACCGTTGGTCAGTTCACCGGCGCGGCACTCCAATTCGGGACCTACGACCTGAGCGCACGAACCCCGGCCGGTCGCCGCATCGCGGACGAATACTTCATCCAGGCGTACGCCGGCCATGTGGAAGACCGCACCGTTCCCGACATCTCTCCCATCTACGGCGTTCTTCGCGGGCTTCCCCCAACGCTGCTGATCGTCGGAAGCGCAGACGTGTTGCTGGAAGACAACCTGGCGCTGGCAGGTCGGTTGTCAGCGGCTGGCAATGACGTCGAGCTCCGGGTCTACCCCGACTCACCTCACGGCTTCACGGCCCACCCCACGGCAATGGCCAGGACAGCGCTCAGCAGCGTCGACTCCTGGCTGCGCGACCGGATTACGCAATCGTAGGGACTGACCGCGATCTCGAAGGATCCCAGTCCCAGAGGTCGATTACGTGAGACACAGCCTCGCGCACTCCCGCCGACGTGGGCGGCAAACCATCAGGCGCGCAGTCGACATCGATCGACCGGACACGTCTCATGCCCGGCTATCGCGCGTACCCGATGCGGATCTCGGTCGGATGCAGCGGGAAGGTGCCGAGAAGGTTGTCGGCGGACCCGAGCGCGTCGTTCAGCACGGTCATGAACGGCAGTGTGCCCTCAAATAACCAACGTTCTTTGAGGGTCGGCCGGACACCCCTCGAAGGATGGCCCAGAGCCTTCAACAACTCCCTCAAAACCCCCGGGCCCTCAAGAACCCGCCGACACCCTTTGATGAGGGAAATGCCGGTCTCCGGGAGGCCGTCCGGCAGGATACTGGTGTGACAAAGCGATACGGCGAGCCCATACGTACGGCGCGCGAGACGATGTGCCCGAAGTGCGGCAGGAACGCTTGGCTGATCCACGTGCGCGTGGCCGGCGACGTCGACGTCCGCCGCTGCGAGGAATGCGACGAGGAGGTCGAGATCGACCTCTGGGTGTACGCGAAGCCGAGCGAGGTGACCCTTCCCGGCGCCGGATGATGATCCGCGGATGGCGTCCGACGCCCCCGCCTGACCAGCGCCTCGCCTTCCATCTCCGCGAGTTCCTGCGCCCGACGGTAGGCGGCTGGAATATCGCCGAGGGCACCCTCGGCGACCGCCGCCTGGAGCAGCAGATAGCCACGCTCCACCTGCTCGTTGCGTTCTTCCAACACCGTCCCACCCCCGGGCTCGTTGTGGCTGCCTACGAGCGATCGTCCCAGCAACCAGTCGGCCCGGTGGAGCGAAATCGGCCACTGAGAAAGACCCGGTCATGGGACGACGAGGACGAGATGCCTGTCCGGCCCGGACGCCGACCGCGCACAGTCGAGAACGGAGATCGGCTGGGACCCGATAGCGCCGGTCAGGCTCCGGGTCTGCGCTCCCCGCGGGAGACCGATGTCCAGGTCATGAACACACAAACCGGTGTTTCCGTTCGAGCGGCGGGTCTCATCGCCTGACCTCACGCCGGGCGAGCTCCTTGAGTTCCATGCGCGCGGCGGGTGTGCCCGATGGTCCACACCAGTACGGGTGTCCGGCGATCTGTTTCGACAGCTGCTGCAGGCGCCAGCGGTCCCTCGTGGTGCTGGCTGTCGGCCCGGATTTGGCGAGCTGCCAGTACGTGCGGTACCAGGCGGTCTGCGCCTCCACGAGGTCGAGAGGGAAGTCGTGGCTCATGCCTCGCGTTAGATCGCTTGTTCGGATTCTGGGGCAACCAGATGCCACGAGGGGCATGCCGCAGGAGATCGGCGCGGGAGGTCTCCGGCTGATATGCCTGCGTGCTCGAGGGCAACTGGAGCCTCGCTGCCGCGTATCCACTTTGAGGTGATGCCTCGGGGAATTGAGCGCCCGGCCCCACAGGGCAGGCCACGGTGACGGTCATGATGATTCGTCGCTGGGCCGCTGCAGCGGCCGCCATGCTGGCAACCGCCGGCCTCGTGGGCTCCGCTCCCTCGAGCTGGGCCGTACCGAGCACTCCGAGTACTGCGTCTTCCATCGCCGGTCCCGTGTCGGCGACGGAGCTTCCGGAGCCCCCGACGGCGGAGGAGGCCCGGACGGAACTGGACGAGCTGACCGTCGTACCCGAGGACGATGTCCCCGGCTACAGCCGGGCAAAGTTCCCCCACTGGGCCACCCAGTACGGCACCTGCGACACCCGCGAAGTCGTCCTCGCCCGGGACGGCGATCAGGTCACCCAGGACGGGCAGTGCCGGGCCACCGTCGGCAGCTGGCGCTCGGCGTACGACGGCGCGGTGCTCGACGCGGCATCCAAGGTAGACATCGACCACGTCGTGCCGCTGAAAGAGGCATGGCGGTCCGGCGCCTCGCAGTGGACGACCGCGGATCGCCGGGCCTTCGCCAACGATCTCGCCCATTCCCAGCTCATCGCCGTCTCGGCCCGCTCCAACCGGACGAAGAGCGATCGAGACCCCTCCGATTGGCAGCCGGACCTGGCCAGCTACCGCTGCACGTACGCCCGTGCGTGGATCTCCGTGAAGCACGCCTACGCCCTCACCACGGACGAGGACGAGCATGCCGCGCTGACCGGCATGCTCGACACCTGCGCCTGATGCGCATTGGCTCCCGGCGCGCTGGAGTGTCCGGCGCGCCGGGAGCCGGGAGGGATGCCGCCGGGCGTCCAGGCGATGGCGGCCCGGTCGTCGCTGCTCCCTGGAGTGCTCCCGCGCGCTCTACCGCTGCCCCTGATTACTGGCGGGAGGGGGTTATTCCGACCGTGCACTATTCCGGCCTTGGGGACGCGGAGGGCCCCGCACGAAACCGGGAGGTCGGGGGTTCACGTGCGGGGCCGCTCACGGGGTGTGGGCCGTCAGACTCCGATCAGGGTGTACGTACCCGTACCGTCCTGCCTGCCGCTGGAGTACTGGCGTATGAACTCCCCGTCCGCGTAACGGTCGTGACCCATCATGGAGCCGGTGTACTTGTTCTGCACACCGATCTTCGAGCTGCCGGGTACGTCGCGGTAGATGTAGAACCGCTGGAGGTCGTCCTCCGTGCAGGGGGCCGTCTGCAGGACCGCCTGTTCAGTGGCCGCGTTCTGCTCGGCGATGGTCGCGCACCCGCCGTTGCCCCAGTTCCACAGGGACGCCTCGAGGACCCCGTTGTTCTCCGTCACGTTGCACAGGCGCCAGTTGTCCAGGTGGGCGCTGAAGATCGACGAGGGCCGCAGGCGGACACCGTCGTCCGCCAGGAGCGGCGCGCCCCAGGACAGGGGCTTGCCGGGTACGGCGATCTTGTAGACCTCGGCCTTGCAGTCGAGAGCGGCCCGCGCGCTACGCCCGGTGGCCTTGGGCTGTTCGGCGGACGTGCCGCTGGTGAGCGCCGGGCGCTGCACGAGGCGGTCCCGCTTTTGCTTCGCCGTCGGCGCCACCGCACCCGCCGGGTGCTCGGCCTTCGCGGCAGCCGAGCCGCAGTCGAGGAGGCCTTGTGCCTTGGCCATGATGCTGCCTGCGGGCACCTCGTCCTGGCAGCGCACCGCGCCTTCCTCGAGGGTGGTGTAGGTGGTGAAGTTGCCGCCGTCGGGCCCCTCGATCCACTTCAACGCCCAACTGCCGTCGCCCTGTTGGACGCGGTTGCAGTTGAGGCTTCCGTACGTACCGGTGACCTTCTTGGTGCCCTTGTAGGCGCCGTAGTAGCCGGGCTGGCTGAAGTTCCACGTGACCGCATTCGACTCGGTGCTGGTGGAGGTGTAGTCGACCTTCACGTTCAGGCCCAGGCTCGCGCCGACCTTGCCGAGGGTCTCGACGGCGAAACTGCCCTCGACATTGCCGTTGAGGCCGACGGAGACCGAGATGGTCGTCTGGGTGCTGGTGGTGACGGTCTGGGTGCCGGTCGTGCCCTCGGTGACGTACCAGCCCTTGAAGTGGGTGATCGTCGGGGACACTTCGGTGCTCTTGATGTACGGGTGGCGTGTGCCGAGGTCGGCCGCCGTACAGGTGTCGCCGGGCTTTGCCTGGGCAGCGGCGGGCTTTGCCGGGGCGGCGGCGGCCGGTGAGGCCGCGAAGCTCATGGCGGCTATCGCGGAGGCAGCCGCAGCGGTGAAGGCTATGAGCTCTCTGCCGAAGCGGCCGGTCGATCTTAAGTGACGCATCGTTGTCTTTCCCCCTTTGGCCGGCCCGCGCGCAGGCGGGAACCCCGGCCGGTGGTGTGGTCAGTGTGATGGTGCTGAGCGCGACTGAACATAGGGCCACCCGATGAAAAGTTGATGACGGAATCAGCGAATTTGATCACGCCGGGGCGGAATGGCTTGTTCTCGGTTGGTACGCGCAGGCGTTGCCCGAGTTCATCGTGATGTCCGTCCAGCATGCAGCCGGCGGGCGCCGAGAGCGGGTACAGCCGCGGGACGACCGGGGGTCTGCCGGACGCGGCAGACAGGGCACGGACCTGACGAGGGGGTATACCCGCGCGCCAAATTGGGGATGGAAGCCGGCTGCGGACCACCGCGCCTCGTCCCTGGTGCCGGCTCCCCGTACGGCGCTCGTATCCGGCTCCGACGGATGGCTGCCCACCACCGGAGAGCGCCGGACCCGTCATGAAATCCGGACAAGGCTGCGAATTCCGAACCTGGGCCCGATCAGTGGTTCCTGCCATCCCGATCATCTGTACGACCGCGTGACCAACAAGGACCCCGCCCGCGGCACACCGCCCGCGAGCAACTGGCCGCACGTGCGCGGCACCGGACCCGCCGACGACGAACGGCCCTTCGCATGGGACCTGCACCCCCTGAAAGACAACGCGCACCTGCAGTTCGCCCTGCGCATCCACCTCCCCGACATGCAGATCAGCACGGGCGTGGACGACGACGGCGTGAACGTGTGGATCCACGACGGCGTCGCCTCCTGGGCCACGCTCACCACACTCCCCGACGGGCAGGCCGTCGCCTATCAGGGTGGGCCGCAGCGCCTGGCCGACGAACTGGAACCTGTCTGGGGCTGGTGGCTGGCCGAAGGGGAGCCGACGCTGTACGACTTCGGCATGACCGTGGAACCAGGGCACCAGTACGTATGGTGCCGGGATTCGGCAACGGGGCCGCAATGGCTGCTCCAGGCCCACGGCCGGGCCGCGGTGTAAGTCGCTCGCCAGGCCACCTACGGCAGCGTCTCCACACTGCTGGGGCGATCGCGACCGGGCTTGGGCTGGCCAGTGGCCGGCTGTGCGGCGATGGCCTGGTTCGCAGGCCCCACCCGTCGCATCTGTGATCTGGAACACGCGGCTTTGGTGCGACGCAAGTAGAGTGCGATTAACGATGGTTACTTGACGTCACAACCACATTGCGGTCGGTGAGAAGAGGGCGCAGGTGGGGATGCTGCCGCAGGCTCTGCAAAGCCATCACCCCGGGGGCGTCGGCGTGTGGCGCGGGAGCGGATTCGAACGAGAGTAACCGTCCGGTTGCTTCGCGTATAAAAATCTCGAGTGTGCCGTTCAACGTTTGGGCCTCATGGTCGATTAGCTGGTGATCGAGGGCAAGGACGCTCTCCAGCGCCCCGAGGGGGGACCAGGCGCTGCCCACCTTGTTGACCAGAAGGGCCTTGCACTCGTGACTCACGATGTCGCAAACAGCGTGCTGGCTTCGGCTATCGCGCTGCGCGTATTCACCCCGGACGCCATGGCACTGGCCCGCCGACTGCTCGGGGCCGGGGTGCGCGTGGGAGCCGCGGCCTTGACGGAACGCCGCGACGGCACCCCGACCGCCTGCGCTGTCCGCGAGGACGGTGGCCCGGAGTGAGCGACCACCGCACGTCGCAGTCCAGGCCCGCCCTGATGGTGCCGCTGCCACAACTGCCGAAGGCGTTCTGGGCGTTCCACGACCAGTACTACCGGGCCTACCGCCGCTACGCCCACGTGCATCTGGGCGATCCGCACGCGGCCGGTGAGCTGGTCCACCAAGTGCTGATGCACCTGGCGATGAACTGGGCCCACCTGATGGAGGAGGCGAACCCCGCCGCCTCCGCGTGGGCTCTGCTCAAGGAGAGCGTCGCCGGGGAGCTCCGGATCCAGGGCCGCAAGCCCGCGGTGCCCGAGACGGCCATGCTGCAGCTCGTGGTGCGCGCGGTGCTGGAATCCAGCCGCCAGGAATTCGAGGTCATCGAAAGCGCTCTGGGCCTGTACCCGGCGATAGCCAGGCTGCCCGAGCGGCAGTTCGACGTGATGGTGCTCCGCTACGTCCTCGGCTTCTCCACCGATACCGTCGCCCGCATCATGGGAGTCACCGAGGCCACCGTGCGTTCGCACTGCCACTTCGCGCGCCGGAAGATCGCCCGGGAACTGGGCATAGCGTTCGATACGGACTGCGACGATGAGGAGTGACATGACCCCGCGCAGCCTCGATGAACTCCTGGCCGACGCCGAGATCCTTCAGCACGAGTACGACGACGAGGACACCGCGGCCTCACGTCTGCGTATCGAACGCGAAATCGCCGACACCTGGTGGCGCAGCGCGCTGCTGCTCGAGTCCTCCGCTCAGCAGGTCAAGCCCTGGCTCCCTGAGGACGCCCCCCGCCACCGCACTCCCCTGTGCACGGCCCAGCACGAACAGGCCGCCCAGGATCTGCGCAAGCTGTCCACCCTGGTGATCCGCGACTCCCGTGCCGCTCACCACATCGCGCTCCTGGCGCAGTCGTGCCGCGCCGAACCCGCCAGCGCGCTGATCTTCGCCTGCCTGCTGCACCTGGCGGACAGGGAGGGAGCACAGTTTTGGTGGCAGTTCTCCGCCGGCGCCGGAAGCGCAACCGCGGCACTGTGCCTGTACCTGATGCACATGCAGCGCGGAGAACTCCGAGACGCCGAGCACTGGGCACACGAAGCCGCCTGCCTGGAACACCTGGAGAACCAGACCAGCCCCCATGACGACCTGGTCAGCCTCCTGCGCCGGCCGCCCAGCCAGGGACACCGCGGCAGCTGGTACACCCCCCAGTCCATGATCAACCGCACCATGGCGATCCTGCACTCCGGCGTCGCCGCCAGCACTCGCGTCGTCGACAACCCCGCCCTCGCCGATCAGCCGCTATGCCAGTCACTGGCCGTGGCGGTCCAGCGCCTGGAGACCAAATCCGACGCCGACTACGGCACCATCCCCAAAGCCTCCTTCGAACTCGCCGCCCGACTGGAGGACTGCGCAGCACCATCCCCCTGACCCCAAATGCCACTGCCCCGATCGGGCCGCCCCGATCACTCGGCAGCGGCTGGCCCGCTCGTACGTACCCCCCCCTGCCCGCCCCGGCCTCCACACTCCACCAGGGATCGCTGGTGCCCGCCTCGATCACGTCCGAGGCCGGGACCGGCGCCCGGTGAGCGCGATATCGTGGACGGCCTGATGTCTGCTTGTACCCCTGACCTGGCAGGAGCGCCCCGCGTGCCCGAGGACCCCATAGCTCACAGCGAACTCGCCGCTCTCACACGGCGGTTCGAACAGGTCGACCAGAAGAACGACCGCGAGTTCGGGATCGTCAAGAGCGACCTGACGGCCGTGCGTCTCCAGGTGGGGAACCTCGATCAGAAGGTGGGCCGGCTGGAGAGCCGCCTTGAGGAGCTCGGACAGAAGATGGACCGGAACCAGGCCCAGATCGTGGAACTGCTCACGCGGCTGGTCGGCCAGGACCCGAACACCGGCTGAACGCGTTCCTCAATAGGACAGGGCCCGAACCTCAGCCGCCGAGGTTCGGGCCTTCTTCCTGCCGCGGCCGCAGCAGCGGCGGATGGATGGCTGGGCTCTGGCGGGGCGGTCCCCGCTGGCCGGGACGCCCGTGGCCACCACGCAGTGCGCCTCCCGAACGCCTGCCGGGAAGACCTCGCCTTGCGGGACGGCCCGGGTCGAGCAGCTGCTGCGGCAGCCCGGCCGGCGCCCGGCCCGCCGGATGGTAGAACCCCGGCATGACATTCATAACGCCGGGCATGGCGGCTGCCGGTATCAAAGCGACAGAGAGCGTGGCCAGCGCGCTGGTCGGGCGGTACCGGCCTGTGGGCGTTCCCCGGCTGGGCAGCAGGGAAGACCGCGCGGAGGCGTACCGCCGGTTGCTGGACGCCTCAACCCGCTCGTTCAACTACGCGTACCAGTTCGCCCACCTGAAGCGCGAGGCCGGACGCGCCGCGCACAAGCTGCTGCTGGGCCAGACCCCCAGGCGTGGGAGGTCAGCAGCGAGCTCATCAGCGCGCTGCACGGGGTCCGGCTGTGCGGCAGCGTCCACGTCATCGCCGCGGCGGAAACCCCCGTCGAGGCCACCAGCAACCTGGAGCTGAACGAGAAGAGCGCCCGCCGATCCCAGCGGCAGGCCGAGGCGGTGGTCACCGCGCAGAGGGTCTTCCTGGACGTCTGCCGGGAGGATCTCGCCTACACCGCACGCTGGTACCAGGTGCGCCGCCGCCGCGCAGAACGCCGCTTCCTCCGTGAGCAGACCGGGAACTGAGGCCAGCCCATAGCGGCTGTAATAGGGACGTTTCGAAATGAGCCAGGCCCGCGCGGCGTTCAGCGGTTCACCTCGGCCTGCGAGGAGAGGACACTGCAGCCGCTGAATGCTGACGGTATGCCCCCAGCAGAAGGGGCCGGGGCTTCGGTCAGAACGGCAGAATCCGGGTGAGGATTACGTCGTGGGCGTCCTGGTTGATGCGGTACTCGGCGATGCCGCGCCCGCCGAGGATCAAGACTTCTCGCCAGTCGTCATCACCCTCCAGCGGTGTGCTGCCCTTCAGCCACGGGTCCTCGGCGATGGACACCGTCAGGGCGACCACCGCGGAGAACAGGTAGGCGGACAGTCCCGGGTCAGCCAGTGTTTCCCCCACCGCTTCGGAAGGGGCGACTGGCCACAAGCCGCGGGGTTCATCACTCACCGGGCATCGCTCCGCCGTTCGCACGGCGGCGGCGCGCGATCTCGTCCCAGCTCGTGGTCGGCAGCGTGCCCGCCTCGGCGGCCGCGTGAATGCGGCCGCGCTGCGGGTCGCTGTCCAGCATGGCCCGGCCCCACCACTCGGTCAGCGTCGCATCGAGCTCGGGGCCCTGCTCGGCCGCGAGCACCTCGGCGAAGAACTGCGCCCGCCGGGCGCCGCGCAGCGCCTCGGAAATGCCGCCGATGGTGCGCGGCACCCTGGGCTCCGGCTGGTGTCGATCGACTGGCTGTGCGGTCATCCCTCTTCCCTCCGAGTCTGACGGGTCCGGCCGGGGGCATTCCACGACATGGTCACCCTCACGCCGTCGTCCTCATCATCCCAGGGGCCGCCGGCCAGGTTGCCCACCTCGCGCAGGAAGCCGGACACCGGCGGTCATCCGGTGCGGCCGCGGGTGAACTTCCGCAGCGAGCTGGTGTTCGTCCGGGCTTTCTACCAGGACATCGCCCGCTGGGCCGCCGACGATCCTGGCCGGTGGGCGCCCTGGGTGGCACCGTGTCCCATCAAAGCGAGCGAGTGCGCGACGAAGAAGTCCAGGTCCGGCGTGAAGTCCCGGATGGACCAGCGGACCAGGACCCAACTGCCACTGCTGCCCGCATTGCTTCGCGCCGTCGACCAGCAGCGCAAGGACGCCGAGAACCGAATCACCACGGCTGGCGCGACGCCGGCCGGAGAGCGGTTCCTCGTCGCCGGGCAGGAGTTCGAGCGATGCCGGTCCGGGCAGGCCCATCGCGTCTACGCCACCGAGGTGACTACAGGCAGGCGGCGGAACCTCACCCACGAGGAGGAAGCGGGATTCTGGTCCTGGGCGACGGTGGAAGTGCTACGGCACACCGGCATCCGGATCGAGGAGATGCTGGAGCTCACCCACCACAGCTTCATCGCCTACACCCTGCCTACCACCGGCGAGGTGGTGCCGATGCTGCAGGTCGCACCCTCCAAGACCGATGCCGAGCGCCTGTTGCTGGTCTCCCCGGAACTGGCGGAGGTGCTGACCGCAGTCATCTTCCGGGTCCGGGCCGGAAATGCCGCCCTGCCGCTGGTGTCGGCCTACGACGTGTTCGAGCAGACCTGGGGCACGCCCATGCCGTTCCTGTTCCAACGCCGGTACGGCACCGAGGACCGGCCGCTCACCCGCAGCTACATCCGCGAGTGCCTGGTCGCCACCTCGCAGTCCGCCCAGATCACCGTCGCCGGCGATCCACTCGAATGGCGCCCCCACGACTTCAGAAGAATCTTCGTGACCGACGCCATCCGCTCCGGACTACCCCCGCACATCGCCGCGAAGATCTGCGGCCACGCCGCTCTGGACACCACCATGGGCTATGCCGCGATCTACCCCGAAGACGTGATCTCCCACCACCGGGCCTTCATCGCCCGCCGCAGAACCGAGCGGCCCAGCGAGGAATACCGCGAGCTCACTGCCACCGAATGGGACGAGTTCCTCTCCCACTTCGAACTCCGCAAGGTCGCCCTGGGCACCTGCGGCCGCGACTACGCGACCCCTTGCCAGCATGAAAACGCCTGCGTCAGATGCCCCCTACTTCTCGTTGACCCGGCCCAGATGCCTCGCCTTCAGGAGATCCACGCCAACCTCATCGACCGCCTGCAGGAGGCTCGGGACCAGGGTTGGCTCGGCGAGGTCGTGGCGATCGAGACCACCCTGGCCGCCGCAGCGCAGAAGCTGGAGGCCATGCGCGACCTGACCGCGAAGCACACCACCGTCCACCTCGGCATGCCCGACTTCCGCACCACCGTCGGCAGGCTCACTCCCGACCCGGCCGAGGAGGGTGTGTGACCGAGATACGGGCCAAAACCAAAGGGCCAATGAGATGATTAAGGAGGGGCGAGGACGGATCTTTAAACGCCATCGGATGAACGGGGAGGTTCCGGCATGGCTCACGCGCGGAGCAGCGACGAACGGCATCTTCTTGAGCTGCTCTGTCTACTGCCAGAGCTGGAGGACAAGCGGTTCTGGAACCACATTTTGAAACTGTCGGGCGACGGCGACTGGCTGGATTTCAATACGCAGGTGCGGGAGGCCGTTTCAGCCGGCAGGTGCTGTTGGGTCCTGTCGGAGGTGGTGCTCGGACTCTTCGGGCCGTCGGAGTACCGGGCCGAACTCGCGCGCCTGATCGGGTCCAAGCAGCACACCAGCGGCGCCTTCTCCGATGTTGACCGCCGCGGAGTCGGGGAGCAGTGGATCCAAAACGCTGTATCGACGGCGTGGCGGGTGTGGTTCTCCTACGCACGGCCTCAGGACAAGGACCCGTTGGAGGCGCTGAAGTGCAAGTGGAATCTGGACTGACCGTCGGCACCGAGTAGCTGCACGACCTCCGGCGCCCGCGACATGCCCGAGGGCGCCGATTGGCCCACCCTCCACAACTGCTTTCCGTGGCGGGCGTCGATGAGAGGGTGAACTCACCGCGGTGCTGGGTTAGTTCGGATAAGCAAGCGTGTTCGTGGATGCAGGCGGTTCCGTAGGCGCGGGCGCAGGTGCCGACGGAGAGCTTGCGGCGTTCGAAGTGGCCGAGGAAGTCTTCCCACTCGACGTCGGTGGGGGTGCGGTATTCCTCGGCGGGCCGCAGGGCGCGGCGGCGGGTGATGAACGCGCGGTGGGCTTCGATGGTCTCGGTGGGGTAGATGGCTAATGGTGGAGTCGGGTATTGGAACTCTCGGAATGCCTCAGCGGGTGTCGTGAGGCTGGAGGGGCTGACGGTTGGTGTCAGGCTCTGCCCAGACGAGGGTGTAGTTGCGCTCCCAGGCGGCGGTCTCCAGCAGGGATCGGGCGAGATGGTTGGTCAGTTGCGCAACGCGAGGGCGCTGTCGGACGGCATCGCCGCCACCGGCTTCGGTGCCGCCGACGCCTCCCGGTTAGGCTGCTGCGATGAGCACCGCCGACATGGACGCCGACATCGACTTGGCCTTCGTCCGTTCGCTGCCGAAGGCCGAGCTCCACGTACACCTTGAGGGCACCCTCGAGCCCGCCACCGCGTTGGCTTGTGCTCGTCGCAACGGGGTGAGCCTGCCGTGGGGGAGCGAGGAGGAGCTGCGGGCGGCCTACGACTTCGCCGACCTGCCGGCCTTCCTCGAGGTGCTTTTCCGGGTGGCCGGCACGCTGCGGCAGCGGCAGGACTTCTTCGACCTCGCGATGGACTACCTGCGCCATGTGCACGCCGACGGCGTCACCCGGGCGGAGGTCTTCGTCGGGTCGCAGACCTTCCTCGACGCCGGCGTGCCGATCGAGGTCATCCTCGACGGCGTGCTCGCCGCTTTCCGCGAAGCCGGCGAGGAATGGGGCATCGACGCCCGGCTGATCTGCACCGCGCAGCGCCACCGGGAGGAGTCCACCGCCCTGGAGCTGCTCGACCTGATCGAGCCGTGGCGCGAGCAGGTCATCGGCATCGGGATGGGCTCAGCAGAGCGAGGCAACCCGCCCTCGAAGTTCGCCCGCTTCTTCGCCGAGGCACAGCGCCGCGGCTACCGGACCACGATCCACGCCGGCGAGGACGCGCCAGCTTCGTACGTCGTCGAAGCGTTGGAACTCGGGGTGGACCGGATCGATCACGGTGTGGCGGTGGCCGATGACCCGGCGCTCATCCGCCGGGTGGCCGACCTCGGTGTACCGCTGACCATGTGCCCGCTGTCCAATGTGGCGCTCAAGGTGGTGCCAACACTCGCCGCCCACCCGCTCAAGCGCCTGCTCGACGCCGGTGTGGTGGTCACCCTCAACTCCGACGACCCGCCGTTCTTCGGTGGCTACGTCGCCGACAACTACGTGGCGAGCGCCGCCGGCCTGGGCCTGACCCGGGCGGAGCTGACCCGGCTGGCCGAGAACTCACTGGCCTCCTGCTGGGCCCCGTCCTGACCGGATGCCTCCGCAGGCCGCCGGTGGCTGCCGTCAGACGGCCGACATCCCATCGCTTTCGTTGTCGACATCTACTCAACCGTTGAACTCCCGCGCGCGAGGTGACGGCTGCGAACTCACGGACGTGGCAGCATGCGGGCCGTGGCGCTGCGATGATTCGGAGCTTTGTTCGCTGGAGGCGCATTCTCGATGGGCATGGCTCGGTTGAACGCCCGTCATCCGTGGAGCCACAACGATCACTTCCACATTCGGATCGTGGCGAGCCTGCCTCAGCGCGGCCGCGCTGCTCTGGATGTCAACGGCGGTCGATGGAACTGCTGGCGACGCTCTCCCTCGCCTCCAGTCCGCGCACGGCAACGACATCGACGTCAACCTGTATCCGCATGGCCACGAGACGGCTCTGCCAAACATGCCACAGCGTGCAGCAGCCAGGACCGAAATAAAGGCGGACGCATCGAACGGCATGCCGCGCTCACGCTGCCGCTTCTCGAAAGCTTCATGGGCCGCGAGCTGTGTCCACGGACAGCGGTCCGTCCGGGTGAGCGGGCTTTTCGGGTCCCTGTGGGCGGACAGTTGATCTCCCTGTCCGGTATTACTTTTCGTCCCTCGGATGGGGTGGGGCAGCGTCAGCCACTTCGGCTTCCGCGCCCAGTGTCGGTGTCAGTGGTGACTGCGATGCTGTCGGCATGATCCCTTGGAACCTGCTCGACCTGGACAGCGCCTTGCGTGCCAGCTGGGCCGCTGACACCTGCTCCCCGGACGATCTCGCTCGCTCTGGCTGGCAGCCCGAGAACCCGGCCTGGGGGCACTGTGACATCACGGCCTTGATCGTCAATGACGTCTTCGGTGGCGACCTCATGGCCGGCGAGGTGCACTCCGAGGGGGTCCAGCACGGTTTCCACATGTGGAACCGGCTGGCCAGCGGTATCGAGATCGACCTGACACGCGAGCAATTCCAGCGAGGCCGGACCGTCACCGAGGGCCGCGTGGTGAAACGCCCGCCGGGCCCTTTGCGCCGCTGGGACGAGTACCTGCTCCTTCGCAAGCGGGTCATCGAGCGCCTCGGGCATCTTCCGGAGCCGGCCATCTGAGCAGGCCGGGGTCAGTTCGTCGGGCTCAGTGGGACGACGCCCTGGCCGGTGGTGGCCTGGGTCAGCCGCAGGGATGAGCCCTCGGTGAGGACGACGTGGGCGTGGTGCAGGAGCCGGTCGACGGCGGCGGTGGCCAGCGTTTTGGGCATGATCGAATCGAATCCTGAGGGATGAAGGTTGCTCGTCACGATCACCGAGCGGCGTTCGTATGCCGCGTCGATCAAGCAGTAGAACGCCTCGGCCGCGGCCTGCCCCGAGGGCAGCATGCCGATGTCGTCCACGATGATGAGGTCGGACCGGGTGATCTTCGCGACGGCCTTGGAGACCGTGCTGTCGACGGTCGCCCGTCCGAGGTGGGCGGTCAGCGATTCGAGGGTGAACCAGGAGACCTTCATCCCCTCATCGATCGCCTTGTTCGCCAACGCTTCGGCCAGGTGACTTTTCCCCGTGCCGGAGGGGCCCGCGCAGGCCAAGTTCTCCGCCCTGGAGATCCATTCCAGGGTCATCAGCGCGTGCAGGGTCGGAGCGGGAATGGAGGAGTCCTCCTCCCGCCAGGAGTCGAAGGTCTTGCCCGAGGGGAGCTGGGCCTGCTTGCGGTGGTTGCGGCGGGTGGCCTCATCGCGGCCCTTGATCTCTTCCTCCAGCAGGATCCGCACGACCTCGGCCGGGTCCCAGCGTTGAGAACGGGCGGTGGCCAGCACCTCCGGGGCGGCCCTGCGCAGATAAGGAAACCGCATCCGCTTGAGCACGGCTTCCAGCGCGGCCGGGATCGGCGGTGCCGTCGGCGCCGGAGGCAGCGGTGAGGGTGCGGGAACAGTCTCGGGCGGATCAGCAACAGCTGCGGTGGCCATCGTCAACTTCCTTTCACTGGCGTGCTGTTCGGGCTTGCCCGTCCCGGGCCGCTTCGCGGCCCGGGACGGGTGGATCAGGTGGCCTTGCGGCCGAAGTCGGCCCAGGCGGAGGTGCCGGGCTGGACGGAATGGGCCTCGTCGGCGACGACCAGGTCGGCGGGACGGGCGCCATGGCGGCGGTGCTGGACGATCGACATCAAGTCGTCCTCGGCGAAGCGGCCCGCGGTCGCCGCGAGCCCGAGGGAGATATCGACTTCGGCGACGCCGACCAGGGCGGCGAGCTCGACGGCGGCGGCCATCTTCACCCGGATCCGGGTGGTGCCCGCGGCACCCGCCTCGATCAGCCAGGACTTCGCCCCCGGGCCGAGCGCGAGGAAGGCTCTTTCCGCGTCGTTGGCCGGCTTCGGCTTGGGCTGGCGTGGTGAACCGTCCATCTCCTGCGGGTGGCCCGGGTAGTGGGACAGATCGATGACCGGGCGGCCGGGCAGCGAGAGCGGGTGCCGGGCGACCTCGGTCAGTCCGGCCGGTCCCTGCATCCACTCCGGGCGGCGGGCCAGGCGGGACAGGTCGACCACGACGACGAGTTCCTCGCCGTCCGCGCGGACCCAGGCTTCCTGGCCGACCAGGCCCGGCGGGGTCGAGTAACGCACCGAGCCGAAACGAACCGTCTGGTCCCGCAGCACCTGCCGCGATTCGCCGAGCGCGAGGGTGTGCGGGGCGTCGGGCAGTGGGTGCAGGCGAGTCCGTTCGATGTCCAGGGCGGAGGCCGGGGTCTTGCCGGTCTCTCGGTAGACGCGAGTGTTGACCTGCTGGCAGAAGATCGCGCAGGCGCCGCGGAGTTCGGCGAAGTCGCCGTACTTCTCCCGCAGATTCGCGGTCGTGGGGATCAGATCCGCCTTCGCGATGCGGACGGTGGCTTCCGAGCCTCCCTTCGATTCAGGATCGAAGGGGACACACGTGTGTATTTGCAGACCGTAATGGCGTCCCGCGGCGACGACTTGAGGGTGTCGGACCGCGACTCCGGCGACCCGGTCGATGGTCATCGTCTTCTCGTTGTCGGTCAGTACGTAGGTCGGTGCCCCGCCGATCGCCCGCAGCGTCGAGTCGATGCACGAGATCACGGTGGGCAGGGTGCGGTCCCAGACCGGGATCACCACCCGATAGCGCGACCAGGCCAGCCAGGCGCAGAACAACAACGTCTCACGCGTATCTCCACCGCCCGGGCCAGGGACTTTCGGGCCCCAGCCCCAGTCGAACTGCAACCAGAGCCCCGGCTCGGTGATCCACGGCCGATACGTTCGCCGGTGGCCGGACCGCCAACGTTCCTTCGCTTTCGCCACCGCGCGGCGGGTCGTGCGCTCGTCGCCGGTGAACCCCAGCAGTCGCAGGCGTTCGTGGAGCTTGTCGGCCCGCACCGTGCCCTCGGACCGCTCGACCCACTCCTCGATCTTCGGCATGAACGGGTCGATGAGCTTCGGTCGCACGACCGGACCGGAAATCGGCCGACCCGTGTCCCTCATCCGTGCGTACCGGCGCACGGTCTTCGGATCGACCCCCGCCAGCACAGCCGCCGAATGCGCACATTCGGTGGCGTCGAGAGCCTCGAAGATTTCCATGATCTCCCTGTCAGACTTCTTCACGATCCCTCCGGAGATGAGTTGGTTCGGGTGCCAGGCAGCACCGAGCCAACCCCCGGAGGGATCACCTGTTCGGAACCGACACGAATGGGTCCACGGAAAGGGAGATCAACTGTCCGCAAAGCAGGATCTGACTTGTCCGCCTACAAGGATCTTGCGCTGTCCGCTCTCACCTCCGCTCGGGCGAAGAAGGCCTGACTGTGGGCGATACCCGTGTCGACGGTCAGCGGGTCACCTCCGCTCGCGCGGAGAGCACCGGTGCGACGCCTACGCAGTGATGGATGGCACCGGGTCACCTCCGCTCGCGCGGAGCACGGCAGGCCCTGGTCGTCCTTGACCCCACGGAATGGCTCACCTCCACTCGCGCGCAGAGCACAGCAGCTGCTCACGCGTCACCGCGTCGTGCTTCGGCTCACCTCCGCTCGTGTGGAAAGCACTGGGCCTGCCACCCCTCCAAGGGACGTCAGACCGGTTCACCACCGCTCGTGGAGAGGGCCCCGCGCGATCTGGCGTCACATGATCGGCCAGCATGGCTCACCTCCGCTCGCGCGGAGAGGACGTCAGATACGCCGACGGCAACGTGTGGGGCAACGGCTCACCTCCGCTCGCGCGGAGAGGACGCCTGCGGTCACTGGGCGCCTCCGGTCAGATGCGGCTCACCTCCGCTCGCGCGGAGAGGACCCTTCGCGACCTGCGACGTTAGAGAGGCTTTGCGTTTTCTTGATTCAAGGAGCGGCGGTCGTACATGCGCCACAACGTATCGCTTGCCTCTGTCAGCGCGGCCAGGCTGTTGGCCACAATGGCGATCAGCCCGAGAGGGCGTGTACGGAACTTTGTGTAAGTCCTCGATTTTCACTTGGTGTTGAGCCGGTCCTCGAAGAAGAGTGAGAACTGGTTCAGTGCCTTCTTCCAGTGTGCCGCGACGTGGTTGACATCGCGCGCTCTGGGAGTGACCTGCTCACGGATGGCGAGGTAGAGCACCTTCAACGCGGCCTGCTCGGAGGGGAAGTGTCCGCGGTTGCGGGTGGCTTTCCGCAGCCGTGCGTTGATCGACTCGATCAGGTTCGTCGAGTAGACGACCTTCCTTATCTCCGGCGGGAAGGCGAGGTAGGGGGTGAATTCGCTCCACGCGGCCTGCCAGGTCCGCACGATCGCGGGATACCGCTGGCCCAGCTCGCCTGCGGTGAAGTCGGCGAGGGCCTGCTCGGCGGCCTGCTCGGTCGGGGCGGTGTAGATGGCCTTCAACTCCGTGACCAGCTTTGCGTGGTGCTGTTTGGAGGCGAATCTCAGCGAGGCACGGATCAAGTGGATCACGCATGTCTGAACGGTGGCTTTGGGCCAGGTCGCAGTGACCGCGACGGGCAGGCCCTTCAGCCCGTCGCAGGCGACGATGCACACGTCCTCGACCCCGCGGTTACGGAGCTCGGACAGCACGGTCATCCAGGTCGTGGCGCCTTCGCCCTCGTCGCCGGCCCACAGGCCGAGCACGTCCTTGCAGCCGTCCATGTCCACCCCGACGGCCAGGTAGACCGGCCGGGAGGCCACGGATCCGGAGCGGATCTTCACCCACAGCGCGTCGATGTAGATGATCGGCCAGACCGCGTCGAGCGGTCTGTTCCGCCATGCGTCGAGCTCATCGGTGACAGCGTCGGTGACCTTGCTGATCAGGTCCGGTGAGACCTCGACGCCGTACATGCCGGCCAGGTGCGAGCGGATGTCGCGCACCGACATGCCGCGTGCGTACAGCGACAGGACCTGCTCGTTGAAGCCCGCAAGCCGCCTGGCGTGCTTGGGCACCAGCTGCGGTTCGAACGACCCGTCACGGTCCCTCGGAACGGCCAGTGTGACCGCCCCGGCATCGGTCAGCACCGTCTTGCGCGATGTGCCGTTGCGGCTGTTGCCCGAGCCGTGGCCCGCGGGATCGTGTTTCTCGTATCCGAGGTGGTCGGTCATCTCCGCGTCCAGGGCCCGCTCCAGCACGGCCCGTGTCACCTCGGTCAGCAGCCCGCCTTCACCCAGCAGGGCAGCACCCGAGGCGTCGGCGCGGTCCATCAGCCGCTCGACGACCTCATCCACGAGCTCGTCCTCGACCGGTCCGACGGCCAGGATCTCGTTGTCGTTCATGTCCGTCCGTCCCGGCTGGTCAAAGGCCCAGGTCAGAGCCCCGACCAGCCTGCCACATCACGGACTTACACGATCTTTCAGACACGCTCCCCCGAGAGCGACCAGGCTCAGGCCACGTCCATGGCCGTGGTGGTGCCGGTGCCGCCGAAGGGGTCCAGGACGATTCCGAGCGGTGGGGCGTAGCCGAGGATAGGCAGGTGTTGGGTCAGGGTCTCGGGCATGGCGGCGAAGTGCCGGGCGTCCTCCAGTTCGGTCGGTGGCTTCAGCGGGGTGGTGGGCACGGTCCACATGCTTGGCAGGCGGGCGTGTTCGGGGTCGTGTCAGTACTGCGGGCCTCGGGTGAAATGGAAGATGGTCCACGACGCGGTCGGTGGCGGACCCGGGCATGGGGTTGGGCTTGTGCCAGATCATTTCGGCCCGGTGCACAAGTCCGGGCTGGTCGACGCAGCCGGTCGCGTACCGCCAGGGCATGCCGAGCAGGGACTTGCTCGACACCGTCGTGTTGACCCTATGCCGCTTTCGCTGGGGCGTGCGGGGTGACCGTGTCGGGGGCAGAGGTGCTGTTGGGGTGTCAGTCTCCCGGTGCTCGCTCAGAACAGTGCCAGGCCCTCGCCGCTGGTGTCCGCGATGACTGGCCGGGACTGGGCGGGGAGGCCGTCCAAACGGTCAGGACCGGCCGCGGCGGCCACGGCAGGGGCCGTCTCGGCCAACCAGTGGCGGAACCGCTCGGCGGCTTCGCGATAGGAGACTCGCGCCAGGACACGGTGCTCGCCGGAGGGACAGAAATCGACTGCGACAGTGAGCAGGCAGGAACGGGGCGCGTTCTGACTGCTCGTCCAGGACACGCGCAGGACACCGCAGGGCTTGCGCCCGCGGGGGGCGGGGTGGGTCGGGCGCAGCGATCGGCAGGCTATGTGGGCGGTCCATGCGGCGAGGTGCGGCAGGGGCAGGGTGGTGCGTGCGCGGCAGCCGGGGCAGCGGTGCCAGTGGCGGAGCCAGTCGTCGGTGTCGGTGTGGAAGAGGCGTGTGTAGCGGTTCGCCACGCGGATGTCGTTGCTGTACAGGTGGTCGGGGTGTTCCTGTGTGTTGCAGGACTGGCAGACGGGGGCGCGGACGTAGCCGTGTTCATGGCAGTGGTCGAGGACTGCGGCGGGTGCGGTGCGGCAGACGGCGCACTCCCACCCGGCCACCCTGCGGGAGGTACCGGGCTTCCTGCTGAGTACCGAGTACTGCTGGCCTTCCAGCTCTGCGTTGTACGGGCGCAGTGAGGCGGTGGGGCCCTCGGGGCTGGTCGTCTGCCGACCGTCGGCGTCTTGGGCTTGCCGGGGGTGGGAGGGCGGCTCGGTGACGGCTGCGCTTGCCTGGCGGGTCCGCGCGGCTTGCACCCACTGCGTTTCGGTGTGCTCGGCCGCGTCGAGCAGCCTGACCACGGCGCGCGGCAGCCACCACGTCCGCTGTGTCCCGTCGCGGGTCTGCTCCACAAGCGTCCGCCGCCAGTCGATCCCCGCCAGATGGTACGGCCGGCCGACTTCACCTCGTGCTGCCCGCTCGGGGCCGCCCAGCTCCTCCAGTTCCTCCGTGATGCGCTGGCGCCAACGCAGTGGCGTTTCCTCGTTGCGCTCCTGCCTCGGCGCCCTGCGAAACGGACCGATGCGGATCAGGTCCTGCCGATCCATCCCAACCGCGTTCAGTTCCGCGGCTGCTCGGCGTACCTCAAGCTCCGGAACACTCCGCTGACCGCCGCTCGCCTTCACCGTCGCCACCACATGGCCGCCGAGCAGGACGTACCCCACCCGGGCGTGGGCAGGAGAGCAGGTGAATGCCCCAGAAGCAGTCGGCACAGCACTGTCGGCCGTCAAATCGACCCACAGAGCGTCCGCGGCACCCAGGGTGATCAGGCCGTCCGTGCGACCGGGCATGACACGCTCTGACATACCGACAGGCTAACGGCCCACAACGCGGCAACGGGGCTCCAGGCGCCTCGGGCAGCAGGCCGCCGCCCATGCCGCATACGCCGCCCGCCCCCTCGACACCGCCGGGGCGTGATCCCATGACCAGCAATCTGAGCGGCGTCGACCTCGTCCGCCAAGCCCTGGCTGCCGCCTGCGAGCAGGCGAAGAAGAACCGCGGCCACCGCAAGGAGAAGACGAAGCGGCGCACCGGCCAGGCCGTACGGCGGGATGGCCGCGAGCCGCTCGGCTGTGTACCGTCATCACCCTGATGATGACCGGGCGCGGCATGGTCGCCCCGGCCGCCAGCGGCGGCGTCCTCGCGCAGTGGGACGACATCCTCGCCGCGGCCGCGCCAGAGCTCACCGGCCCACGCCCAAGCAGCGAAGTTCGATGCGGACGCCGACCGCCTGGACGTCGTCCCCGACGCCCCGACCCTCGGCGCCATGGCGGGCGCGGCACGCAGCCGATCGACCTGGTTCACTTCCGCCCGAGCGGGCGGTGATCCTGGTCGGTTCACCTCCGCTCGCGCGGAGAGGACCCCGTGTTGGTCGTACCGCCCATAGTCCTGGGCGGCTCACCTCCGCTCGCGCGGGGCCGACTCACCTCCGCTCGCGCGGAGAGCACTGGGACCGCATCGGACGCCGGTACGGGTCCGGCGGCTCACCTCCGCTCGCGCGGAGAGCACCCTTCGCGACCTGCGATGTTAGAGGGGCTTTGCGTTTTCTTGATTCAAGGAGCGGCGGTCGTACACGCACCTCAACCTATCGCTCGTCTCTATTCGTGCTCGGGATGGTGACGGCGCGAAGCGCGTGAAGTGTACAGTTCTCTGCATGAGTGACACGTTGCCGATTACGGAGGCGCGGGCCCGGTTCGGGTCGCTGGTGCGTCGCGCGTCCCATGCCCGTGAGCGGATCACCATCACCGACCATGGCCAGCCTGCGGCGGTCCTGATCAACCCGCAGGAACTGGCCGACCTTGAGGACGCCCTTGCCTTGGCGCAGTACCGGGCGCGGCAGGCGTCCGGCGAGGCCACGGGTGTGCCGCATGAGCAGGTGCGTGCTCAGCTCGGGCTGGGGCATGCTTCTTGACCTACGCGATCATCTGGGACGAGGGCGCGGTGAACGCGGCCGCCCGGTTTCTCAAGGACGACCCTGACGGCTTGCGGCAGCTGATGGACGCTGTCGACCTGCTCGCCGACACCCCCCGCCCGGCAGGCACCGCGGAGTACGGCTCCCCGGACCTGCGCCGCATGCACGTCGGCCGTTACCGGGTCCTGTACGAGATCACAGAAACCACCGTCACCATCGTGGTCATCCACATCGGCCGAACCGGCTGAACAGGGTTGCAGCATGCGGCCCGCCTCCGCTCACACAGAGAGCACGCCGCGCGCGATCGCTCCCGTACGGCGTTTCGCGGCTCACCTCCGCTCGCGCTGAGAGCACCATCGCCCGGCGCTTCCTCGGATCGGTGGCCTGCGGCTCACCTCCGTTCGCGGGGGGGGCACTGACCAAACCCTTCGGAGCGGGACTTCTGTCCCGCACGGGGCCATGGCAGTTATCCACAACCGACGAGTCGTCCACAGGAATCCACCAAGATCCCCATGGCTGCCTATCCCGTGGTCCCGTGAGCCCCATGGAAACCTTCGGATGGGCCAGCGCCACCATCGCCGGGCTTACCTGCATCACCTGGATCGCTAGCCATGTACTAGATCAAATTCCGGTCATCTGCCACAAGGCAGCGAAAGCCATCAGGTCGATCCGTGCACTTCGCAACGAAATCCGAAGCGAGGCGCGCGAACGCGAAGGAACTACGCCAAACGAGCGATGAGCCCCGACAGATCCGCAGTAGCGGCGTCACCGGTTGCTTTCCCGGGGCACGGAGAGGACTTCACCTGCGAGGGAACGATGAGGGATTCATGTCGGCTCACCTCCGCTCACGCGGAGACCACGATGAGGTCGACGAACTCGGCAGGCTGTGCGGCTCGTGGACGTCCGCCGAGACAGCCGTCTGTTGGTTGATGAGCGGAAGTGGCAGGACTCCGCTGGCGCCTTCGCCAACCTACGGAAAGGAGTACTCGATCGACTTTTCAAAGCACAGACACTGTTGCCTGAAGGGATGCGACTGCTGTTCGTGGAGGGGTACCGTCCACCGTCCCTTCAACGGCACTACTTCGACGAATACGCACATCAACTGCGGACCGATCACCCGGATTGGTCCCTTGAACAGGTTCGCTCGGCAGCCAGCCGTTACGTCTCTCCTCCCGAGATTGCACCGCACAGCGCCGGCGCAGCTGTTGACTTGACCCTTGCAGATGCCGACGGCCGCGAACTCGACATGGGCACCCGGATGAACGCGACTCCTGAGGAGAGCGCGGATGCCTGTTACACGCAGGCCGACAACATCAGCGGCGGGGCCCGCTCCCACCGGGACATCCTGAGCACTGCGCTCACCACCGCTGGCCTGGTCAATTACCCCACAGAGTGGTGGCACTGGTCATATGGAGACCGCTACTGGGCCTTGATGACAGGAGCGGAAACCGCCCACTACGGACCCAGGGAACTCGACTGACCGCAGACCTCGTCGGGGTACAGGAGTAAGGAGTCTCCACGAGGTATGCCGATCGGGGCCGGGGAAGCACCTGGAAATGGCACCGCTCGCGCGGACACGCCACCGCGTGTCAGTGGCCAGTTCCAATTCCCCGCTGGCGGCCACCTGATGGGGAGTCATCTGGCCGCTAGTGGTGACGCTGCGTTGAAGTTCGGGGGTGCCTGCTCTGTGGTCGTCTCGGGCAGCCGCGGCTAGAGGTCGATGACGACCTTGCCCTTCACATGCCGGTCGGCCTGGAGCTCGACCGCACGGCGGATCTGCTCGATCGGGAAGCTCGCCGCGAGAGGCACCCGGAGTTGGCCCGCCGCGACCAGCCGGGCGAGCCCTTCCAAGGTGCCGGGAGCGGCGTTCGCGCCGTTGGCCGCCGGCACGCCGTCGACTTGCGCGGCGATGGTGCAGATGCGGCCGTCCGGGACGCCGAGTTCCCTCGCGGCGTGCACTGTCTCGGTTCCGTGCAGGTCGATGGCGGCGGTGACACCGCTGGGAGCGAGGGTTCGGACCCGGTCGGCCAGGCCGTCACCGTAGGCGACCGGCTCGGCTCCGAGATCGCGCAGGAAACCGGCTGATGTCGCCGATCCCGTCCCGATCACGCGTGCTCCTGTGATCCTGGCCAACTGGACGGCGAACACCCCGACCCCGCCTGCTGCGCCGCCGATCAGCACTGTGTCGTCCGGGCCGAGGTCGACCACGGCGAGGGCCGCGGATGCCGTGCGGCCGGCGATCGTGAGGGTGGCGGCGGTGCGGTCGTCGACGCCGCCGGGGGTGTGATGGGCCTCGTTCGCCGCGGTCCCCTCGGCCGGTTCGATCACCACGAAGTCGGCGACTGCGCGGGACAGGGCGCCCCCGAACACCCGGTCGCCAGGTGCGAAGCCGGTCACCCCGTCACCGACCTGGTCAACAACTCCTGCGTAGTCGGTCCCGAACCCGGCCGGGAGGCTCAGGCCGAACCGGGCGGCGGTGTCCGCGTCGGCGGTCATGAACCAGTCCATCGGGTTGAGGCCAGCCGCGGTGACCCGTACGCGGACCTGTCCCGGACTGGCCTGCGGAGCGGGAATGTCACGGATGTCCAGGACTTCGGGGCCGCCGAATGATTCGAGCCGGACCGCCCTGCTGCTGTCCGTCGGCGATTGATCGCGCTGTTCTTGCATGTGCGCCTGCCTCCTTTGGGGTCGAGGGAGCGTACTGAAACGGACTATGCTCCGTTTACATGAGTGACCGTAACACAAACGGAGCACGATCCGTTTTTGCCGAGGGGGAGATGCGCTCGCCACGGGCGGACGCAACCCGCAACCGTGACCAGTTGCTCGCGGTGGCGACCCGCATGTTCGCGTCGGCTGACGCCGAGCCGTCGATGCGTGCGATAGCCCGCGAGGCGGGCGTCGGCATCGCCACGCTCTACCGGCACTTCCCGACCCGCGAGTCGCTGGTCGATGCGGTCTACCGGGACCAGGTCGTGCGGCTGACGACCGGCGCCCGCGAGCTGCTCGGCCAATTGCCCCCGGGCGCGGCGATGCGGCGCTGGATGGACATGTTCGGGGACTGGATCGCGACCAAGAACGGCATGCTCGACACCCTGCTTGCGATGATCGAGTCTGGCGAGATCGCCCATGCACAGACCCGGACCGAGCTACTGGCGGCCATCACCACGATTCTCGACGCCGGCAGCGCGGCAGGCGACCTCCGCTCCGACGTCACCGCCGAAGACATCGCCGCCTCCCTCATCGGCATCTTCACCGTGGCCCCCCGGCCCGAACGTGAAGCCAAGGCCAGTCGCCTGCTGAACCTCCTGATGGACGGTCTCCGCCCCGCCTAGCGGCCAGCCCCGGGCCCGGGCCGGGACCGTGCGACACAGCCGGGCCGTCTGAATTCCGACTACGAACAGTGACACCGCACCTGGCCGTACGTGGGGAATTCCAGCTGGCCGCTGTCACACCGAGAGGACTTCCGTAAACAGCTACCCCGCTCACCTCCGCCTGCGCAGACGTACGCCGGAGGACCCCAAGGGCTGACCATCTGCTTCCCGCACTGGAGTGGCTGCGCGGCCAACCGGTCGGCCGCGTCTGGCTCCGGTCACCTCCGCCTGAGCGGAAAGCACCCCGGCGAGGGCCCCAAGTACACCGAGCGCGGCGGTTCACCTCCGCTCGCCGGAGAGCACTGAGCGGCGGCGTTCTTGGTCGCCGCGATGAACGGCTCACCTCCGCTCGCGCGGAGAGCACGGGCCGGTCGCACGGTCGCGGGGGTCCCGATTCGGCTCACCTCCGCTCGCGCGGAGAGCACACGTCGCCGCCGCCGGTCGGCACCCCTTGCGGCTCACCTCCGCTCGCGCGGAGAGCACGAGGCGGTCCAGGCGCTGGTCTTCCAGTGCGGCGGCTCACCTCCGCTCGCGCGGAGAGCACCCATCCGCCAGATCAACCACGCGACCGGCACCCGGCTCACCTCCGCTCGCGCGGAGAGCACCTCGCCGCCACCGTCGCCTCGTCGATGTGGTGCGGCTCACCTCCGCTCGCGCGGAGAGCACATCGCCTGGGGCTGCCCGCCCTTGGCCATCTCCGGCTCACCTCCGCTCGCGCGGAGAGCACGGCATGGACCGGGCTCGTGACGATCCTGCTGACGGCTCACCTCCGCTCGCGCGGAGAGCACCCTTCGTGACCTGCGGCGTTAGAGGGGCTTAGCGTGTTCTTGACTCAAGGAGCGGCTGTTGTGCATGCGCGCCAATCTATCGTGTGGTCGGCGATTGTCAGTGGCTGCTGGTAGTCGTACGGCATGGACGAGACGCCGTTACCGCCTGCTGGGATTGAGCTCGATGCGCGGTTGTGGGGGAAGGAAAAGGGGCTGCTGAGGCCCTATCCGTTGATCTGTCATCTGTTGGATACGGCGGCCATCGCGGGTCGGCTGTGGGACGTGATGCTGGGGGCCCGCTCGCATGGGCTGATCGCTGAGCGGCTGGGGCTGGGTGAGGATGCGTCGCGGCGGTGGGTGTGTTGTTGGGCGGGGTTGCATGATCTGGGGAAGATCACTCCGCCGTTTCAGAGCATGTCGGCCGGCAGGTACGCCGTCCTCGCCGCAGACGAGGCGTATGCATCGGCGCCGGGCGCGGAGGGGGAGCGGGGCCTGCGGCATGAGCGGGCGACGCACTGGGCTCTGACGGTCCTGTTCGCGGAGTGGGGCTATCCGCACGGCCCGGTGTCACAGTCCGTGGCTCATCAGGTGGCGCAGCTGCTCGGTGGGCATCACGGGGTATTCGGGTGTGCATTGGAGGCGTCGAAGCTGCGTTCGCCTGAGGTGTGGGAGCCGGGGTTGGGCGGGCCTGGCTGGGTGGGGCAGCGGGCTGTTCATGCTGGTGTGGTGCGCGTTTTGACGGGGGCGGGTGGGGTGCCGTCGGGTCGGTTGTCGGGTGAGGCGGCGGTGGTGGTGTCGGGTGTGGTGGTGGTCGCGGATTGGCTGGCCAGTCAGGAGTCGGTGATCGCGGAGCGGTTGCCGGCGGATGGCTGGGTGGGGGACGGGAGGGAGTTGGCGGCGCACTGGCGGGAGGCGGTGGAGGCGGCTGAGTGGGTGGTGGCGGGGGCCGGGCTGGGGTCGGCGGTTTTCCCGGTCCGGTCGTTCGCGGGGCAGTTTCCGTTTTCGGCGAATGCGTTGCAGGAGAGTGTGGAGCGGGGTTTGCCGGGGTTGGTGGGGGAGCGGGGTTCGGGGTTGGTGCTGGTGACGGCGCCGACGGGGGATGGGAAGACGGAGGCGGCGTTGCATGCGGCGTCGGTGTTGGGGCGGGTGTCGGGGGCGGGGGGTGTGTTTGTGGCGTTGCCGACGATGGCGACGGCGGATGCGATGGTGTCGCGGGTGGAGGGGTTTGCCCGGGTGAATGTGGGTGGGGATCGGGCGTTGGTGTTGTTGCACAGCATGGCGTGGCTGAGCCGTTGGGGTGGGTCTGATCAGGATGATCGTGGGCGGGTGGTGGCTGATGGGGTGACGGCGCTGGAGGCGGGGGAGTGGTTGCGGGGTGGGCGGCGTGGGTTGTTGGCGCCGTTGGGGGTGGGGACGGTGGATCAGGTGCTGACGGGTGTGTTGCCGGTGCGGTTCAACGTGCTGCGGTTGCTGGGGTTGGCGAACAAGGTGCTGGTGGTGGATGAGGCGCATGCGTATGGGCCGTGGATGCATATGTTGCTGGTGCGGTTGCTGGAGTGGTTGGGGGCGTTGAGTGCGCCGGTGGTGCTGTTGTCGGCGACGTTGTCGGGGCGGGTGGCGTCGTCGCTGGTGGAGGCGTATCGGCGGGGCTGTGGGTTTCGGGAGCCGGCCGTGGTGGAGCCGTGTTATCCGGGGTGGCTGTTTGTCGATGCGGCGTCTGGTGGTGTCTCGCGGCCGCGGGCGGTGGGCAGTGACCGGCCGCGGACGTTGCGGGTGGTGGTCGAGCCGGTGGCGTGGGATGTGCGTGAGCCGGCCGGCGTTCCGGCGGCGGGGTCGCGTCGGGCGGCCCTGGTGGAGTATCTGACGCCGGTGGTGGAGCAGGGCGGCTGCGTGCTGGTGTGCTGCACCACTGTGGACGAGGCGCAGCGTACGTTCCGTTTTCTGCGGTCGGTGTTTCCTGAGCTGGCGGGGGAGGAGGGTGGGCTGCGGTTGTTGCATGCGCGGTTTCCGGCGTGGCGGCGTGAGGAGATCACGGGGGAGTGCGAGAGGGCGTTCGGTAAGCCGGGGGCCGAGGGTGTGGCGCGGCCGGTGTGTTCGGTTTTGGTGGCGACGCAGGTGGTGGAGCAGTCGCTGGATTTGGATTTCGATCTGGTGGTGAGTGACCTGGCTCCGTTGGCGCAGTTGTTGCAGCGGGCTGGTCGGTGTCTGCGGCATGAGCGTGGGGGCCGGCCGGGGTGGGTGGGGTCTGATCCGTGGTTGGTGGTGCTGGATCCGTTGGGGGAGGAGGGGGTGGAGCCGCCGCGGAGTTGGGGTGAGGTGTATGACGTGTCGCTGCTGGTTCGTACGCGGCGGCTGCTGGTGGAGCGGGCGGGGAAGGGGATCGCGGTCCCTGGTGATGTGCAGCAGGTCGTGGACGAGGTCTACGCGGAGGATTTCGGTGAGCGGCTGGACCAGGCGGCCGCGGAGGAGCTGCGGCTCCGGGATGCCCGGCGGGTTGCGGGCGAGGCGGCGGAGACGCAGTTGGCGAAGCTGACGGCCATCCCGTCGCCGTATGCCTCGTCGCTGCGGGACTTGTCGCTGCTCAGCGGTGCGGAGGGGCTGGTGGATGAGGCGTTGGTGACGACGCGGCTGGGTGCGGATTCCGAGCGTGCGGTGTGCGTGTACGAGCATGCGGGCGGGGCGTTGACGCTGGATCCGGAGGGGCGGCGGGAGTTGCCGGGAGTGGATGGGCGGCGGTTGTTCCGGGGGCAGGTGGCTGAGGTGATGCGGCATACGGTGCCGCTGCCCGGGCGGTGGCTGGCGGGGCGGGATGAGCGGCATGCCGCGTTGGTGGCGTGGTCGGATCGGCCGGTGCTGGCGTCGTTGGTGGTACTGCGGTTCCGCCTCGGGGCTGACGAGAGGTGGTCGTGTTCGGTCGGGGATCGGTCATTGCTGCTCGATGATCTCGGTGTCAGCGAGCGATAGTGGCCAATCTCCGTATTCGGCCGCTTTTACCCACGTCTCGCTTCTACTGTTCAGCGTGGTCGTCCCGCCCGCGAGCTCGGGGCGGGACGGCATGGGCCCCGGCCCCCGAGCTCGAGGCGGGACAACTGGGCCCCCGCTCGCGCGGGGAGAGCAGGAACCTCGGGCGAGCCTTTGCCCACCTCTCGCGGCTCACCCCCGCGCCAGCGGGGTCTCCTGTCACATCGAAGGCTACCCACTCACACGCCTGGGGAGGCGACATGGAGCGGACACCACCCGATGAGGGCTACGACCTGTTAGAGCAGCGGTGGATACCGGTGCGCTGGTCGGCAGAGACCCTCGCGGACGCCGGAGGAACGGCCGCGGACGCAGGGGAAGCGGCGGCTGAGGGCGGGGAGGAACTGCCTGCTGCGGTGGGGTTGCGTGAGTTGCTGGAGCGGGCGCACGAGATCGATGCTCTGGCGGTGACGGTGCCGCCGGCGCTGGCGGGTTTATACCGGGTGCTGTACGCGCTCACCGCCCGGGTCACGGGCCTGGACCGGCCAGGCGATGACTGGAGTGACCGCCGGTACGACGTCCTGGACGACGGTCGGCTCAACCCGGATCGGCTATGGGCCTACCTGAGCCGTTACACCGACCGGTTCCGTCTGTTCGATCCGGTGTGGCCGTTCCTCCAGGACCCGCGGCTGGCGCAGCAGTGCGAGAAGGCCGCCGGGGTGAACAAGCTGATCACGACGCGTCCGTCAGGGAACAATCACGCCTGGTTCCAGCACACCCGGGATGCGGCCCCGCAGGCTCCGGCCGCGGCGGAGGCGGTGCTGCATCTGCTGGTGTGGCGGTATTGGGGTCCGTCGGGGCGCTGTTCGTCGAGGACGGTCGGGTCGGTGAAGGCGGCGAATGTGACCGCCGGACCGCTGCGGAGTGCCCTGTCCTACCACCCGGAGGGCCGGACGCTGTTCGAGACGCTGCTGGCCGGGGTGGCCGAGCCGGATCCGGACGTGCGGCCGGAGGCGGACCTGTGTCCGTGGGAGTGGGAGGAGCTGCCGGACCCGGTTCAGGCTCCGGATATGGTGCGCGGGCCGTGTTCGGGGCTGACGGCGCGGTCACAGCACGCGCTGCTGCTGGTGCCCGAACCCGGCGGTCAGACGGTGCGGGATGCGTATATCTCCTGGGCGTTCCTGGAGAAGATGCCGCGGGACGATGACTTCCTGATCTGGCAGACCAGCAAGGAGGGCAATCGGTACCCGCGGCTTGCGGATGCGGGCCGGGCGCTGTGGCGGGACGTGGACGCGCTGTTGCTGGAGGATCCGCCGGGGGCGGCACGGCCGCGGCGGCCGAAGGTGTTCCGCACCGCGGTGGAGGCGTGTGAGGAACTGCGGGTGCGGGCGGTGGGGTTCGAGCAGGACGGGCAGGCCAAGGACATCCAGTTCGTTGCGGCGTGCACGCCGCCGCTGGTGGGGCTGTTGAAGCAGGAGGATGTGCCAGCCGCGCGGGAGGTGGGGCGGCTGCGGGTGTGGGGAGAGACAGCCGGGTTCCGCCTGGCCACTGCGACGCGAAAAGCGTGGGCGCTGTTCACCGATGCGTCCAAGGCGGTCGAGTGCGGCTGGTCGCAGGAGGCGGCGGCCAGGTTCTGGCCGCGGGCGGAGGAGGAGTTCTGGCGTCGGGTGCGCGAGCGGGACTTCGACGGGGCGGCGCGCGGGTTCAGACGGATCGCTGAGCAGGTGTATGAGCAGGTCACCTACGGGGCGGCGGGTACGGCTCGGGGGGCTCGGGCGCGTGAGGAGGCCCGGGTGGAGCTGTATGGGGGCCGACCGAAGCCAGCGAAGAAAACGGCCGCCGCCGCAGGCGGCGGGGGAGGGACGGCGCGATGAGCGAGGGAACGATCCCCGCACAGCAGACCGGGAAAGGGCCGGACCAGGCACAGGTAACGGGCCGGCTGGCGCACGCCAGGGAGTTCGTGGCCGCGATGCTCCAGTTGTGTGCGCAGGACCGCGGTGCGCGGGCCGCGTTGCGGACCGGTGTGGGGAAACATCCGGATGAGGCCCGGCGGATGCACCGGTATGTGGCGGTGTGGCTGCCGTCGCTGGATGAGGACACGCAGCGGGCCTACTACGCGGTGGCCGCGCTGATCGCCGCCCGCCGCGACACCGAAGCGCCCAACCAGACAGGACGGGCAGAGAAGGCGGGGAAGTCGCCGGGGTCGCGGTTCGGGGAAAGCCTGGGCGTGGCCTTCGCGGCAGCGGTCGCCCGGCCGCGGGACGGGCTGCGGGAGAGCAGCGCGGAGATGCGGCTGAATCTGCTGACTCGGCAGAGCGTGGCCGGGATTCACCGTCATCTGCCGGCGGCGGTGCGGCAGCTGTGCGACAAGAAGACCCAGCCGGACTGGGCGCAGCTGGTGGTGGACTTGCGGGGCTGGCGTGACCAGCGGGGGCGTACAGGGCGGCGGTGGCTGCAGGACTTCTACCGCGCCAGACGGCAGGCCGAGATCGCGGCCGCCAAGGACGCCGCCGAGCAGGCTGATGCCACAGACGCCGACCGGCCCGCGGCAGCGGCTGGCTGACCCTGCCCCACCGGGCCCCTGGCATCGCACCCGAACCTGGCCGAGCCCGGCCGTAGTTGTGGCCGAGGGGGCTGTTCCATCGCGATGTCCGGGCTGGCCCGATCCTATCGGGCACCGGTTTGATCTGCTGTTTTTCAACTAAGGGGAGAAGTTTTCATGCAGCGAGTGGTTCATGCTCCGGGACGTTTCGTCGATCTGCACGTGCTGCAGAGCGTGCCGTACGCCAACCTCAACCGGGACGACACCAACTCAGTCAAGACCGTCCAGTACGGGAACGTGGAGCGCACGAGGGTCAGCAGCCAGTGCTGGAAGCGGGCGACGCGCCTGTACTTCGAGCGGACGCTGGGACAGAAGGCGCTGCGGACTCGCCGGATCGGGGAAGCCGTCGCGAAGGACCTGCGGGAGCGATGCGGCTGGCCGGAGGATCTGGCGCGGCGGGCCGGGCAGCACATCGCGGCCGGCAGCAGCATCAAGGCCGACCCGCCGGACGATGATGTGCCGGCGTGGTCGACCAACGCGATGGTGTACGTGCCAGGTACCGCGGTCACCGAGCTGGCGGACCTGGCCGTCCAGCACCGCGAGGTTCTCGAGGCGGCGCCGGATATGAAGAAGGGCGGCAAGAGCGTTCTACCCAAGGGCGATATCGATGCGGTGCTGCGGTCCCGCAACGGGGTCATCAACCTTCTCGGCCGGATGCTCGCGGAGGTCGACGGCGCCGGTGTCGACGGCGCCGTCCAGGTCGCCCACGCGATGACCACCCACGCCACCGACGTGGAAGTCGACTACTTCTCCGCCGTCGACGACATCACCGCCGGCTGGAAGGACACCGCGGGCAGCGCCCACATGGGCAGCACCGAACACAGCGCCGGCGTCTTCTACCGGTACGCCACCGTCGACCTCGATGACCTGCTGCGCAACCTCGACGGCGACATCACCGCGGCGCGGGAGCTGACCTCGGCTTTCGCCGAGGCCTTCGTGCTCTCCCTGCCGCAGGCGAAGAAGAACTCCACCGCCCCGCACACCATCCCCGACCTGGTGCACATCGGCGTCCGCAGCGACCGGCCCGTCTCCTTCGCAGCCGCGTTCGAGGAACCGGTCACCGCAGACCGCCACGGCGGCTACGCCACAGCCTCCCGCCAGCAGCTCGCCGCCTACGCCGAGGCCGCGCACCAGCTCCTCGGCGAGCGCGGCCTTCTCTCCTCCGGCTGGGCCAGCCTCGAGGACAAAGACCTCACCGGGCTCGGCGAGCGCCACAGCTCCTTCCCCGAACTGATCCACCTCAGCATCGACACCGCCCTCACCCCCGCCGTTCCTGCCGAGGCGGAGGCATGACGGCGCCGTCGGCGAAGCCGTTCCTGGGGCTGCTGCTGCATCTGGCCGGGCCACTGCAGTCCTGGGGCGAGCACAGCCGCTTCAACCAGCGCGACACCGCGCCGTTCCCCACCAAGTCCGGCATCACCGGCCTCCTGGCCTGCGCCCTGGGCCGCCGCCGCGGCGAAACCATCGAGGACCTGGCCAGCATGTCGCTGACCATCCGGTCGGACCGCCGCGGTGTTCTGCTGCGCGACCTGCACACCGTCGGCGGCGGCCTGCCCGCGAAGCGGACCGTCACCACTGCCGAAGGCAAGAAACGCCCCTCCTCGGCAGCCACCCTGCTCTCCCACCGCTACTACCTGGCAGATGCCGCCTTCACCGCCGCCATCACCAGCGACGACCACCAACTCCTGCAGCAGTGCGCCGCAGCGCTCAAGGAACCTGCCTGGCCCCTCTATCTCGGGCGCCGTTCCTGCCCACCCCACGGGCCCCTGCTCATCGGCGACGGACTCTTCCGGAATCCGCTGCACCACCTGGTCCGCCTGCCCCTGGCCACGGCATCGTCCTCCCGCCACGACGACGCCGCGGTGGAGGAGACCGCGGCGATCGACTTCATCAGCGACCAGCCCCTGGACACTCTGCCGGGCGCACCGGAAGCCGCCGGGCCGCACGACGGGGCGACCCCCACCGGCGAACTCAACGACCACCCCCTCGACTTCGGCCCGCACCAGCGCACGTATCGGGCTCGTGCTGTCTACCGGCGCACCCTCCATCTGCCCGCCACCCAGCGCGGCGGCCTGGGCGCTGCCTATCTGACCCAGATCCACACGTACCTCAACGCTTACCGCGACGACCTGGACCAGGAGGCGGACGCATGACCGAGCTGTGGCTCACCCGCATCATCCCTGACCTCCGCAGCCGCCAAGCCCGCCGTGACCTGGCCAGTGCGGTGGGCATGCACCACCGCGTCATGCAGCTCTTCCCCGACACCGCAGCCGAACAAGCTCGCGCCGCACTCGGTGTCCTGTTCCGCATCGAAGACGGCCCCCAGGGACCTCACCTCCTGATCCAGAGCCAGGCCCAGCCTGACACCACCGCCCTACCCGTCGGTTACGGGACCATCGCCACCAAACCCCTCACCCCACTGCTTGACGGCCTCCGGGCCGGGCGCCCAGTGCGCTACCGCATCGCCGCCAGCGCCGTCCGCAAACCCGGCAAAACCACCCGCTCCCTCTACAACCTCAAACCCATCGTCCCCCTGACCGGCGCCGCCGCAGACGACTGGTGGATCCGGCAAGCCCGCCAAAGCGGTCTCACCATCCATACTGTCCACAGCACCCCTCTCGACGCCGCCCGCGGCGAACACGCCCAGGGAAAGCACCACATCCGCCACGCCCGCACCTGCTTCGACGGCACCGCCACCATCACCGACCCTGGCCTGCTCCAACGGCGTCTCATGGAGGGAATCGGCCGCGGCAAAGCCTACGGCTGTGGCCTGCTCACCCTGGCACCCGCATGACCGCCCCCCGCCGCACACCGAAAAACGACACCGGAGCTCGACGACGGCTCGCCGCACCGACGGTCGCCATGCTGCCTCGTATCGGCGACAGCCTGTCCTTTCTCTACCTGGACATCGTGCGCGTCCACCGGGGTGTGCGCCACTATCACCACCGAAGAACGCGGCACCGAACTCGTCTACCTGCCCACCGCAGCCCTGTCCTGCCTGATGCTCGGCCCAGGCACATCCATCACGGCCCGGGCTCTGACCACCCTGGCCCGCCATGGCAGTACCGGAGCCGGTGGAGTGCGCTGCTACACGGCCACCACCCCCAGTTCCCTCACCACCCGCTGGCTTGAGCACCAAGCCCGTGCCTGGGCCGACGACGAGCAACGCCTCGCCGTCGCCGTTCAAATGTACGAACAGCGATTCGGGGCCGACACCGCCCCTCACGCCCCGACACTCGAGCAGCTGCGCGGCCTTGAAGGGCAGCGTATGAAAGCGCTGTACCGCCTCCTCGCCCGGCAACACTGCATTGGGCGCTTCCGCAGAACCTACGATCCCGAGCAATGGGAAACCCAGGACCCGGTCAACCTCGCCCTCTCCGCGGCCAACACCTGCCTCTACGGCATCGCCACAGCGGCAACCAGCAGGCATTCGTCTACGACATCGCCGACTTGTACAAAGCAGACCTCACCATCCCCTTGGCCTTCAGCCTCCACAACAGCGACAACCCAGAGCAACAGGCCCGCCGCAGCTTCCGCGACGGGCTACGCCTGTTCAAACTCATGCCTCGTATCGCGGCCGACATCCAGCGCATTCTCGCCCCCCAGCGCGCCGCTGATGTCCATGAACCAGAAGAACAACTCGTTGACCTGTGGGACCCGGTCTCCGGTCCGATTCCTGGCGGCATCAACTACGCAGCGGACGCTCCATGACCACACGAGAGCTCCCATGGCATCCATGATCACAATTGCAGCCTCGGCGGTCCCCGATCATCTACGCGGGGCGCTGACCCGGTGGCTGCTGGAGGTCACACCCCAGCTCTATGTCGGTACTGTCTCGGCCCGTGTACGTGATGAGCTGTGGAGTACGGTCACAGCCTGCACCGCAGACGGCGTAGCCGTACTCGTCTATCCCGCCGACAACGAGCAGGGGTTCGAGCTACGAACCGCAGGTCAACAACGACGACGGCCGATCGACTTCGAGGGACTGACTCTCGTCGCCTTCGGATCTCTCCAACCAGATCCGCTAAGCAACAGTCAAGGAATGGCAAATCGGTTCTAACGGTGCAGGTCGCGAAGGGTGCTCTCCGCGCGAGCGGAGGTGAGCCGCCCCGTCGGGCGTCTCCAGGATCTTGCTGATGGTGCTCTCCGCGCGAGCGGAGGTGAGCCGGCTGGCAAGGGCGTCCAGCGGTGGACCCCCGAGTGCTCTCCGCGCGAGCGGAGGTGAGCCGGCCGGGGACCTCGCCCAGCGGACCTGGTCCCGGTGCTCTCCGCGCGAGCGGAGGTGAGCCGTCGTGCACGGTGACGATGTGCGGATGGGACAGGTGCTCTCCGCGCGAGCGGAGGTGAGCCGGTCACCACCGCCCAGGCGGGTGCTGTTTTCGTGTGCTCTCTGCGCGAGCGGAGGTGAGCCAGAGCCGCAGGGCGGTGTCGGCGATCTTCTGTCGGTGCTCTCCGCGCGAGCGGAGGTGAGCCGCCTCTCGGCGTCGGTCGAACTCGGTTCTGGATCACTTTTCGTGCAGCGCTGACGGACGGTCACGGACCCGACTCGGCCGTGGGACGGTCACGCGGCCAGCAGGACGCGCTTGCGTAGCAGCGCCAGGCCGGCCCGGCCGAACATCTGCCGCTTCAGCATCTTGATCCGGTTCACCTGCCCCTCGACCGCCCCCGAGCTGAACGGCAACGTCAGCCCCGCCTCCACCGCCCGCAGATCACACCCGATCCCGTTCACGAACGACACCAGCTTCTTGTGATCACTTCCGGTCCTTCCCGGCGCTGCCGACTCTGTGGGTCTGATGATCAAGCCCCGTGAGCGATGTGGAGATAGGGGACGTCCTGTTCGCCGACCTGGACGGCCTGCAGGTCGACAAGGTCGAACTCAGCGAAGACGCGGTCAGCGTGACCGCCCGCGCATGCGCGGGCGAGGCCACCTGCCCGGCCTGCGGGACGAGGTCCCGGCGAGTCCACAGCTGCTACCAGCGCCGCCTGGCCGACGCAGCGGTGGGCGGTCGGCCAGTGGTCGTGCACCTGCTGGTCCGGCGCTTTCGCTGCCCGGTGGCTTCGTGCCCGCGGACGACGTTCGTCGAGCAGATCGACGGGCTCACCTTCCGGCACGGGCGGCGAAGTCAGCGGCTGCACACGGTTTTGCAGATGGTCGCACTCATGCTGGCTGGACGAGGTGGCGCCCGGCTGGCCGCCGTGCTCAGCGCGGCCGTCAGCCGCTCCACCCTGCTGCGGCTGATCCACGCCCTGCCGGACCCGTCGTCCGTGACGCCGCGCGTGCTCGGCGTCGACGACTTCGCCCTGCGCAAAGGCCACATCTACGGCACCGTGCTGATCGACGTCGAGACCCGCCGCCCGATCGATCTGCTACCGGACCGGGAGTCGGCGACCCTGGCCCGCTGGCTGTCCGAGCACCCCGGCGTCGAGATCATCTGTCGCGACCGCGCCAGCGGCTACGCCGAAGGCGCCCGCCTCGGCGCGCCGGACGCCGTGCAAGTCGCAGACAGATGGCACCTGTTCCACAACCTCACCGAAGCCGTGGACCGATGCGTGACCAGGCACTCCACCCGCCTGCGCACACCGGAGCCGCCGCCCAGCCCTGCGATGTCCACCGCCCCGGCCGCCGAACTGGAGAAGATCAGCGGGGCCGCGAAGGCGGAACGCGCCGCCCACCGGTGCGCCGACCGCACCCGCGACCGGCACCAGGAGATACACGCCTTGATCGACAAGGGGCTCACCCTGCGCGAGATCAGCCGCGAGCTCGGCCTGGCCCGCAATACCGTGCGCAAGTTCGCCCGCGCCGCCACCGCCGAGGAACTCAGCGCGGGCAAGTGGCAGGGGCGCGCGAGCATCCTCGACGACTACAAGCCCTACCTCCATCAGCGCTGGCAGGAGGGCTGCACCAGCGCCAAGAAGCTCTTCGAAGAGATCAAGGCTGCGGGATTCCGCGGCGGCTACTCGGTGGTCCGCGACTACCTCCAGCCCCTGCGCGCCGGAGCCAAGCCCGCCGACCGGGCCCACCGACCACCGTCGGTCCGGGACGTCACCGGCTGGATCACCCGCCACCCCGACAGCCTTACCCAAGACGAGACGTTACACCTCAAGGACATCCTCGCCCGCTGTCCGGAACTCGATGCCACCGCCGAGCACGTCCGGACCTTCGCCGAGATGATGAACGCGCGAACCGGTCACAAGCTCGCGGCCTGGGTCGACAGCGTGAAGGCCGGCAAGCTGCCCGAGCTGGTGTCGTTCGTGAACGGGATCGGGTGTGATCTGCGGGCGGTGGAGGCGGGGCTGACGTTGCCGTTCAGCTCGGGGGCGGTCGAGGGGCAGGTGAACCGGATCAAGATGCTGAAGCGGCAGATGTTCGGCCGGGCCGGCCTGGCGCTGCTACGCAAGCGCGTCCTGCTGGCCGCGTGACCGTCCCACGGCCGAGTCGGGTCCGTGACCGTCCGTCAGCGCTGCACGAAAAGTGATCCAGAACCACGATTCACCCGCCGCCGACACCGCCGGGTGGCTGGGCAACCGCGCTGAGGTGGTTGTGCTCTCTGCGCGAGCGGAGGTGAGCCGTCTGACCGTTGACCACGGGGCCGACCTGCGGAGTGCTCTCCGCGCGAGCGGAGGTGAGCCGGAACTCAACAAAGCCGTCCGTGCTGCGAACAAGTGCTCTCCGCGCGAGCGGAGGTGAGCCGGTGCTGCTCGTGCGGGGCGCGAGCGCGATGTGGTGCTCTCCGCGCGAGCGGAGGTGAGCCGCAGTTCGGGGTGGCCCCGGTGACGGCGCGGTAGTGCTCTCCGCGCGAGCGGAGGTGAGCCGCCGGCTACGACCTGGCGCTGCACGCCGCCGCGCACGGACGCACCCTGCTGTTCGCCCCGGTCTTCCGGCCCGCAACCCGGTACCCAACCTCACCATCCGGCGGCGGCCGATACTGACTCCCGAAACCGTCGAACAGGACGTCGCCTCCTTCGCCCACCTGCCCGACCCCGGTAGGCCTGGTGGACATCGACCACTTCCACCTGATGACCCCGGTCCTGCCCGAGCCGAGGTACGCCGACGGTCCGATGGACGACCACATACAGCCGGCCGACCAGGCGGCTGACACCGGACGGGGCTGAAGATGCTCGCGGTGAACGCCGCCTACCACAAGCCCACCGTGGTGGTCATGGCACGCATCACCCCGCCGGCCGATAGCAACGAGCCCCTGGCACTCGACCATCTCGGCCTGGCCGCCGAGATGGTCTACGACACCGACACCATCGACGTCCACATCGCCAAAGACCGGTTCGGCCCCGCGCCCCGACTCACCACCGTCGTTTGGTGACCAGCCTCCGCCAGGATGTCCGGACAAGCGATGGATGTTTGTGGTATTGCATGAGCCCTGGGTGAAGACGGTGTGGGGCGCCTGCGGCCGCCCCGCCGCCCCTCTTCGCCCAGTGCCCTACCTTTCTGGACTGGCCCCGCTGCCTATGCGCGGCCTCTGGGTTGACCTGCGGTGACGACGGAACGAGGCGATGCGTCCCGCTCCGCGAGGGCCCACAGGACTACAAGCGCCGCGGGCCCGTCGAACGGGACTGGCTCATCGAGCAGTACGTCCACCGCCGCCGAACTCTGCCGGACCTCGCCCGCGAAACCCGCATGAGCACCGCAAATATGGGCCGCTGGGCCCATACCCACAACATCCCCCTCCGGCCACGCGGCGGAGCCCAGCCACCACACCGCCCTCCGCACCTCCGAGCAGGCCGCAGATGCCCCCGCCATCCTGCGCGCGACGCCCTGAACAGCCCAAATGCCCGGCAGCGACTCGAACGCTTCGCTGCCGCCCTGCCCTACCCCACCGTCACCGAAGCTGCCCGAGCCCTCGTTATTCACCAACCGACACTGACAACCCAAATCAACCGGCTTGAAAGGGACCTGGGCCGGCCCCTGATCGAAGCGTGCTGAACAGGGTCGCAAGATGCGGCCCACGCCCTTCGGCAGGAAAGTGGCCGCTGCCGCGAAGCGTCTCACCGGCTCAGGTGGGCAGCCTTGATCGGGCGTTGGCGGCCTCACTTCGCCCCTGCAACCGGTGGCCCCCAAGACCGTGCTCGGCATGCGGGGCAATCCGATGTGCACGGTCGCCCTGCCGCCAGCTCCTCGCCCAGTGGGAGGACGTCCTCGCCGTGGCCGCCCGAGCTCGCCGGCCACGGCGCGGTGGCGGTCGGCGCGGACCCCGGCCGCCTGGACGTTTTCCCCGACACCCTGCTGCGTACGGCAGCAAGCTGCACCGGAGCGCACCGAAGCTGAGCGCGACGGCCAA
This sequence comes from Streptomyces violaceusniger Tu 4113, assembly GCF_000147815.2. Lineage (NCBI taxonomy): Bacteria > Bacillati > Actinomycetota > Actinomycetes > Kitasatosporales > Streptomycetaceae > Streptomyces > Streptomyces violaceusniger. The sequence continues at coordinate 103,125 of NC_015951.1, read as the reverse complement.
GGCGAAGAGGCCGGTGCGACCAGTGCCCTGGCCAGCCCATTCTCGCTACGCACCTCGAGGACACCGACACCCGCAAATGTGTGCGCTGCCAGGGCGAGCACCGGTGGCTTTCCCAACCGCATCCGGAGGACCACCTGTGCGGGGTCTGCCGACGCGAGTGCCCATGTGCCAGGCGGCCACCGACGAGGAAAGCGGCATCTGCCGCGCCTGCCAGGGCCGCTGCCGCACCTGTTCCGCCCCGCTCCCTCCCCGCCCGGCTTCCGCCGAGACCATCACCCGCGTCGAGGCCGGACAGCGCAAGGACAAACACCGCCGCTGACCGCGCACCTACTATCCCCGCGCCTGGGACCAGTGCGATGCCTGCCAGCGCACAGCCTCCGCCGCTGACCCAGTCCGTGCCGTCCTGACCGCGCTTCCGGACAAGCTGCTCCGTGCCTGCGGGCGGCGTGCCGCCGGCGGTCCTGCAGACCATTCGTGACGAACTGCTCCGCCAGCCCGCCGCCCGGCTCACCGCGCGGATCGAGCGCCGCTGGTGGACCACCTGGGCCAACCGGCCCCTCGAGCGCGAAGCCGACGACGGAGAGGACGGATACCGGCCCGATGACGTCGCGGTGTGGCTGCTGGCCCCCACGCCGTGTGCCGGCCGGTGTGAAGACGGATGGCACCCCGCTCCGCCTGAGCGGCCGGCCGACGACGACCAGCCGTGCAGCGTCTGCCGCGGTGGATGGCTCCTGCCCGGCCGCGGATCCAGCCCCCACAACGCTGACAACGATCAGTCCGGGGAAGAACAGAGGCAGGCCCCGTCCAGGGCCGCGGACCGTACCCCGGCCCAAGCGGTCGTCTACCGGCCTCCACACCGCGAATGCGAGGGACGCGGCGGCACCTGCGGCCGCCCCGTCGCCGACCCCCACACCCAATGCCCCACCTGCCTGGGCTGGCCCCGCTGCGCCTGCGGAGCCCCCTACGACCCCAACGAAAGGAGACGCCTGCCGTTATCTTGGGTCCCTGAAGTCCTTCAGGCATGTGAGGCAAGTAGAGTGATCTTGTACTTGCCTGAACGATATCCCGGGGTTTAAGGCACGTCGGCCGTCTCTACTGTTCTGCACCGACACTTCCGAGCCAAACGTGCCATCTCCGCCGATGACTCCACGTATTGGGTCGTCGTCAGCGAGTCGTTCGAGCTGCACATCGAGGCGTGCGCCTACCTGAACGCCACCGACGACGGTGAAGAGCAGATTGCCGCTGACGTCGAAGAGTTCGCCACCCACGACCGCAAGGGCGGCTGGGCCCGAGCCCTCCTCGTGGCCCGTCGCGTCCAGCCCGACGAAGGACGCGGCGCGACACTCGAACAGCAGTCCAAATGTTTCGGCCGAAACATTTACCGCCGCATCAGCGCCAGGGAGTCGGCACCTTCGAGACATTGTCGGTGTGGGTCCGCCACCACACCGGCGACGAGTCGACTGCCCTTCCCCGCCCCCGCGCCGAGACACGGAAGCCGGTGGCCGTGTGATGGAGCCGGTTTCCATGACGCCTCCGGCGTCCTCCTCTGCTGGCCCTGTTTGGCGCGCTGGATACACATCCGGGTGAAGGCGAAGACCTCGTCGGCGTGATCGGCGGGGTGGACAGTGTCGGTCGCCGCCACTTGGCACGTGATGGTGCCGATCCGGGCCGCAGCGACCATCCCCGCCACGTGGTCGGAGGGGGTGTAGTCGATGAAGGCCATGCTGTCGTCACCGATCTTCGGCATGGCTAGGGACTCGCTGTGCTGATCGATTTCCCATCCCGCGATGATGTCGTAGCGGTTGAATCTGTTCGAGGCCGAGGCCGCGGTCTCGAAGAAGTCCATTTGCAGGGTGATGCCGTAGTCAGGCCCTGTGAGTTCTATCCCGCCTTCGAGCGGCGGGTCGTCCGGATCAACCGGATACTTTGCCTCACTTGCCGTAACCACATCGGGTTCGCCGGCTGCCGACCAACCAGCAGGCAGGACGGACTGGTCCGGCATGACCGCCTTCGCGGCGTTCCTGGTCGTGATCGGCTCTAGTTTGGGCCCGCTTCCGGCCTGCGGAGTGGTGGTCGAGCCGGTGGAAGGTGTGGCTGGAGTAGTGGTCGGGTCGGGGGAAGGCGTGGATGGTGAGTTGTTGATGCTGATCACTTGCACCGCGCCATATGTACCCAAGGCAAGTAATAAGGCCAGCGCGATGACGGCAGCGCCAAGAGCAAGGTATGCGCCACGTGACTTCGTGATCGTCAATGGACCGATGTTGATGGTGCCCTTCACGGTGCTGCTGCTGACGCTGACCGTCTGTACGGTCATGTCTCTGCCCGCGTGGAGTGTGTTCTGCGTCGCAGCGGTTTCCAGTCGTGTCGCAAAGTCTGGATCGTCGGCGAGAGCCCTCGTCAGGATCGTCCGCACCTGGCTTTCCGCTTCAGGTGATCCAGGCTCCTGATCGAGCTGGGTCAGTGCCGCACGGCCTTCTTGGGATCCGCGGAGCCGGTCTCTGACCAGTCGGGATACCTCCTCGCCGGCTGCCGTTCCCACACTGGTGCCCGCGCTGGTTGCCAGGCCGCTGATCATCTGCATGGCGATCGATGCCAGGTTAGCCGCTTCCATGAGTCCCCCCGTATGACAGCCGTGGTCAGTAAGAGCTCTACCCCTCCCTCTTCAACTCGACCACCTCAGATCGGTGCTCCCACACCGGTCGCCTTGGAGCCCTTGGAGCACCTTCATCTTCCGCCGCGAGTACATGCCTTAAGCCTCCGTTGCGGTCTGACCTGCGGCATCAGCTTGACAACCCCAGATAACGATCGGGCCTGTTCCGGGGGATGAGGAGCGCGGAACACATCGGTTCTCAGTGAATAGGTCGACGTGCGGACCGCCGAGCGGGCCTGAGAAACAGCGTCTCCGATGGCATCGACACCGACGGCCCAGCGCCGGGCAGCGCCGCAAGCTCGGGTGCTGTCTGGTCTGGCGGCGGGTAGCTCTCAGGGATGGCGAAGAAGACGAAGAAGCGAGCGGGCTCATCCACCGGGCTGGTGCGTCTGACGAAGCAGAAGGTGCTCGAGGGCTTACCCGGGCCGGGCAGTGTGCGGATCCGCTATGCGGCGCCGGAGGAGGCCGACGGGGTTGCCGCGCTGCTAGAAGCAGCCGCTGATGACCTGGAAATCGGCCATCTCCAAGCGCTCGCCAACGGGCAGTGCGGGACGTGGCTGATGGACGGACTTTCGGGCGTCGGCCTGACCGAACCGCTTGTACGAGCGGCATCGGCCGGCAGCCTGCAGCCAGCGGCAGCATCCCTGTCCCTGCCGCTCGTAGCCCAAGACAGGGATGGACGGGTCGTGGGAGCGCTGCTGGCCGTTCCGTCCGGCACGGTCATCTCCACGGTCGCCCAACTGCCGGGCCACGATCAGTACGCGCTGCTGTCGATGCTGAAGTACGCGAAGATCAAAGCGGTCGCGGTGCGGGAGATGTCCGCGGGCGCGGGATCGGGGCCGCGCTGCTGAAGCGGTGCGTGCAGGTGTATTGGCAGCTGGACTACATGCTGTTGTTCGGCGAGTTCGATACCGGGCGTGACCTCGAGGCGTACTACACGCGGCAGGGCTTCACCGTGCTGCGGCCCGGGCAAGCGATCGACGTCGGCACCCTGCTGGCAGGCGTGCCGATCCAGCTCGGAGCGGGGCCCGGCGAGACCTTCTTCTACCGGTGGCGCGGCCGCGTCAGGTGACAGGTGCGGTGGGCTCACCGCGCAGCAGGTCGGGGCGGGCATCGGCGATCGCGAAAGCCCGCCTGAGCCCTTCTATTAGGGGCCGATCGATGTGGTAGAGCCGTGCCCGCTCGTTCCGCTGGAGCAGCCGGGATGAGCCGGTCGGGCCGATGCGGCGCTGTACGGCCTTGATACTGGTCAGAGTCCCGCCGAGTTTCCCTGGGGCGATCGGGGTGGTCGGATGGGACACGAAGTACTGCTGGACTTCGTCGAACGAGGTGGTGCCGCCCAGGTCGGTGATCCAGCGCAGCACCGCGCGGGCCCCGGGCATCAGCGAGACGATCACCTGGAAGAGCGTCTGCTCGCTCCAGCCGTCGTCGATGTCGTCGCCGCTGAGGTCCTGCGGGTCTGGGCGGGGGTCGAGGGCTGGTGCTTCCGGCCAGTCGGCAGGGGTGACGGGTCGCAGCCCGTAGGCGGCAGCCTACGGAGGCGTACGGGGCGTTCGACCTCGAGCGCGGAGACGCCTGCAGGGCCTGTTCTGGTGGATAGGACACGTACTCTTCAGCGTCCGCACACTTCGACGAACGCCCGCTGCCCGGCCGCCGTGACGGAGACGGCCGCCCTCAGCACTCCCTATCGTTAGTCTCGGCCGCATCGGCTCAACCGGTAGATTCCTCCAACCAATCCAATACCTTTAGCGAATGCTCAAGTTCAGATTGGTGGATCTTGGGCCGGTCTCGGGCGAGCTTGCGCCGGATCTCCACCGCTTCCTCGATGGCCTTCAGAGCCTCTTCCCGCCGATCCAGTTCGGCCAGCCGGACAGCAAGGTTGTTCAAGCTCGAGGCGAGGTCCGGTCGGAAGGCGTCGGGCCGGTCCCGGGCCAGCCCGCGCCGGATCTCCACCGCCTCTTCGATCGCCTTCAGTGCCTCCTCCTGTCGGCCCAGTTTGCCCAGCCGGACAGCAAGGTTGTTCGAGCTCATGGCGAGGTCCGGTCGGAAGGCGTCGGGCCGGTCCCGGGCCAGCCCGCGGTACACCTGCACCGCCTCTTCGATCGCCTTCAGTGCCTCCTCCTGTCGGCCCAGTTTGCCCAGCCGGACAGCAAGGTTGTTCAAGCTCATGGCGAGGTCCGGTCGGAAGGCGTCGGGCCGGTCCCGGGCCAGCCCGCGGTACACCTGCACCGCCTCTTCGATCGCCTTCAGTGCCTCCTCCTGTCGGCCCAGTTTGCCCAGCTGGACAGCAAGGTTGTTCGAGCTCGAGGCGAGGTCCGGTCGGAAGGCGTCGGGCCGGTCCCGGGCCAGCCCGCGCCGGATCTCCACCGCCTCTTCGATCGCCTTCAGTGCCTCCTCCTGTCGGCCCAGATCGCCCAGCCGGACAGCAAGGTTGTTCAAGCTCATGGCGAGTTCCGGTCGGAAGGCGTCGGGCCGGTCCCGGGCCAGCCCGCGGTACACCTGCACCGCCTCTTCGATCGCCTTCAGTGCCTCCTCCTGTCGGCCCAGTTTGCCCAGCCGGACAGCAAGGTTGTTCAAGCTCATGGCGAGTTCCGGTCGGAAGGCGTCGGGCCGGTCCCGGGCCAGCCCGCGGTACACCTGCACCGCCTCTTCGATCGCCTTCAGTGCCTCCTCCTGTCGGCCCAGTTTGCCCAGCCGGACAGCAAGGTTGTTCAAGCTCATGGCGAGTTCCGGTCGGAAGGCGTCGGGCCGGTCCCGGGCCAGCCCGCGGTACACCTGCACCGCCTCTTCGATCGCCTTCAGTGCCTCCTCCCACCGGCCCAGTTTGCCCAGCCGGACAGCAAGGTTGTTCAAGCTCATGGCGAGTTCCGGTCGGAAGGCGTCGGGCCGGTCCCGGGCCAGCCCGCGCCGGATCTCCACCGCCTCTTCGATCGCCTTCAGTGCCTCCTCCCACCGACCCAGATCGCCCAGCCGGTTAGAGAGGTCGTTCAAGCTCGAGGCGAAGTCCGGCAAGTGGGTGGGATCGCGGTGGGCGTGGGTTCGGTGGTGTTCGGTGAGGTGTTGGGTGAGGTGGGCGGCGTAGGGAGCAAGGTTGTAGCTGGTGTGGGGCAGTCGTTCAGCGAGGTATTGGAGGTGGGCTGGTGGGGTGGTGGGGTTGTCAGTGATGTGGTTGAGGGCGTCGATGAGGGGTTGGGGCGTTTCGGTCTGGGTGGCGACGTCGAGGGCAGGTGCGGCGAGGGTGGGGGCGTGGTCGGTGCAGAGGGTGGTGAGGTGGGGGCCGAGCTGGCAGAGGGCGGGGTGGGCGGCGGCGCGGCTGTAGAGGGTGAGGAGGCGGGCGGCCTGGGGTTCGGTGGCGGTGGGGGCAAGGTGGTGAGCGAGGGTGGGGTTGTGGAGGAGATGGCGGCCGGTGAAGTGTTCGGTGAGGCGGTCGGGTTGGAGGGTGCCCCAGGGCTGGGCGGGGGTGGGTGCAGGGTAGAGGGCGGCGATCCAGCGGCGTACGGCGTGGATGCGGTCGGTGGTCTGGTCGGCGAGGGCGGGGACGTGCCGCAGGAGGGTGTCGGCCTGGTCGTGGGTGTCGGCTCCGAGGAGGTGTGCGGCGGCGAGGGCATCGGTGAGGGTGGCGGTGGTGAGGCGCGGGTGGAGGTGGTGGGCGGTGGCGGTGGTGGTCCAGTAGCGGCGTTCGTGGACCAGTAGCCGGTCCTCGACAGTGGGGGCGTCTGCGGTGGCCGCGGTGGTGGTAGTGGTGTCGAGAAGGTCGGCGAGGGCGGTCATATGGAGCGTCAGGGCGGTGTCCAAACCGGGGCGGTTCAGACCGTCGGGAGTGCCGGTAGTGAGGGGGGCGGCCAGGGTGGGCCAGTCGTGGTGCTGCCAGCCTCGGACATGCGGCAGGTGGGCGGCGTAGCTGTGAACGGCCTGATGGTAGGCCTGGGTGCGGGAGTCGTCGGGTTCGGGTTCGAGAGCCGGGAGGGGGATGGTTTTGGTGCCGTCGAGGAGGTCTTCGGCGGTGGCGGTGGCGGCGTGCAGATCGTTCCACCAGTCACCGGCAGTGCGGGCCAGCAGCAGCACCTTGAACGCGCTGTCACCGACGTGCTGGGCGGCTGCTTCCAGGAGCGCTGTCAGCTGTGGGCTGCGGGTCTCGGCGTAGTCGACGATGACCAGGAGCGGGACAGCTGCGGCCGACAGGTCGGCCAGCGTGTCCGCGGGGGCGTCTGCGCGAAGCCACAGGGCCGTCCAACCTCGCGTGGTGAGGGTGTCGGCGAGGTGCTGGGCCAGCCGGGTTTTGCCTTGGCCGCCGGGCCCGTGCAGCAGCTTGGCGCCGAAGCCGTCTTCCTGTGCCCAGGTGTCGAGGTCGGTGAGGAGTGTGGTGCGCCCGCGGAAGGGGACGATCTGCCGGCGGGCCTGGAGCAGGGTGGCGGGGGAGTTCATCAGGCGGGTGCGTGCTGCGGGTTCGGCGAGGTGCTGCCACTCGACCGGTTCGAGCGTCGCGTTGGCTTCGGGCGCGTGGTCAGTCAGTGCGGCGTGGAAGCCGGGGTCGTGGGTCAGGACGTAGGCGGGGACTGCTTCGAGGTGGGCGTGGGCGCGTCCGGCGGGGTCGGAGGCGATGACCCCGGCCAGCAGATCTCCGCAGAACAGTGCCGCCCCCGACATCCCGCCCCACGGCGAGTCACCCTCGCCCGTAGGGGCGGGTGGATGCTGGGCCAGGCTCATCACGTACCGGTTGCCGACGAACCGGTCACCGGGGTTCAGCGTGCCCGAAAGCTGCACGGTGTCCACCGCTCGTCCCGGCCGCTGCACCAGGTTCGCAGCCCCCCAGGTCTCACACGGCGTGCCCGGTCGGTGGGTCACCGTACGCCCCCAACGGACCGGCTGCCGCGGCCCGGCCCAGGCCGGATCCATGCTGACCAGGGCAGCGTCGTCACGTCCGCCCGGGGTGCCCCGCCATACCACCGTGCCGCACCAGGTCTCTTCCCGGCCGGGCCGGAACACCCTCACCGTGCCCCCGGGTTCGGGGGAGACGTGGGCGCTGGTCAGCACCAGGCGACCCGCGATCGCGTATCCCGACCCAGGACGGTCGCCGTCTACGGCGACCACACGTTCCCGATCCACCCCGTGCCCCCAGTTGTTCTGCTGTCCCTACCCGACCCTGCGGCCTACTCGCCCCGGTCGACCGGTCAACGCGTCCGGCTCGGTCAGTCCGGGATGCGCCCACTCACGTCTCCGGGACCCTGCTGGCGGGAGGGGGCGCCGTGGACCAGGAGGTCGCTCCCGTCCGGGCGCTGCGGGGTCAGCGTCAGCGTCACCCGGTGCGTGCGGCCGCGGGTGACCCCCGCCTCCGCATCCGCGCTGATCACCCACGCCTTGAACCCGGTCTTCGCTTTGGCGTCGGCGCGTAGCTCCACGGCGAACTCCAGCTCCACCGGCCCGACCTTGAACGCCAGATCCTGCCCCGCACCGCGTGCCGCGGCCTCCAGCAGTTCGTCCCGTACTGCCGCGACCGCGTCCGCCAGCTCGATCTCCAACTCACGCCCCCCTGTTACCCGCCTGGTCTCGATGTTCCGCCGGAAACACCGGCTCCGGGCCACTCACCGTAGAGCAGGCCGGGAACTGGCGGTGAGAAGTCGGCCAAGGGAAACACCGAGCAGTACTGAGTATCACGGGTGGCCCCGGCATGAGGTCGGTCTGATGGGTCCCCCTCCTGAGCCACTGCGCTCTTGTATGCGCTTGGGCACCGGACACCCGTGCCCAGCCGGGTAGTCCCGGCCCTGTCGTCCGAGGAGCTGATCGTGGAGGCCGGCCTGGTCGCGGCGCCTGGTCCGCCGATCTGAACAATGCGGACGCCGTCGCGGCCATCACCGCCCGCGTGAGGGAGTCCCTGGAAGCCGACATCGAGGCCGCCCGGCGCGAGTCATGGAGCTGGTGGAGCCGGGCGAGCTGAACACGAACCGGGTCGCGGCGGCGGCCGCGCTCGCCTTCGCCGCGCTCCAGGCGGTGCAACAAGCGGCACCGGAGTACCGGCGGTGCGCCCTGGCGATGCTGGGCCAGGCCGAGGAAGCCGAGGCGGAGGCACGGCGGGCGTATGCGACCGAGCAGAACCGCCGCTGGTTCCGCGCGAACCCGGTCGGCGTGGAATCGGTGACCGCCGCGACGAAGGCCACCGACGCCGCCCGGGAAACGCACCGCCCAGTACCTCCTGGCCACGCGGCTGGAGCAGCTGCACGAGCAGACCGCGAGGGACCGGCTGCGCGAGCGCGCCGCCCGGCCCCTCGATGGCGACGCGGCCGGGGCGGTGATCGCATGGCCACCGAGCCGAGCGGCGTCGACCTCGCAGGCCAGTCCCTGGCCGCTGCCGGCGAGCAGGCGAAGAAGAACCGCGGCCACCGCAAGCAGAAGCCGAAGCGGCGCACCGGACAGGCCGTACGGCGGGACGGCCGCGAGGCGCTCGGACTCGGCACCGCGATCACGATGATGATGACCGAGCGCGGCATGGTCGCCCCGGCCGCCGGGGGCGGCGTCCTCGCCCGGTTCGACGACATCCTCGCAGCGGCCGCGCCCAGGCGGTGAAGTTCGATGCGGACACCGGCCGCCTGGTCGTCGTCCCCGACGCCCCCGCGTACGGAACCAAGCTGTGCTGGAGCGCACCGAAGCTGATCGCGGCGGCCAATACCGGGGTGCCGGGCGCGAACGTGCGCACCGTGCATGTCCTGCCGACCGCGACGCGCTGCTGACCGAACCCGGCTCGGCGCTGCCGCCGCCCCGTTCCTGAACTGCAACAGCGCGCCGCGTCGGATAACCAGGGCTTATCCGAGGCGACAACCCGTCCGATGCCGTTCGGTCAGTCGCGCTCCCAGCATCTTTCCCACTCCATCTGGCGCGCGATGGCGTTGGCGATGGCCGGGCTGCGCCGGTAGTGGCACACCAGGCATTCACCGGTGCCGACCCGCATGCCCAGCTCGTCGCCATCGTCGGAGCTGAACGCCTCGTAGTCACATACGGGGCACTCCTGGAGCTCCAGCGCGTACGGATCGTCGGGGGTCGGGCCGTCGTGGAGGTCGGCCGCGGCCGCCGCCCGACGGTCGGCCTCATCCTCGCCTATGCGCTCCAGAGTCCGGCTGGCCTGCTCCCTCTCCCGCTCGTCCTGCTTCTGCGCGCTGCCCTCGTAGCGGTCCTCCTGCTCCATGGTCAGGGCCCACAGGCTGGGGTGGGAGTCCAGCGCGAGCAGGGCCTCCACATGCCGCCGCTCCAGCAGCCACCCTTGCCCGTCCTGGTCAGGGAGCATCGGCGAATCTCCGCCCGCAAACGCGTGGAGCGGTGGTCAAGTAGCCCATCGGCAGCGCGGCATGAGTCGCAAAGGCATGAGCACGTGAACCCGAGACCGTTGGCCATAGGCAGGAGCGTAGCGGTCTGCCCCCATCTCGCTGCGCCGCGTACGACGGTCATCCGCTCGCGCGGATAGGACGGTGTCGGGCCGGGCCCAGAGCCGGCTCACCTCCGCCAGCGCGCAGAGCGCATCGAGTTGCCGATCGGTCGCAGGTCACCATCTCTGGTCCCATTGTGGGGCAGGAAGCAGCGATCATCTGGTATCGCTGATACCGTCGGTATCATGAGCGAGTCCAAAGAACCCAAGGCCATGAGCCTGCGCTTCCCTGACCCACGGCAGCGCGCTGCAATCGCCGCCGCAGCCAAGAACGCCGGCGTCAGCATGCAGGACTACATCCTGTCGGCAGCCTTCGAGCGTGCCACGGCAGTCGAAGCGACGTTCCTGGAGCACTTCGAGGCTTCGGTAGCCCGCAGCCACGAGGCCTTCGCCGCCGAACCCAGTGGCATCGATCCCAACTCCGAACAGCGCGCCGCCGAGCAGGAAGCACGCCGCAGCCTTGAAAACCACGGGCAGGGCCACGCCGCGTGAGCCAGCCCGACCCTCACCAGCCGCCCCGCCTCGATGTCCCCTTCCTGTTGCATGCCGCCGAGCGGCTCCCCGGCGACCCACAGGTCGACGACCTCGGACCGCTCTACGCCGCCGTCGAACGCATGTATGCCCGGGTCATGGAGCGTGACATCTACGGCTCTTCTCACCTCAAGGCAGCCGCGCTGCTTCAGACCCTGGTGAAACTCCCGTGTCTGGAGCACTCGAACGAGGCCTTCGCATGGCACAGCGCCGAAGCCTTTCTCGCCCTGAACGGACACCCCCTCAGCTACACGCCGAAAAACGCGGTCGCTCTCGTCCGCGACGCATCGGCAGGCTCCCTGGGTATCGCCCGGATCGCTCGCCAGCTTCGGGACTGGACCACCACCTGAAAAGAGGATGACCCGCGCCGCACCGGCTCACCTCCGCCTGCGCGGAGAGGACACCGTCTCCGCCGCTCTGTCACTGCTCGTCACCGGTTCACCTCCGCCTGCGCGGAGAGGCCCCTTCGCGAGCATGCCGCTGAGGGCTCTTTTGCGCGTGTCTTCAAGGTCTCGAGAAGTACGCACGTTCGGTGGGGCTGAGCGGAGGTTCGGTGAGAGGCGGCTGGCCCGGGCCGAGTAATACTTGTAAGACAACGCTGGGATGAAAAAGGCGTCGTGATGGGGCAGAAAGGGACATGACGTCATACAGGGCGCGAGTGACGGCTTTCCGGCCATTGGCTGTACGCATCAGCCGAACCACGTAGGCGTGCACCAGCCGGGCGGCCACCGGTCGCTGCTTCCCCACTGCCCCGGGATACTGACTGTCCTGGCCTGTGGTCACGTTCCAGGGTCCTTGGACCAGGCGGCCGATCGCGGGCTGGACATGGCGCGCCAGCTTTGTCGTTTGTAGCCCGTGTTTGCCTATCATGTGTCGTAGGGTGGTGGCTCCCTGGGCTGCAACGGACATGCCCTGCCCGTATACCGGATTGTAGGCAGCAACTGCATCCCCTAGCACGATGAATCCGGACGGCCACGAACGCATCTGTTCGTAGAAGCGTCGCCGGTTGCTGCAGGCTCGGGTGATGTGGACGTCGGTGAGCGGCTCGGCGTTGGCGATGAGGTCGGCGACCAGGGGGTGGCGGAGTTGACGGGCGAAGGGCTCGAACTCCTCAGGTCTAGCGGTGGGTTCAGCGCCTCGAGTGCCGGCCAGGGTGACCAGCCACCGGGCTCCTTCTATGGGGGCCAGCGTTGCCATCCGTCCAGGTGTGCCGTCGCTGGGGTCGGCCTGGAAGGTGACTACCGGGAAGTTCTCCCCGCCGGCTGGGGCGCGGAAGACGCGCGTGGCATAGACCAGGCCGGGATCGACGATTTCTTCGCGAACGGGTGGAAGGTGCAGCTGGGATAACCACTGCGGGGCACGAGAGCCGCGGCCAGTCGCGTCCACGACAAGGCATGCCTCCAGGTCGGTGACGGCGCCAGTCTCAAGATGTCGAAGGCGTACGCCGCGTACCTGGTGCTGGTCACCGATGAGGCCGTCGGCGTGCGTGCGGGTGCGGACGGTGATGCCTGGCCTGTCGAGGGTGTGCTCCCGAGCTACTGCGTCCAGGAGGTCGCGGGTGCAGGCGATTTGGTACTGCGTGTGCGGTGAACGCCGCGTCCAACCGTGCGCGGTCAGTGCGACCAGGTCTGCGGGCATATGAACACGGCGTGCGCCGGCAGCTAGCCAGCGCTCCTCCAGGCCCGGGACTAAGGCTTCGATTGCTCGGGCTCCTCCCGACCACAACATATGGACGTGGCGGGCTTGTGGGAGGCCCGGTCGGCGGACAGGCCCGTTCGGGAGGTTGTCGCGGTCAACGACAATGACCTCGTCGGCGTGGTCGGCCAATACGGTGGCAGCAAGCATCCCGGTCAGGCTTGCGCCGAGGACGACTGCACGACGGGGTGTCGGGACGGTGCTATTGATTGGCGGGGCCATGGGTGGAAATCTCCTGATGAGGTGCGAGTGTGCACGCGGCAGCGATGATGGGCGAATGCTGTAGCGCACGGGATATTTGGACTAGAGCCACGCGCGGGAGGGGGACCTCGGTTGCTGTCGTCGTGGGGCCAGTCGTGACAGGTGGGGCTTTAAGACTGGTGGCCTTGCGTCTGATGGCTGAGGCCAGGACGGCCGCTTCGACTACCGCATTCGCATCATCGGGGGCCAGGTCGGCTACCCGGGCCTGTTCGGTGGCGTCTGCGGCGACGGCAGGATCGCGGTATGCGCGCAGCGCGAGGCGGCCGTCATGAATTTCTGTGATGCGCCGGGTCAGCCGTAAATCCAGGTTCCACCAAGGGATGGGCACGGGGGCAGCGATGTCGGGGGTGGCTGTGCGTAGAGCCTTCCACAATGAGTGCAGCTCACGATACGTGGTCAGATCGGCTCGTGCGGTGGACATACGGTCGCCGACCAGTGGAAGGATGAAGCCAATTGTGGTGGCGGTAGTACACAAGGTTGCGCACACGGGTGCGCCCGTGGTGTTCATGAAGTCCCAGTTGGTGCCGTCCCATCTGGCTCCCACGGCCGTGATTTTTGTGATGTCGAAGCAGATGTTGAGGAGGAAGCCGCAGGTCAGGACACGTAGTCCGCGTCGCAGCCAGAGGGGCTCGGTGAGACCTGCGGACCAGCGCCAGCATAGGGTGGTGGCTATGATGGCGGCGATACCGTGAGCTAGCAGGTAGAGCGCGATCATCCAGCGTATGTAGGGCGTGTTGGCGTAGTAGGTGTCGAATTCGAGGGGTGTTTCGACGGGGGTATCGCCCAGGATGAATAGAATCACCTCTGCGACAACAATGACAGCGTAGGTCGTGAGCAGCCATCGAGCGGTGCGTGCGACAACAGTATTCTTCGGCCCGCCCCGCCAGTACATGATCAGGGTCAGGATGATGGCGCTGATAGCGGTCAACATCGCACGGTCGAGCAGGAGTGTGAGGTTGGTAACGCCAATCAGGTCGTCCATGGTAGAGACGAAACTGGGATTGCTGCAGAGGTATGTCGCCCCGCTGAGGAGGAGGACACCGCACACGGATAGGTAGAGTGGGTTCCGCGCTGATAGGCGCAGGCCGGGGGCCTTGATGAAGAAGGCAGTCCACGTGCTGCCGGCGAGGATCCAGTAGATCGCGTTGCTCACTGTGGCGCCCCCGGGCCTTCGGGGAGTCCCAGGGATGCGTGGAGACGGTGGACTAGCGCTGTGGACGAGGCAGGCAGAGAGCGTCCCCGGTCTTCCAGCCAGTGCAGGCCCTTGCTGCCAAGCATGGAACCAAATAGTTCACTGGCGGTTTCGTCGTCTTGCCCGCAGTTAGTGCGTGCAGCAACCCGGGTGGCAATCTTCTGCACAGTGTCGGCGTCCACGCTCGGCGCGAGCAAGGCCGAGGCTTCGGTTGAGTCGACAGGCTGTACACGCCCGGCGTCGGCCTCCAAGTGCCAGAATTCGTGCCCGAGGATGACCAGTTGGTGGTCAGGAGCCGTGTTGGCCTCGATCAGCATCAGGTGGCGATCTGTGGTGGCGACCCACAGGCCGCTGACAGTACCGGCAGGAAAGGGAACCAGGCGGTGTTCGACAGGCCGATCGTGCCGTTTTGTCATCTCCTTGCATAACGCCGAGAACAGAATGTCTGGCTCAGTAGGCACCCGCAGGTTCAGTCCGCGGAATAACTCGGCGCACACCCGCCGCATTCTCTTTACGTCCACGACTCTCTCCATGATCCCGATACCATTGCTGAACGGTCACGCCGGTGTGCCGGTGCGGTTGCGCTGCCCGCTCAGTCGTCGTCACCATCCATGGGTGCCGTGGCGGAGGCTTCTCTCAAGATCTGCTCCACCACCCCGAGAACGGCAGCCTGGCCTTCGGGGGTCAGATGGGCCGCTCGCATGGCGATCTTCTGGACTTGCTGGTTGTTCCTGAGGCCTTGCCACAGGGCGATCGCGGACTCGACCTGGAGCGCGATGCCGTCGTCGAAAAAGTAGGCCACAGGTACGCCGAAGAACTCGGCAAGTGCCTCCAGGTGCCGCCTGGTGGGGTTGTCGCGCCGGCCGGTACGCAACTGCCACAAGTAGACGTGGGAGAGGGTCGGACCGCCGCGCTCGTGCAGTAGCTTGGCAACTTCCTGGTTCGAGTATGGGCCTCGATCTTGAGGGTGCACCACCTCAAAGAGCCTGTTCAGGCGCTCACTGAACGTGTCCATCGGCGAACGACCCCCCAACTGATTAACGCTAGTTGACGCCTCGCTACGTAGCGTGGCAGATTGTTCACCTGTTGACCGTAGCTGAGATTAATCAGGCGTACCAGCTCGCAGTTCTGACCGAGCACCGTGATCGGCTTCTAGCCGCCGTATGCGGTCTGGCGAGCCGATGCGGCGGGACGGACCTCCTGGGTCACGGCCCCGGCTCGTCCTATGGACTCATGTGAAGCTGGCGGTCGAGTGGCCCAGTAGCTGTTGCAGGCGATTTGGTGGACCTTGCTGGACATGGGAGGGGCATTGTCGGGGGCGGAATCGTCTCGCAGCCCTTGCGAGCACCGCGAACCCGTGGGGGTGTGCCGCGCCGGCCCACCTGCACAGCGGCGGCATCTCGTCGGGGCCAACCCAATCGTCTGCGTGCAGCATCTAGAGAGACTCGCCTTCGTAGACAAGCCAACGGCCGCGGCCTACACAGCGGTTCTGAATCAGACAGCCGCGCAGGCCACTCCGCGCGGTGACGAGACACAACGACTACTAGAGCGGATGCGTGATCACTGGAGAGCAGCAGCATGACCGACATCAGCATGCACGTGCATGGGGCGCAGCTGCACGCGCGCTTGCTGGGGGACAGGAGAGATAGCTGGCCTGGCGATCTGAGTCTGGCCGACACGACGTTGCGCAGGCCGCAGATCCAGGCTGCCGCGTTGGCTACGTCGATCAATTAGCAATGATCACTGCGAATCAGCGGGCTTCGTTCGCTGTCGACGACCGGGCTGGCCACCTCGCCGCCGATTTTCACGAACCCGGCTCCATCTTGGGGGTCAATGTGATGCGGGACCTTATCGACTTCGATGCGCCGATTGGGCTACTGCTGGCGTCGGTGTTCCTCGTCGTACCCGACGGTGCCGATTCGGCAGGGTTTATCGAGCGGCTGGCATGCGCGCTGCCGTCGGGCAACTACGTCGCCCTCAGCCAGGGGCACCTACGACTACGACGACCACCGCCCGGTCGAGACCTTGACGCGCATGTACGCCGAAGGCGTCGTCAACGTCGCCGTCGCGGCAAGGCCACCAATCGTAGGGCTCCTCGACCGTGCGAGCCTGGCCGTTCTCGCTCCCAGGATCGTTGCCACAAGTCGCTGGGGACCTGGTCCCGGCATCAAGCCGTGCCCGGAGGTCGAGTCCTGCATCCATGTGGCCATCCGGCGGTCGACACGGCAGGTTCGGTGAGATCGCCCTTCAGGGCTCTGTCGAAGGCAACGATGCTGGAGTGAGGAATGTACCAAGAGAGGAATATTCGCCATGCCTGGACAGTTCAACGCCGCTTTGCGCCACCTTCGATCTCAGCGAGGCCTGTCGCTGCGTCAGTTTGCGCGCATAGTGCATTACAGCCCGGGATGGCTCAGCAGGATAGAACGAGGGCAAGCTGCGCCCACTTTGGCATTAGCTCGTAGCTGCGATGACGCTCTGTCAGCGCGCGGCAAGCTGCTGGAGCTAGCTCGGCTGGAGGCCCGTGTCCGATTACTTCCGGCCCAGTTACCGTCTGCCGATGCGGGCTTCGTCGGCCGCGCCGATGCGTTACGTGGGCTCGATGACGCTCTCGCGAAGGCCGAGCGGGCTGGCACGGCCCTGACGGTGGCGATCGACGGGCCTCCCGGCGTGGGCAAGAGCGCGCTGACCATCCAGTGGGCACATCGTGTAGCCAGCCGCTTTCCCGGGGGGGTGCTTTTTACCGACCTCCAAGGACACTCCCACCAAGGTCGCCCAGCTGATCCTATGCAGGTACTTGAGGGCTTCCTAGCTGCCCTGGGAACGGAGTCCGTGCCTGACGAGCTTGAAGCAAGGTCCGCGCTGTTCCGTACTGTGATGGCCGACCGGCATGTCCTTGTTGTGCTAGACAATGCAGTCGACTCGCAGCAGGTCAAGCCGCTGCTGATGGGGGCTCCTTCCTGCGCCGTAATAGTGACCAGTCGGCGACGTCTGACCGGGCTGGGCGTCACAGCCGGAGCCCGGCGTCTGTCCCTCGCCCCGATGGAGAACCAAGAGTCGCTCGAGTTGCTCCGCGGGGTTGTCGGAGGGAAGCGGGTGGACGACGAGTACGACGCGGCCCGGGCGGTGGCGCTCCGGTGCGCGCATCTGCCGTTGGCCCTGCGGATCACGGCAGAACGGCTGGCGACTCATCTCCATTGGCCGATATCGCATGTAGCCGACGAGCTGTCCAGTGAGGACCGCCTTGATGTGCTGGCTGACCGCGACGACGACGACCTGACCGTGCGCAAAGTGTTCGACCTGTCCTACCAAGCGCTGGACGAAGATACAGCACGGATGTTCAGACTGCTGGGCCTCTACCCCGGCGCGCGCATTAGCGCAGCCGCTGCAGCAGCCTTGGCCGGGTACCCGCTGGCCCGCACTCGGGTTCTTCTGGATGAACTGGTGGCTGTCCACCTGGTGGAGGAGACCGGACTGGACCGGTACTGGACGCACGATCTGCTGCGCAATTATGCGGCCGATCGGGCCGCAGTTGAGGAATCACAGACCGAACGGGTAGCTGCGGCCCACCGGCTGACGTCGTGGTACACGCTCAGCGTAGATGCCGCCAACATTGCTTTGGCCCCGCAACGGGAAGTCCCACTGCTAGAACCGCCCCCCGCTGGAGTCATCCCGCTGACTTTTACCAGCGATACCGCGGCGGAAGAAGCACGAGCCTGGCTAGATGAGGAGGTGCGGGACTCAGCTGTCCCGATGGTCCGACTCGCCGCACGGTACCGACTTCCAGAGGCGTGGCACATCCCAGTGCGGCTGTGGAACTGGTTGCTATTGCGCAAGCCCTGGAGCATGTGGATCTCCAGCCACACGATCGGACTAGAGGCGGCAGCGACGTACGGCCGCCCCGGCGACCAGGCCTGGGTCGAGATGAATCTCGGAGAGGCATACCGTCAGTCCGGGGACTACGACCGAGCGGAACAGCATGTCACACAGGCCCTGACGCTGCGCCGCCGCAACGGTGACCGGCAGGGCCAGGCCTGGTGCCTCGAAGCCTTGGGGTTCATCGCCGCCGACCGAAAAGAAACGCCGCTGGCACACGCGTACTTCAGCCAGGCTCTGAATGCCTTCCGGCAGACCGGGGACCTGCACGGGGAAGCCGTGGCGCGATGCAGTCTCGCCGAAGCCGACGGGCTGCTGGGAAACGCTGCGGCCTCGGAAGCCGGGTTCAAGGAGGGGCTGGAGCTGCACCGCCGGATGGGCGACCTCTTCGGCGAGGGGATGTTCTGGGAGCGACGCGCTCATCTGCACCAGCAGCACGGCGCACTGGTGCAGGCAGTGCAATGTCTAGATCGAAGCGCCGAGTGCCACTACCAGGGCAGCAACGACTGGGGGCAGGCTGCCGCGCACGACCTCCGCGCTCAACTCCTCGAGGAGCTATCCCGGTGGGAAGAGGCGCGGAAGGCGTGCGAGCGGGCGTGGAGACTGTTCGACCAGCTTGGCGATCCTCGAGCTGCGCGACTGCGAGACCGGCTGGCTGCATGGCCTCAGGCCGGAACGCTTTCGGTTACTGACTAGCCTCAGGGATGAGCAGAGCCCGGTGCACGCGGTCCATAGCGGTGGGGGCATCCACTGTGGCGGCTATCCGCACGGGCGGTCGCTGGTCGGGGATGCCCCCTTGGAGGATGCTGAATTTCCGTTCGTCGACCAGTGTGGCGCCACGCGCATGCCCCGCGAGCTCGACCACGACCTGCCGCTCCTTGTAGGTGGCCAATGACTCATCAACCATGATGGCTGCAGCGATGGGGTCGTGCATGAGGCAGCCGACGGTGTTGTGAGCGTCACTGTAGATAGCGAGATAGGTGTCGAGCACGGATGATGCGAAGCGGGCCGCAGGGGTGTCGGCATCCGCGATGCGCTTCAGCCAGTCTTCGTCAACCCATGCGTGCACGGTTATGTCCATCGGCACCATGGTCAGCTCGAACCCCGCACGCAGAACCTCCTCGGCCGCTTCCGGATCATGAGCGGTGTTCGCATCGGCCCAGGCAGTGATGTTGCCTGGCACGCGGAACGCGCCGCCCATGAACACCACACGGCGTAGAAGCCTAGGGAGATTCGGCTCCATGCGAAGCGCGAGGGCGACGTTGGTCAGCGGTGCCAGGGCGAGCAATGTCAGTTCTCCTGACCGTTGCCTGGCCAGGCGCACAAGCTGTTCCGCTGATGATTCCGTGCTGGCCTGGCGCGGTGACGGGGGGCCAGCCTTGCCACCGAGCCCATCGTCTCCATGCACGAACTCGGCTGTCTGCAAGGGCTGCTGGAGGGGGGTTGGATGCCCGACGGCAACCGGTACGTGGTCCAGGCCGGCGACGTCGAGCACGCGTAAGGCATTGGCCGCCGCCATGGCAGCGGGCACATTGCCATGCGCTGCTCCGATTGCGACGATCTCGACGTCCGGCTGAGCAGCTAGGAACAGGATCGCCCAGGTGTCATCTACCCCAGGGTCCGTATCGATGACAACGGACAGATGTGTGGAAGTGGTAGGCGGCATGCGGTCCCCTCTTGAGATGGCCTCTCCGTTCGGGAGTCTGACGTTAACTCTTCGCTCCCCGCCAGTGTTTCGTCATTCAGGCAACAGCGAAACGCTTTTCTCAGCCCGCGGGATGCTGAAGAGTGGGGGAAGCTGGTCACCGGGAGATTACGGCGGCCGCCCTAACATGTGCCAACTCGTTGCCGACCAAGCTTGAGGATCCGATGACGGACGCACTACTGGGGTGCCTGTCGGCGGGTTCGGCAGCTGTCGTCTGCCTCGCCACACAGTCGCACCGCTTCACCGCCCAGCCCAGCAGGCAGGGCGTTGGCTTCAAGAACGCCAAGCGCCCGCGACGCGGCAGTCGAGAATGCGGTGAATCAGCGGTATACGCGGTTGTCGATCATGCTGAGCCTCGGGGCTGCTGGCGCGCGCCACCCACCCTCGCGGCCCTGACGCCACGGTGCAGTGCTACTGCCAACAGATCGATCGTAGAGCGTGTCTACTTATTAAGCCCAGTGGGGGCAGTGCTGCCGCTGTGACTACCAAGGTGCCCTTCCTCATCTGCGATGTAATACGCGTTCTCGGGATCGCCA
The DNA here is from genome assembly GCF_000147815.2 of Streptomyces violaceusniger Tu 4113. Classification (NCBI taxonomy): domain Bacteria; kingdom Bacillati; phylum Actinomycetota; class Actinomycetes; order Kitasatosporales; family Streptomycetaceae; genus Streptomyces; species Streptomyces violaceusniger. The sequence goes on along the minus strand of NC_015951.1, from coordinate 83,268 downwards.
TGATGGGCAGTCTCACGTTCGAGGAACTGGCACGTGATGTCTCTCCCTGGCCGCGCGTCCGCATCAGTCTCTCCGCTCAGTGCAGATTTCTAGCAATCCCGGGCGACAGCAGTTCCTTGCTCCCTTGGATCCTGACCTTTTTCGCATGCTTGTGTCCGCTCCAATGAATGGAGGATGTCCTCATGAGCCCACCCTTGGACCAGCTCGCTCGCACTCCTGGGGCTCTTCATGCATTGTTGCTGTCTGCGGATGGCGGCAGCCTGTCGAGCTCGGACGGAATTGCTACACACACGGCAGAGCGAGTTGCCGCTGCACTGTCGTCTATACAGGCTGCCAGTCGGCATGCGTCTGCCCTGTGCTCCGCAGAGGGGTCCTCCTGGAAGCAGACTTCGATTCAGTTCGAGGATACCTGTCTGTATCTGTTCGCGGCTGGCAGCCACGCATACATCGCTGTCGCAGTGACCAGGGATGCCGACATGAGTCTGATCGCAGAGAATACTGCCATCGCCCTCAAACAGCTCCGGTGCCATCAGGTGAAATGGCCGCATGAGCTTGATACACCGTTCTTCAATCCGCAGCGGTTCCCGGCTCGACGTTCTGTGGGTACTCCCTGCAGTGCGTGACGTAGGTCGGGCAGAAGAACTCACTTCTACCTACGGATTCCCGTGTTATTTCATGCTGTCACTGCTGACCTGACGGACCACCTCCTGCCGATCAGCACCGCCCGTACACATACCGGGGATATGCTCGCAGAGCATTGGCATCCAAATCACGGACTTATCGGCGACGCCGTCCTCATAGCCTCTGAACTGACTGCCAACGTCTTCGACGTATGCCCTTGACCATATCCCCGTATCCTTGGTGGTCGCTCTCACCGCGAGTTTGCTGCACCATCCGGCGCACCAGGATGAACGTAGCGATTCGGTTGCGGCTCCTCATTGCAAGGCCTATGGTGCTCGTTTTACTGAAGGTGCGGACTGTGCAGGTCTCATTGCAGTAGTTGTCCCGCTAGCTTGGAGAGATTCACATGCCTCAGCAGCCCATTACCTACGGGACAAGTATCGACAAAAGTGAGGTAACAGCCCCCCAGGGGCCCCTGGTTTTCCGGCGACAGGCGCGAATGTCTGGGGGTGAAAACATGGGGCAGCGGCCAAAATTAGCTGCACGCAGCGACGGTGGTCACGCTCATCCACATAAAGTCGAGTACCGAATTTTGAGCCCGTTCGAGGCGAGCGTCGACTCCAAGCCGCTGAATCTCGGCGGCGTCCGCCAGCAGACCGTGCTCGCAACCCTCCTTCTCGAGGCCAATCAGGTGGTCAGTTTAGACCGCCTAGTCCGCGCCATTTACGAGGAGGCGCCCCCGCCCACAGCCCGGGCCCAGATCCAGATCAGTATCTCGGCCCTGCGGCGCCTCTTCGGCAACCACGGCATCGACGACGTCATCCGCACGCACTCCCAGGGCTACATGGTGCGAGCGAGCGGCGAAAGCCTCGACTCCCTCCGCTTCCGTCTCCTCGTCGGCGAGGCGCGCAAGCTGCGCGACGCGGGGCAGAAGGAGGAAGCCGCCGCCACGTACCGCCAGGCGCTCGGACTGTGGCGCGGCGCCGCCCTCGGGGGCATGGTCAGCGAGGTCATCCGGTCCGGCGCCAGCAGGCTCACCGAGCAGCGGATCACCTCCACCGAGGAGTGCCTCCAGCTGGAGCTCGCCCTCGGCAGGCACAGCGCACTGGTCGGCGATCTCATCGGACTCATCGACGAATTTCCGCTCCGTGAACGGTTGCGCGGACAGCTCATGCTGGCGCTCTACCGCTCCGGCCGTCAGACGGAGGCTCTACAGGTCTACCGCGATACCCGGAAGTGGATGCTCAAAGAACTCGGCGTGGAACCCGATCCTCGGCTGAGACGGCTCGAACACTCCATCCTCATCACGGACCCCCGGCTCGACTTGAAGGGCAGGCGCGGGACGGCTGCCCCGGGCGCTCACACGGCAGCCGCCCTCGGCATGCCTGAGATGCTGCCCGCCGACATCGCCGACTTCACGGGACGCGGCGAGCTGGTCGCCAGCATCCGCGAACGCCTGCTCTTCTCCTCTCAGGAGCAGCCCCCGCTCGCGGTGCCTATTGTCTCTATTGTCGGCAAACCGGGCGTCGGCAAGACGGCCATGGCCGTGCACGTGGCCCACGGGGTCGCCGCGAACTTTCCCGATGGCCAGCTTTTCGCTGACCTGCACGGTGAAGCGCGCACCATGGTCGGCTCCGCCCAGATCCTGGAACGCTTCCTGCGTGCCCTCGGCGTCACCGGCACCGCGATACCCGACAGCGTAGAGGAACGGGCTGAGATGTACCGCGCGCTGCTCGCCAAACGACGCATGCTGATTGTCCTCGATAACGTTGCCGACGAGAGCATGATCAGGCCGCTCCTGCCGGGTAAGCCCACCTCGGCCGTGATCATCACCAGTCGGCGGCACATCGGCAGCCTCGCGGGAGCGGTCCGCGTCGACGTCACAACCTTCCCCCCAGAGCTGTCCGCGGAACTCCTCGGCCGCATAACGGGCGCGGAACGCGTCGCGTCGGAGCCAGAGGCCACGGAAGCACTTGCCGATCTATGCGGCCATCTTCCCCTGGCGCTGCGCATCGCAGGCGCCCGGCTCGCCGCCCGGCCGCACTGGGAGGTGACCGAACTAGTGGAGCGGCTGGAGGACGAGACGCGCAGGCTCGACGAGCTCAAGTACGCCGACGTGAGCGTCCGGGCCACCCTCTCCCTCCTGTACGACAGCGTCAGCGAGGGCGCCCGCCGGCTTCTCCGGCGTCTCGCCGTCCTGGAGGAGGGGCCCTTCTCCGTCTGGGCTGGCATGGCGCTCCTCGGCCTCCCCGAGACGGCGGTCCGGGAACTGATCAACGAACTCTCCGATGCGCAGCTGCTGGACACTGACGGAACCGTGATTGGACGTGACCGCCAGTACCGGCTGCTCAGCCTCATCCGAGTCTTCGCCCGGGAACGGCTCGCTGCCGAGGAGACTGCGGAGGAACGCGAGGCCGCGCTGTTCCGGGTGCTCGGCTGTCATCTTCCTGCCGCGAGAGCGGGCGTGATGTCCTGATCCGGAGTGACCAACGTGTCCTTCCCTCTATCCACTGCCCGACAAGACTGTGGATCGGATCCTGGCCGAGCCTCTTCCATGATTTTCCCAGGAGCGCAGATGCTGTGTTCCAGCGTCCGGCGGACCGTCATGGTGGGGCTCGCCGAGCATCGCTGGGGCCCTAGCCGTCACCGCCGTGCCATCCCTGGAGACCCATGTGTGCCTTGACGACTGGCGCGACACCCACGAGGTGGCCCTCGCGGCGGCCCGCAAGGGCGGTGACCGCTCCGTCGCCGTGGCCTACGTGCTGTACAGCCTTGCTCAGCTCCGACCGGACATGGGCGACGAGGCCGCGGCCGGTCCGCTTCTCGTCGAGGCCCTCTGGCTGAGCCGGAAAGGCCTGGGCCACTGTGTCAAGGCCCAGGTGCTGCACCGGCTGGGTCAGACCTATCTGAAGGGCGGAGAGTACGGCGCCGCCTTGACGGCCTTCGACCAGGTGCTCGACATCGTCCGACTCATCGGAGACCACACCGGTGAGGGCTACGCCCTGCACAGCATGAGCTCCGGCCGGTTCCGGCGAGGCGAGACGGGTGAGGTCGCCGACGTCCTGCACCGCGCCCTCGTGCACGCGGAGGCCAACGACGAGCGCCTGGTCACGGGCCGCATCCTGGTGACCTTGGGCGAGCTGGCGCTCGCCACCTGGGGCGCCGACCAGGCGGTGGCTCACCTGCGGTGGGTGCTGCCGTTCATCCGGCTCATGAAAATCCTTACCGAGGAGGCCAAGGCGCTGGTCAGCCTGCACGCCCCGGGCCGCGGGTGATCCGAGGGCCGCAGAGCAGCCCCTGGCCGAAGCGGGGGAATTGGCCTTCCCGATGGGCGCCGGAGTTAGCCGGACCGGTCCTCGCCCGCCTCAGAGAGGCGGAGACGGACGAGGAGTCCCTGTGGCCTACATGGCGGTGAAGACCGCCGAGTATGAGCCGAGAAGGTCACGTTCACCCGGTGCTCCGCCCTCTCGTCTTAGACCTGGAACGTGTTCGTGACCTCTGGATAGGTCGGGGGCATGCGGGGCATGCCCAGCCCCGTGAAGTACAGGTCGGTGTCGAACACGATCCGGTAGAGGCCCCGGTGCTTCCCCGCGTCGTCCCACTCTTGGATCCGGCCACTCGCGTTCGTCCTACGCTCCCCGAGAGTACCCACTCGTTGTCCATGAGCGCCTCCAACCTGGCGTGGAAAGCGACGGCACTGCGGCCGTGGTTGCTTTCCAGCACTCCAGCAACGACGTTCACCTTGATCAACTCGCGTGTTGGTTCTCGGTGGCGTCGGACGACACGGGCGGGGAGGGGAAGGCAGTACGGATGACCTCCGCGACCCTTTCGGCGGACGGGACTTCCGTCAGCATCGCGCCGTGGTCGCCGGGGGTGCGTTCCACCCGGGGCGTGTTGTAGTGGAGGGCCTTCCAGTGGCCCAGATATTCGGCTAGATCGCGCTCGTTCACGTCGGAGCCCTGTCGGCTGTGGGCAACCTCGTCGCTGACGAACAGCACAGCCGGGGCCGACGAGGGCGAGGGGCGATGCCGGAGCATGGCATCGAGCAGCAGCCCGAGCGTCTCGTACGGATACCATTCGTCGAGGCCGACCGCGTCCGGGGGGACCTCCAGCGGCTTCGTTATGCGCCGCAGCTCGGCAGTGAGCGCCTCCCGGGTCTCGCGGTCGGTGTTTTGGCCGACCTCCCACAGCTCCGCCGCCCGTGCGTACAGCTCGACACTCGGCCGCAGCCGCTTCTCGAGGCGTGGGCCGTGGACCGGCGGTTCCACGAGGAAGACGCAGGCGATGTCGTCGGCGCCCTGGCGGGCGACTTCGTGGGCGATGACGCCGCCGAGCGACCAGCCGAGGACGTAGTAGGGTCCCTCGGCCTGGACCGACTTGATGGCCTGCCAGTAGCGCGTGGCGATCTCCCCGGACTCCCGCAGGGGCCGTTCGGACCGGTCCATGCCCACTGCTTGGATGCCGTACGTCGTGCAGTCGTCACGCAGCAGGCGAGCCAGTTGTCCGTACGAGTGCGGCGTACCGCCACTGTGGTGCACGCAGAACAGCTTCGGCAGGTCCGGAGCGGCCTCGCCAGCGGACAGCTTGTAGACGATCGCCTTCGTCGCGCTCCTGCTCTCCTCGATCGCGGCGGCCAGCTCGGCGGCGGTCTGCCACTCCATGATCTGCCGCACCGTCACGTCCAACCCGGCGTGTCTCAGGCGGTTGGCGGCTTTGGTGGCGGCGAGGGAGTGGCCGCCGAGGTCGAAGAAGTTGTCGTGGATGCCGAGGTCGGGGGTGTCGAGGGTGTCGGCCCAGATGGTGGTGATGGTGGTTTCGATGGGGGTGCGTGGGGGTGTGTGGGTGGTGGGTGCGGTGGTGGGTGCGGGGAGGGCGCGTCGGTCGACTTTGCCGCTGGTGGTGGTGGGGAGTTTGTCGAGGTGGACGAAGTGGTTGGGGACCATGTAGTCGGGGAGGCGGTGGCGGCAGTGGGTTCGCAGGTCGGCCTGGGGATGGGGGCTGTTGGTGTGGGTGGTGTAGTAGGCGGTGAGTCGTTTGTCGTGGGGGTGTCCTGGCGGACGATCACGGTGGTGAGGGCGATGTCGGGGTGGTCGGTGAGGGTGGCTTCGATTTCGCCGAGTTCGATACGGAGTCCTCGGATCTTGACTTGGTTGTCGATGCGGCCGAGGAATTCGATGGTGCCGTTGGGGAGCCAGCGGACGAGGTCGCCGGTGCGGTAGGCGCGGGTCGGGGTGGGGGTGTGGTGGGTGGTGGTGAAGCGGTCTGCGGTGAGTTCGGGGCGCTTGAGGTAGCCGCGTCCCAGGCCGGGTCCGGTGATCCAGAGTTCGCCCGGGACTCCGATGGAGGCCAGTCCGCCGTGGTGGTCCACGACGAGGACCTGCGTGTTGGAGATGGGGTGACCGATGGGCATCGTGGTCGTGTCCGGCCGGTTCTCGTCCACCACGAAACACACCGCGAAGACGGTCGTCTCGGTGGGTCCGTAACCATTGACCAGAGAGTCAGGCGCGTACGGGCCTGACATGAGAGTGTCCGCAGCCGAGCGATCGACGGCCTCGCCGCCGTAGAGGACCCTCTTCATCCCGGCCACTAGGTCCGGGCGCTCGACAACGTGCTGATTGAACAACGGGGCCGTCAGCCAGGTGACGGTGACTCCGTACCGCCTATAGGCGGCGGCAAGCTCGTTCGAGTCGGTCAGCTCGCCCTTGTCCACGATGGCGAGGGAAGCGCCCGAGATGAGGGCTCCCCAGCACTCATAGGTGAAGAGATCGAAGCAGTGGTTGACCGTCTGGGCGACGACGTCGTCTGTGGTGATCGTGTTGATCCAGTTGTTGGTGAGCAGTCGGCAGATGGAGCGGTGCTCGATCTGGACGCCGTTGGGGGTGCCGGTGGAGCCGGACGTGTAGATCACGTAGGCGAGGTCGCGAGCGCCGGTCGGGGTGGTGGGGTTGTCGATGGGACGGTCGTCGAGGTCGAGCCGGTCGAGGGACGCCACGGGGACGGGGACGTGCTTGAGGCGGTGGGCGAGGGGGGAGTGGGTGAGGACGAGGGGTGCCTCGGTCTCCTCGAGCATGAAGGATAGGCGGGAAGGGGGGTTGTCGGGGTCGAGGGGGACGTAGGCGCCGCCGGCCTTGAGGACGGCGAGGAGTGCGGTGATCATGTCGATGCCGCGTTCGAGGCAGAGGGCGACCAGGGTGTCGGTGCGCACGCCCTGATCGATGAGGTGGTGGGCGAGTTGGTTGGCCCGTCCGTTCAGTTGCCGGTAGGTGAGGGTGGTGTGGTGGTGGACCACCGCGGGCGCGTCGGGGGTGAGGCGGGCCTGCTGTTCGAAGAGGTGGTGGATGGTGGTGTCGTCGGAGTATTCGACGGTGGTGTCGTTGAAATCGTGCAGGATCTGGCGCTTTTCTGCCTCAGTGAGGAGCTGGACTTGGCCGAGTCTCTGGTTCGGGTCGCGGCAGACGTCGGCGAGGGCGGTGGTGAAGTGGCCGGTCAGCCGCTTGATGCTGGAGACATCGAACAGTTCGGTCGCGAACGTCGCCTCACCCGACAGACTCCCGTCCGGCTCCTCTGTCAGGAAGACGGCGAGATCGGTCTTCGAGGTCCGCTCGTCGGTGGGCAGGAGCTCGACCGTCGTCCCCGGCAGGTCCCAGTCGCGGAACGACACGTCCTGCAGGGCGAACACCGACTGGACGAGCGGGTTGCGGCTGAGGTCACGCTCAGGGGCGAGTTCTTCGACGAGGCGTTCGAAGGGGAGTTTCTGGTGGGTGTAGGCGTCGAGAGTAGTGCAACGAGTCTGGTCGAGGATTTCAGTGAAGGGAGCGTCGGCTGGCAGGTCGGTGCGGATGACAAGGGTGTTGACGAAAAAGCCGACAAGGCCTTCGAGTTCGGCGCGGTCACGGCCGGCGATGGGAACGCCGACGGCGATGTCGTTCTGGCCGCTCCAGCGGGCGAGGACGAGCTGGAAGACAGCGAGCGCGGTCATGAACAGGGAGGCGTTGTTCTTGGCCGCCAGCTCACGCAGTGCCTCGGTGGTGGCGGCGGGGACGGTGAAGGTGTGGGTGTCACCGGCGCCGGAGCGGATCCGGGGGCGGGGGCGGTCGGTGGGGAGTTCGAGGGTCTCCAGGTCCGCGAGCTGGGCGCGCCAGTAGTCGAGGTCGCGGTCGAGCGCGTCACCACTGAGCTGGCTCTGTTGCCAGAGTGTGAAGTCGGCATACTGGATAGGCAGTTCGGCGAGGGTTGACGAATCGCCGGTAATGTAGAGGTTGCGGAGTTCCTCGAACAGGACGCTCATAGACCAGCCGTCCACAACGATGTGGTGCATCGCGAGGGCGAGCAGGTGGTCGTCGTTGTCGACAGCCACGGTCATGGCGCGCAGCAGACGTCCCTCGGCGAGGTCAAAAGGCCGGTGTCCAAACGACTCGACCGCCGCGCGGCCGGCCTCCAGCGGCTCCGTGCCGCCACAGAGGTCGAGGTGTTCGACGGTGACGTGCCAGGGATCGTCGATGATCTGCACCGGGTCGCCGTCCGGACTCGTACCGAAACGTGTCCGCAGGACCTCGTGCCGCTCCACCAGGGCATCAAGCGCAATGTTCAACGCCTCCCGGTCGAGGGGGCCCTGGACCCGGAACGCAGTGGGGACCACATACTCGGCACTGCCGGGATCAAGCTGGTCCAAAAACCACAGACGCTGCTGTGCGAAGGACAACGGAACCTCCCGCACCCCCTCCCCACGACGCAAAATCGGCGAGACCGCCTTGCCGCCCTTGCTCAAACTGGCCGCAAGCTCGGCCACCGTCGGGTTACTGAACAGCTGACGGACCGAGACGTCCATAGCGAGCGCCCGGCTGACCTGGTTGGCGGCTTTGGTGGCGGCGAGGGAGTGGCCGCCGAGGTCGAAGAAGTTGTCGTGGATGCCGAGGTCGGGGGTGTCGAGGGTGTCGGCCCAGATGGTGGTGATGGTGGTTTCGATGGGGGTGCGTGGGGGTGTGTGGGTGGTGGGTGCGGTGGTGGGTGCGGGGAGGGCGCGTCGGTCGACTTTGCCGCTGGTGGTGGTGGGGAGTTTGTCGAGGTGGACGAAGTGGTTGGGGACCATGTAGTCGGGGAGGCGGTGGCGGCAGTGGGTTCGCAGGTCGGCCTGGGGATGGGGGCTGTTGGTGTGGGTGGTGTAGTAGGCGGTGAGTCGTTTGTCGTGGGGGGTGTCCTGGCGGACGATCACGGTGGTGAGGGCGATGTCGGGGTGGTCGGTGAGGGTGGCTTCGATTTCGCCGAGTTCGATACGGAGTCCTCGGATCTTGACTTGGTTGTCGATGCGGCCGAGGAATTCGATGGTGCCGTTGGGGAGCCAGCGGACGAGGTCGCCGGTGCGGTAGGCGCGGGTCGGGGTGGGGGTGTGGTGGGTGGTGGTGAAGCGGTCTGCGGTGAGTTCGGGGCGCTTGAGGTAGCCGCGTCCCAGGCCGGGTCCGGTGATCCAGAGTTCGCCCGGGACTCCGATGGAGGCCAGTCCGCCGTGGTGGTCCACGACGAGGACCTGCGTGTTGGAGATGGGGTGACCGATGGGCATCGTGGTCGTGTCCGGCCGGTTCTCGTCCACCACGAAACACGTAGCGGCGATGCCAGCCTCCGTTGGGCCGTAGAGGTGCGCGAGACGCTCAGGCGCGTACGGGCCTGACATGAGGGTGTCCGCGGCCGAGCGGTCCCCGGCCTCGCCCCCGTAGAAGACGGACTTTAGGTTCTCGAAGAGGCTTGGGCGCTCTACCAGGTACTGGTTGAACAAGGGCGTCGGAATCAGGGTCGTCGAAACGCAGTGCCGTTCGAGGGCCGCGGCGAAAGGTTCGCTTCCGGCGAGGACCTTGGGGTCCAGGATCGCCATCGTCGCGCCGGAGGTGAGGACCGGCCAGCATTCGAGCGCGAAGGAGTCCCAGGCGAAGTTGAGGATCTGGGCGACGACGTCGTCTGTGGTGATCGTGTTGATCCAGTTGTTGGTGAGCAGTCGGCAGATGGAGCGGTGCTCGATCTGGACGCCGTTGGGGGTGCCGGTGGAGCCGGACGTGTAGATCACGTAGGCGAGGTCGCGAGCGCCGGTCGGGGTGGTGGGGTTGTCGATGGGACGGTCGTCGAGGTCGAGCCGGTCGAGGGACGCCACGGGGACGGGGACGTGCTTGAGGCGGTGGGCGAGGGGGGAGTGGGTGAGGACGAGGGGTGCCTCGGTCTCCTCGAGCATGAAGGATAGGCGGGAAGGGGGGTTGTCGGGGTCGAGGGGGACGTAGGCGCCGCCGGCCTTGAGGACGGCGAGGAGTGCGGTGATCATGTCGATGCCGCGTTCGAGGCAGAGGGCGACCAGGGTGTCGGTGCGCACGCCCTGATCGATGAGGTGGTGGGCGAGTTGGTTGGCCCGTCCGTTCAGTTGCCGGTAGGTGAGGGTGGTGTGGTGGTGGACCACCGCGGGCGCGTCGGGGGTGAGGCGGGCCTGCTGTTCGAAGAGGTGGTGGATGGTGGTGTCGTCGGAGTATTCGACGGTGGTGTCGTTGAAATCGTGCAGGATCTGGCGCTTTTCTGCCTCAGTGAGGAGCTGGACTTGGCCGAGTCTCTGGTTCGGGTCGCGGCAGACGTCGGCGAGGGCGGTGGTGAAGTGGCCGGTCAGCCGCTTGATGCTGGAGACATCGAACAGTTCGGTCGCGAACGTCGCCTCACCCGACAGACTCCCGTCCGGCTCCTCTGTCAGGAAGACGGCGAGATCGAACTTCGAGGTCCGCTCGTCGGTGGGCAGGAGCTCGACCGTCGTCCCCGGCAGGTCCCAGTCGCGGAACGACACGTCCTGCAGGGCGAACACCGACTGGACGAGCGGGTTGCGGCTGAGGTCACGCTCAGGGGCGAGTTCTTCGACGAGGCGTTCGAAGGGGAGTTTCTGGTGGGTGTAGGCGTCGAGAGTAGTGCAACGAGTCTGGTCGAGGATTTCAGTGAAGGGAGCGTCGGCTGGCAGGTCGGTGCGGATGACAAGGGTGTTGACGAAAAAGCCGACAAGGCCTTCGAGTTCGGCGCGGTCACGGCCGGCGATGGGAACGCCGACGGCGATGTCGTTCTGGCCGCTCCAGCGGGCGAGGACGAGCTGGAAGACAGCGAGCGCGGTCATGAACAGGGAGGCGTTGTTCTTGGCCGCCAGCTCACGCAGTGCCTCGGTGGTGGCGGCGGGGACGGTGAAGGTGTGGGTGTCACCGGCGCCGGAGCGGATCCGGGGGCGGGGGCGGTCGGTGGGGAGTTCGAGGGTCTCCAGGTCCGCGAGCTGGGCGCGCCAGTAGTCGAGGTCGCGGTCGAGCGCGTCACCACTGAGCTGGCTCTGTTGCCAGAGTGTGAAGTCGGCATACTGGATAGGCAGTTCGGCGAGGGTTGACGAATCGCCGGTAATGTAGAGGTTGCGGAGTTCCTCGAACAGGACGCTCATAGACCAGCCGTCCACAACGATGTGGTGCATCGCGAGGGCGAGCAGGTGGTCGTCGTTGTCGACAGCCACGGTCATGGCGCGCAGCAGACGTCCCTCGGCGAGGTCAAAAGGCCGGTGTCCAAACGACTCGACCGCCGCGCGGCCGGCCTCCAGCGGCTCCGTGCCGCCACAGAGGTCGAGGTGTTCGACGGTGACGTGCCAGGGATCGTCGATGATCTGCACCGGGTCGCCGTCCGGACTCGTACCGAAACGTGTCCGCAGGACCTCGTGCCGCTCCAGCAGGGCATCAAGCGCAATGTTCAACGCCTCCCGGTCGAGGGGGCCCTGGACCCGGAACGCAGTGGGGACCACATACTCGGCACTGCCGGGATCAAGCTGGTCCAAAAACCACAGACGCTGCTGTGCGAAGGACAACGGAACCTCCCGCACCCCCTCCCCACGACGCAAAATGCGACTGGCAACTCCCGCGCGCCGCATTCGAGAAAGCAGCCAAGCCTCGGAAGATGAATCACTCATTAGCATCACTCCTTGAATCACGCTCGATGCATTCCGAATAGCAGGCTGGAGGTCATTTTCTGCGGGCCGTCTATTCGCTCGCTATCCTCGCTCTATTCTGCGAGAAGACCTTGACGGGCGATGCTTTGGGCTGCGTAAAGTCACCACCGCCGACCACGAGATCCGCTGCCCGCAGCGTGACTGTCCGGTCGTGTGCAACCACGGCGACGTTCCCGAGAAACCGAGGAAGGCGAATAGTGACTTCGAACTCTCACGTCTTTGCGCGCAGGCTCCGGGTCTTCGACTCCACGCTCCGCGACGGTGAGCAGGCCCCCGGAAACGCGATGAACCCCGAGCAGAAGCTGGAACTTGCCCTCGCCATCGAGGCCACCGGCGTCGACACCATCGAGGCCGGCTTCCCCAGTTCCTCACCCAGCGACTTCGAGGCCACCAAGCTGATCGCCCAAGCGCTCACGACTGCCAAGGTCGCGACCCTCAACCGCGCGGTCCGCGCGGACATTCAACTGGCGGCCGAAGCTGGCGGCATCGACCACCAGATCCAGATCATGGCCACAGGCAGCGACGTCCACCTGGAACACAAGCGCGGCATCACCCGGGCCGAAGGCCTGAAAGAGATCGTCGACAGCGTCCGGTTCGCCCGCGAGTTGGGCTTCACCGACATCACGCTCGGCATCGAGGACGCCAGCCGCGGCTCCGACGACCTGCTGCGCCCGATGATCGAGGCGGGCGTCGCGGAGGGTGCCCGCACGGTGGCGCTCGCCGATACCACTGGCTGCCTGATTCCGTCGGAATTCGGCGCTCAAGTGACGCGGGTCCGCTCCTGGATTCACGACGACATCATTCTTTCGATCCATTGTCACCAGGACCTGGGCCTCTCCCTGGCCAATGCTCTAGCCGGTATCGATGCGGGTGCGGACGAAGTGCAGTCCACGCTCGCCGGTATTGGCGAGCGGGCCGGAAACACCCCGCTCGAAGAGCTCGCAGCAGTCCTTCTTTACAAGGCTGAGCAGCTGGGCGTGACCAGCCGCCTTCGTACCGAGAAGCTGTACGATGCGTATCTGATCCTCAGTCGGATCATCGGACTGCCGACTCCGCGCAACAAGGCGGTATTCGGTGAGAATTCCTTTGCCACCCAGGCCGGAATACACCAGGCCGGAATGCTGCGCAATCCGGTGACGTACGAATACGTGGAGCCGCACCGCTTCGGCCGCGAGCGTGGCATCCTCATCGGCCGCCACTCCGGGCGGAACGTCATCAGGAACACCCTCGACCAGATGGGTCTCGGCGTCGAGTCAGAACTGCTCGACGCGATCTACGACACTTACATCGCCAGCCGTGAGGACGGCACCTGCATCGAGCTTGGCGAGCTGCGCCACATCATCACCGAGCGCCTCGGCCATGCCACGGCTTCCGCCGCCCCGTCCGATCTGGCGGTGACCGCGCCATGACCACCACCCGGCGCAACCTCATAGAGAAGGTCTGGGAGAGCCACGTCGTCGACCAAGCCCCGGGCGAGCCCGACCTCCTCTACATCGACCTGCACTTGCTTCACGAGGCCAGCTCGCCGCAGGCTTTCGACGGTCTCCAACTGGCGGGGCGCCGGGTCCGCAGGCCAGATCTGTCCCTAGCCCTTGAAGACCACAACGTGCCCACCGACACGCTCCTGGTAAAGGACGCCATGGGCGGCGCGCAGTTGGAGCGGCTCCGCCAGAACTGCGAGGAGCAGGGCATCGAGCTGTTTTCGCTGGGCGACCACCGGCAGGGCATCGTGCATGTGGTAGCACCGGAACTTGGCTTCGTCCGTCCCGGAATGACTGTGGTCTGCGGTGACAGCCACACCTCCACGCACGGCGCCTTCGGCGCCCTCGCCTTCGGCGTCGGCACCAGCGACGTCGAGCACGTTCTCGCGACCCAGACGTTGACGCTCCAGCGCCCGAAGACGATGTCGGTGGAGTTCGTCGGCGAGCCGCCGACGGACGTGACGCCGAAGGACCTGATCCTTGCGCTGATTGCAAACATCGGCGCCAACGGCGCTAACGGCTATGCCATCGAGTACCGCGGATGTGCCGTCCAGAACCTGTCCATGGAGGGGCGGATGACGGTCTGCAACATGAGCATCGAGGCCGGGGCGCGCGCCGGTCTCATCGCCCCAGACGACACAACGCTCGAATACCTGCGCGAGCGCTGGGGCCCGGCCGCCGCTGACTGGGACGAGGCGGTCGACCACTGGCGGTCCCTGCGGACCGACGAAGGCGCCGTCTTCGACCGTACGGTCCAGCTCGACGTGACCACGCTGAAGCCCTTCGTCACTTGGGGGACGAACCCCGGCCAAGCCGTGCCGCTGGACTCCGCGGTGCCGACCCCCGACTCCTTTGGCACCGGCGCCGAGCGGGAAGCGGCACGGTGGGCCCTAGAGTACATGGGTCTCGCACCGGACGTTTCGATGCGTGACCTCGACATCGACACGGTCTTCCTTGGCTCCTGCACCAATGGTCGCATCGAGGACCTGCGGGCCGCAGCGGATGTGCTGCGCGGACGCACGTTGGCCCCAACGGTCAGGATGCTCGTGGTTCCCGGCTCGATGGCCGTCCGTGCCGAGGCCGAGACGGAGGGCCTGGACCAGGTCTTCCTAGATGCCGGAGCCGAGTGGCGGCTCTCCGGCTGCTCGATGTGTATGGGCATCAACGCCGACCGACTTCAAGGCATCCAGCGCGTCGCGTCCACCTCGAACCGCAACTACGAGGGCAGACAGGGCACCCACGCCCGTACCCACCTCGTCTCACCGGCCGTGGCCGCCGCCACTGCCGTGGCCGGCCGATTGGCCGCGCCGACCGAGTTGCCCGCCCCGGGCCGCGGGAGCGCTCCGCATTTGCAAGGAGAGAAGGCATGAGGGAGTCCCTGAAGGCGCACACCGGCCGGGCCCTGGCGCTGCGTCGGGATGACGTCGACACCGACCAGATCATCCCGGCCGAATTCTGCAAGCGGCTGACCAAGACCGGCTACGCCGACACCTTGTTCGGCCACTGGCGCAAGGAAGACGACTTCGTCCTCAACCGGCCGGAGCACCAGGGAGCCAGCGTCCTGGTGGCGGGTCACAACTTCGGTACGGGCAGTTCCCGGGAGCACGCCGTCTGGGCGCTTCGCGACTGGGGCTTCCGCGCAGTCATCGCCACCAGCTTCGGCGACATCTTCCTGCGCAACGCGCTGAAGAACGGCCTCCTGGCCGTGGCCCTGCCTGCTCCCGTCGTAGCCGAGCTGACGGAACAGGTCGCCGCAAAAGCGGAGTTCGAGATAACCATCGACCTCCAGGAACTGACCGTCACCGCCTCCAGCAAGACCTGGGGCTTCACGGCGGACCACCGTGCCCGCTGGCTCCTCCTCAACGGCCTTGACGATATCGACGTCACCCTCGGGAAGGCCGACAGGATCGCCGTCTATGAGGCGCACCGCCCGGCCTGGATGACGAGCATCACACGGGGGACCTACTCGTCGCAGGACGCGGCCAAGCTGCGACGGGTCTCGTGACGGCGGCGGTAGGGGAGGTCGGCGGCCGCTGCTCTGCCGTCTCCGCCCGGGCCGGGCGGATCCCCGAGAGTAACCTCGCTGAGTTGTTCATCCTCGCGCGGCAGCGGGATGCGATCGACCTGGCGGTGGGCACCCCCGGTGCTCCGCAGCCCTCCGAACGGCTCGTCGAGGAGGCGGTACACGCGCTGCGGGCCGGCGCCAACCAGTACGAGTTGCCTCAGGGCGGCGCGGACATCCGGCGACGGATCGCAGAGTCCTTCACGACCCCCGCTGACCCGGACAGCGAGCTCACCATCACGGTCGGCGGCACTGAGGCGCTGTGCGTGGCTCTCCTGTCCCTGGTCGACCCGGGCGAGGAGGTCGTCGTCCTCGACCCGTACTACGAGAACTTCCTCGGCGCCATAGAACTGGCCGGGGCGCGGCCACGTTTCGTTCGACTGCGGGAGCCCGGAGAAGCGACGAGCACCGACTGGCGGCTCGACCCCGGTGAGCTGGCCGCCGCCTTCGGCCCCGCCACCCGGGCGATCGTCCTCAACACTCCGGCCAATCCCACGGGCCAGACCCTGTCCGCGGAGGATTTCGAACTGATCGCCGCCCTGTGCGAGCGGTGGGAGGTGACCGTGATCGCCGACGAGGTATACGCGAACCTCGTCTTCGACGAGCGGCCGCATCTCTCGGCCGCCGACGTGCCAGCCCTCCGGGATCGGAGCGTGGTCATCGGCTCCCTGTCCAAAAGCCATGCCATCAGCGGCTGGCGGCTTGGTTTCCTGCGGGCCCGTCAGGAACTCACCACTGCATTCAGGAGAGTTCACGAGATCACCACCAATGGGGCCAGCGCCCCGCTCCAGCTGGCCACCGGCCTCACGGACCTCTTCGATGCCGCTTCCCTCGCGGCTGCGAAGGAGCTGGCCGGGGCTCGAGACGAGATGGCGGACATCCTGTCCCGGATGGGGCTGACCTTCCGGACGCCCCAGGGCGGCTGCTTCATTCTGGCCGATATCCGCAGCGTCACGGACGAGCACTGCGCCGCCTATGTGCGCCGTGTCCTGGAGGAATCCTCCGTGCTCCTCGCGCCCGGGGCCCCGTTCTTTGCCGACGAAGAGCGTGGTCGGCACTACGTCCGCGTGGCGTTCAACCGCTCGCCGCACGTCCTCGGGGCCGCCCGCCGGAGCCTGCTGGCATGACTGTCGCTCGCCACCCCCTGCCGCGACCATCCCCACCACCGACCACCCAGAAACGGTGATGCCCGCATGACTAAGACTGTGACCGTCATTCCCGGTGACGGCATCGGCCCCGAGGTAACCCGAGAAGCCTTGGAGACCGTCGACGCGCTGGGCCTCGACCTCCGCTTCGACCTCCTCGACCATGTCAACGCGGATACCTACCTCCGTACGGGAGTCTCTCTCTCCGACGAGGACTTCGGGCGCGTCAAGGCGAGCGACGCCGTACTCTTCGGCGCCATCGGCGACCCGCGCGTCAAGACCTCGGATTATGGCCGCGGTGTCCTGCTCCGCCTCCGCTTCGAACTCGACCTATTCGTAAACCACCGTCCGGCCACCCTGCTCCACGAGGACCTCAGCCCGCTGCGCGACGCCCGTGCCGGAGCCATCGACTGCGTCATCGTTCGCGAGAACACCGAGGGCCTCTACGCTGACATCGGTGGTGTACTGCGCGAGAACACCGAGCACGAGACGGCCGTCGACGCCGACGTCAGCACCTACATGGGGGTCTCCCGGGTCATGGAGTACGCGTACTCCATCGCCAGACGCGGTGTCTGCATGGTCGACAAGTCCAACGCCGTCCGCCACGGAGGCAAGATCTGGCAGCGGGTGTTCAAGAAGGCCGCCTCCAGGAACCCCATCATCCGCTCCACTCACCTATACGTGGACACAGCAGCGATGAAGTTAATCTCCGACCCCTCGCAGTTCGATGTAATCGTCACCAACAACTCCTACGGCGACATCCTCAGCGACCTGGCGGCCGTGCTCGCCGGCGGCTTGGGCAACGCGGGCTCCGCCAACATCAACCCGGTCACCGGGTTCGGCCTCTACGAGCCGGTGCACGGCAGTGCCCCCGACATTGCGGGCCGGGGCATCGGCAACCCGTTTGGCGCGATCCTCAGCTACGCCCTAATGCTGGAGAACTTCGGCTGGACTGCCGAGGCCAGCGCACTCCGCCGCGCCGTCGGCACAGCGATCAGCGAACGCCGGGTCACCGCGGACCTGGGCGGTTCCCTCGGCACCAAGGAGGTCGGAGAGGCGGTCAGGAGCGCCCTCTCAGCGCGCTGACGGCAGCCTCAGTGCCCCTGCGACACATCAGGTCGCTATCCGCAGAACGTCGAAACCGTTCACATCACTGATCAACACACGACGGTGGCAACAATGTCTGTAATTTCTAATACCCCTCACAGAATCGCCGTGTTTTGCGGTGCGCGCGCAGGCGCCCGGCCAGAATACATCGAACTTGCGAGAGAATTCGGCTTCGCACTCGCTCGCCGGGGAGCGGGATTGGTATACGGCGGCGGCAGCGTCGGTGTGATGGGCGCGGTCGCCGAAGCGGCCTTCTCAGGGGGCGTCTCTGTCACTGGCGTCATTCCTCACAAGTTGTTCGAGCGAGAACGTCCTGAAGTCAGTCGAGGTGAAATCTTCGTCGTCCGCACCATGCATGAGCGCAAGGCGCGCATGTACAAGCTTTCGCGCGGGTTCGCCGTCTTACCTGGAGGCATAGGAACATTCGATGAGTTGATGGAGGTGGCGACCTGGAATCAACTAGGGTTCCATCGCAAGCCCATCGTACTGGTTAACCACGGAGGGTTCTTCGACCCGCTAATTGGGTTGCTCAATAACGTCGTGACCGAAGGATTCCTCTCACACGAGGAACTTTCCTGCATAGCTATCGCAATGACTGCCGATGAGGCCCTCGATCAACTCGGGTGCGCTGCCACCCCTATTCCCACGGCAGAGTCTGTACTCGAAGAAGCTCCCCCAGCCCCCCAGCACATCAGCGCGGTATAGCAAGTCGGCGCCCAGTCCATCGCTTTCGCTTTGGAAGTACTGCAGTAAGAAAAGGGAGACATGCCAGAGGAACCATATGCAAGAGAGTACATGGTCGTCCGAAACAATGAGGAACAGCACTCGCTTTGGCCAATAGGCAGAGAGTTGCCTCTAGGGTGGCACGAAGAGGGTAAGCATGGCACTCGAGAGGAATGTCTCGATCATATCGAAAGGATATGGACTGATATGCGTCCGCTGAGCAGTCGCAGACGGTCAGTCCAATGACTGAGGGCTCCAGCTAAAAGGTTCGCACCCCCGTGCCCCGCGGACGGGCAGGGTTTGCATGTCACCCACACGAAAGGGATGGTAGGTGTCTAAAATGAGCAACCGTGCCAATAATTTTCGCCCGACCGTGCATGGCGCTCGTCTGATCGAAGACCTCGCGACATTTGCCTCATTCGGCGGTCGCCAAGACGGAGGCGTGGACAGGGTAGCGGGTTCCCAGGCCGACCTGGAGGCTCGAGAATGGCTGCAGCAGAAAATTTATGAGGCAGGGCTCCTACCTCGAACTGATGAGATAGGGAACGTATTCGGTCGCTCTCCACGCGCTGAATGGCCCCGGTTGCTCACAGGATCCCACACCGACACCGTGCCCGCAGGGGGGCGACTCGATGGAGCCTATGGAGTTATGGCCGCGCTTGAGGTCTTGCGGACGCTTGATGAAGCAAATCACCCATCAGCCAAATATGTAGAGATCGTCGGGTTTTGGGACGAGGAAGGAGTGCGCGACCCTGGCACAGGAGGTCTGGTCGGTTCCACTTTCTTCTGCGAAAAGGGGTACGTGCAGAACTATCAGTCCTATATTGAATTGCACATCGAGCAGGGACCTGCTTTAGAGAGCGCCGACGTCTCGATTGGAGTTGTAGCAGGAATAGTTGGAATCGAACGTTACGCCATCGATGTCACTGGGACGGCAAATCATGCTGGTACAACCGCCATGAACAACCGCGCCGACGCTGGTCTCGCGGCTACAACGATGGCCTCACGCGTGCGAGACACCACAACAGCGTGCAGTGACCGCCTGCGCATAAATGTGGGGTCAATCGAGTTCTTCCCAGGCAGCCCGAATGTAATCCCCGGGCAAGCGCGAATGATCGTCGAAATTCGAGATCCATTCGATTCAGTCTTGCGCGAAGCCGAGCAGAAAATCAGATTGCTGGCCGATGAGACTGCAGCATCAGAAGGCTGCCATGCTTCCGTCCAGAAATTTTCACAAAAGTCGGCAGTACTTTTCGATAAAGGCATTCATCGGGCGATCCGCGAGATAATCCACAACCATGGGGGAGAGTTCCTCGACATGGTCAGCTACGCGGGACACGACGCTAGCGTCATCAGTAAGCATATCCCAACAGGCATGCTTTTCGTGCCAAGCGTCGGAGGTGTCAGCCATTCCCCGGCCGAAAGCACAAGCGATAAACACTTGATCCATGGGTGTCAAGTGTTATTGGACGCTGTGGTGGCACTCTCCAGTGATCGTTCCTGAGCACTCAGCCCTGCGCCTAGCTGCGTACGGTAAGGAAGGTAGTGACTTTGAATACGGGTAGCACTTCCAGCAAACTCACTGAAAACGTTTCAGATTTTCGGAGCGAACTCCATTCCAACCATCCGGTTGGGGGGCGGGATGTGCTCTCGCCGGCGGAGCGCCACCGACTGCTTGTGGAGTTCAATGACACGTATGCGCCGATTTCAGATGATGTCGCGGTACACCGGTTGGTAGAGGCACAGGTTGAGCGGACGCCGGATGCGATGGCAGTCGCCTACGGCACCGAGCGCCTCACATACCGGGAGCTGAACGAGCGGGCGAACCAGTTGGCCCACTACCTGGCCGAGCAGGGCATTGGCTGCGGCAGCCTGATAGCGGTCTTCGTGGAGCGCGGCATTGAAATGATCATTGCGCTGCTGGGTGTGCTGAAGACAGGGGCAGCTTATGTGCCGATGGATCCTGACTACCCCCGACTGCGCCTGGAGTTCATGCTGACGGATACTCAAGCTTCACTGGTCATCACCCAGAGGCGCTTGCAAGAGCGGCTGCCAAGCTTCTACGACAGGTCAATTTGTATCGATGACGCCTGGCCCGCAATTGCCACTGCGCCGACAGAGAATCCCACCCCACAAGCAGGTCCTCGGGACTTGGCCTACATCATTTACACCTCGGGCTCGACCGGCACCCCCAAAGGCGTCATGGTCGAACACCAAGCACTGAGTAACCGCATGCAAGCGATGCGATCCTACTACCAAATCGAGGCAAGCGATCGCACCTTGCAGTTCGCCTCTACGGTATTTGATGCTTCCCTAGAACAAATATTCCCGACCCTCATGTCCGGCGGCATGCTTCTGGTGCGTGAGTCGGCCCTGTGGTCCGCCCGCCAGTTCATCGACTACGTGCGCGAGCAGCAAATCACAGTCGCCGAGCTGACTCCGTCTATGTGGGCGCAAGTAGTTGACTGTATGAGGGGTCAGCACGACTTGGGGGATCAGTTCCGCCTGATGATCCTCGCCGGAGAAGCAGTCCGGGCGGAGAGTGTGGCCGCATGGTTTGCCGTCTCATCGGCCCCGCTCATCAACGGATATGGTCCCACTGAGGCCACTATTACTGCCACAGCATGCACCCTCCACCCAGGCGACAAACAAGCTGCTATTGGCCGTCCCATAGCCAACACCGAAGTATTCGTGGTGGATGAGAACGACCAGCTTGTTCCCATCGGGACACCAGGGGAACTCCTCATCGGCGGAGTAGGTGTTGCCCGCGGCTATCTCAATCGTCCTGAACTGACTGCGAAGTGCTTCACTTCGCACCCTTTCTCTCCTGACACACAGAGGCGTGTATACCGTACCGGGGATATAGTCCGCTGGTTACCGGACGGGCATCTGGAGTTTATCGGCCGAACGGACGACCAGGTGAAGCTTCGAGGCATGCGCATCGAGCTAGGAGAAATTGAATCCCTCCTTGTCAGCCACAATGACGTGACTTCCGCTGTCGCCATCGTCCGTGAAGACACTCCGGGCGACAAGCGCCTCGTTGCCTACTGCCTTCCCAGGGCAGGATCTCAGCCCACTGCGCAAGCCCTCGCGCAATGGTGCCGCGAAGCCCTCCCTCCTTTCATGGTCCCGAACCATATTGTAGTTGTTGATGAATTCCCACTGACCGTCGCCGGAAAGCTAGACCGGCATAATCTCCCGGCGCCATACTTTATGCAAGACCTAGGCGACGCCAGATCCACAGGTCCACTAAGTGACGTCGAGGAGTTGATAGCAGAGATCTGGCAGGAGATCCTAAACATCGACCACATTAAGGTCAACGACAACTTCTTCGCCCTGGGCGGCCACTCGCTGCTCGCCACACAAGTTGTCAACAGGATCGACCTGTTCACTGATGTGCAGATCGATCTCAAGTTCTTCTTCGGGAACCCCACGGTGGCCAGTCTTGCTCGTCACCTCCTTGACCGCTTTGAGATAGGAAACTGAGTGCAGCCGTAACCTCTCGGAACAAAGGACGCAGATACGCGAGCGGCAGGGCAATCGGCAGCGGATAAAAATCAGAGGCCTGACCTTTCCAGCTGGTATGCGGAATTGACCCACAGCCTAGCGGGAACCCATCAGGCTTTCGGTATGTCGAGGGCATGGGAACCAGCGCATTATCGCTGCTATGGGAAGGAGATCAAGTCGGTTGAGCCGCGACTCAGTGCTTTCTGCTGGGCTGGTACTTGGAGGGAGCTATCGCTCACGAGATGACGTGCCAGGCTGCCGATGATACGGCGTCTCCCATCCCCATGGGGCCACCCGCTCCTATCTCGGTGTGCGCCGCCATCGCATGGAGTACTACGCGACGGGCTACGGGCTACAGAGCTGCCGATCCTCTGTGGGCGAGAGGCCACACAGCGCTGGGCCCGCCGGCAACTCGAGGTAGCTCACCACCGGGAAAATGCCGCTGGAATCGTGATCATGCCGATCGTCGACAGACGCGCTATTGGTAATCAGCGATGAAATGCGTTTAAGCGTAGCCAGGCCGGGAGTGAGTGCGGGACAATCAAGGACTAATTTTCGTGCGGTACGAGGTGACACTTCGATTTCGAGGGGCCGTTGAACACCGTCGTAGTCAGACCTGTCTGAGTACCGGGAAAACGACATTGAAGTAAAGGGTTGGAACGGAATGACCAAACGATCAGGCTCGATGTCCTGCAACGCAGGCGGATTCACAGGCCTCACTTCGTGGAACGACACCGCACGTCCATTCCCTGACGACCGCTGCATCCATGACCTATTTGACGAGCAAGCCAAACGCACCCCGTATGCCACGGCTCTCACATCCAGCACCGACGACATGACCTATCGGGGGCTCTGGCAGGCTTCCAACCGTCTGGCAATCCGTCTGCGCAAGGTTGGTGTCGGACCTGATGTCCCCGTGGGCATTTGCGCGGAACGGGGCATCGAACTCGTCATTGGGCTGCTCGGGATCCTGAAGGCGGGTGCCGCGTACGTTCCACTGGACCCTGACTACCCAGATCAGCGCCTTCAGTACGTCCTCGACGACACAGCCTGTCCAGTCATCGTGGCCCAGCACGGAACTTTTGAGAGGATCAAGGGACGCGCGGGCAGCGCCCAAGTTGTAGTTATCGGCGAGGACGAAGTCCTCCAGCAGCCAACCCATGCCGTGGAGAGAACCGCCGGGCCCGATGATCTCGCATACATCATCTACACGTCCGGCTCGACGGGGGCCCCCAAGGGCGTATGTCTCCAGCACAGAGGAGTCGTCAATCGTCTCACCTGGATGCAACGCACCTTCGGACTCGGCACCGACGACGTCGTCCTGCAGAAGACCCCCTTCAGCTTCGACGTATCTGTCTGGGAGATCTTCTGGCCGCTGATGACCGGCGCACGCTTGGTCCTAGCCCAGCCTGGTGGCCACCGTGACCCCTCCTATCTGGTGGATGTCATCGCTCAGGAGAAGGTATCTACGCTGCACTTCGTCCCATCGATGCTCTCCGAGTTTCTTGATACTCCCTCGCTCGCTCAGACCCGCAGCCTCCGACGGGTGATCTGCAGCGGGGAAGTCTTGCCGGCAGCACTGATGAACCGTGCTTGCGATCTCCTGACTGGAACCCTGCACAACCTTTATGGGCCCACAGAAGCATCTATCGACGTCTCCTCTTATGCGTGTCAGCCCGACCCTGCTGCGCTGGACGTTCCGATCGGGGGCCCGATCGACAATACACAGCTGTACGTGCTGGACAACAACCTCGATTCGGTTCCATGCGGGGAGACTGGCCACCTGTACATCAGTGGCGTACAACTCGCCAGGGGCTACTACAAGAAGCCCGGCCTCACTGCGGAGAAGTTCATTCCAAATCCCTTCGGCAAAGGGCGTCTGTACCACACTGGGGATTTGGCCCGCTGGCGGGAAGACGGATTGCTTGACTTCCTGGGAAGGGCCGATCGCCAAGTCAAGATTCGGGGCCAGCGCGTAGAACTCGAGGAGATCGAGGAAACCCTCCTGAAGGTAACGGGCGTACGGGACGCGGCCGTAGTGCTCGCTGAAGTGCCTTCCGGGCATCGGCAGCTCGTGGCCCATATCGTTCCATTTCAAGGGCACGTACTGGACCCGCAACAAGTCAAGAGTTCTTTGAATGAATTTTTTCCTGCTCATATGGTTCCATCCCGAATTGTTCTCCAGGGTAGGTTCCCGCTCACAGCAAGTGGCAAAGTCGACCGGCAGGCCCTGCTGGCGCTCTCGGCATTCCCCGACCGCCCTCAGATACGAACTGCTGCATCAACAAAAACAGAAGCGAGCCTTATTGACATCTGGCAGAGTGTTCTCTGTATCGAGGTTGGCACCGACGAGGACTTCTTCGACCTCGGAGGAGATTCACTCCAGGCCATGCGGATCACAGCGCGTGCCCGCAGCCGTGGCCTCAATCTCTGCGTCTCCGACATTTTCAAACAGCGCACCATTCAGCGACTAGCCGACACCGTCGGCGAGCTGACTCTGCGAGAATCCCCATCTCCGGAAGCAATCAATCTGCACCTCACGGACGCCGGTGTCGTGGCACAACTCCGGACCACCTACACCGACTTCGAGGAGGCGTATGCCCTATCTCCTCTGCAAGTTGGAATGCTATTCCACAGCCTTTTCACCACTGGCTCCACAGACTACTTCGAGCAAGCGATCTTCACCCTCGCAGGTCACATCGAAACACGGGCCTTCGAGAGCGCGTGGCGCCAGATCGCAGAGCGCCACCCAGCGCTCCGGACAACCGTGCACTGGCAGGACGTCCCTCGGCCCCTCCAACTCGTCCATCGAGACGTCGATATCGACATAGTCTGGCTTGACTGGCGTAATCTCGACGACAATGCGATGGAATCCGCCCGTGCCGATCTGCTCGCCCAAGACAAGGCACGCGGATTCCAGCTGGACGCTCGCCCCCCTATCCGCCTGACGATCATGCGCACGAGCGCAAGTGAGGCGGAGGTACTGCTGTCCTTCCATCACATCATCCTAGATGGTTGGAGTTTGTCCATTATCGTCCGCGAGATCGTCGAGATCTACGCGGCAACCCTCGCTGCACGGCCTGGACGTCTAGGCACGCCGCCTCCATTCCGCAGGTACATTCAGTGGATAGCACGCGATGACGAGGCAGCTACCCGGGCTCACTGGTGCAACGCTCTGTCAGGATTCACGGCGCCCACACAACTGCCTGGCGATGACCCGAGTGCCGGGCCGGGTGAGAATGAGGAGCTTACCGTCAGCATCGCCGGTGAGCGAGCCGTTGCCCTGCGTGCATCGTGCCGCAGCGAGGGCATTACCCTGAGCACGATCGTTCACGCCAGCTGGGGGCTGCTGCTTGCACGCTACAGCGGCGACCGTGATGTCGTCTTCGGCTCCACCGTATCCGGCCGCCCTGCCAACCTTCCCGGTATCGAGTCCATCGTCGGCATGTTCATCAATACCTTGCCTATCCGCGTGCGGGTGCCCAGCGATACTCCCATTGGCGACTGGCTGCGAGGGATCCAACAAAATCTGCTCACGGCGCTCGACCACGCCGATGCGGCGCTCGCTGATATCCACAGGTGGAGCGGCATACCGAGCGGACAGTCACTGTTCTCGAGCATCGTGATCTCCCAGAATCACCCAGTCGTGGCCGCTGGCAGTCCACAAGACGGCGCGAGACTCCAGCTTCAGGCGATGTACGAGCAGACCGGATACCCACTAGTCCTCGTCATCGACGAAGAAGAGGAAACCATTCACCTCACGCTGCGCTACCAGCGCGGCCGACTGCAGCCAGCTGGTATGCGCAAGGTCTCCCGGCACCTGGTCCAGGTGCTGACTGCCTTAGCCAGTAATCCTTCTCGGACCGTTGCCACCGTCGGACTCCTCACCCCCACTGAGCAGGCTGAAATCGTCGGGTCGTGGAATGAGACATCAACCGACTGGGACAACGACTTCACAATCGCCCAGCTCATCGAACAGCAGGCCGCGAAGACGCCCACACATACGGCCCTCACATTCGGTGAGGTGTCACTCTCTTATCAGGAGCTGGACCAGAGAGCCAACCAACTGGCCCATTACCTGCGTTCACTTGGTGCGGGATCCGGCCAGCTCGTTGGGGTCCTCTACGAGCGAAGCCTGGAGATGGTAATCACACTGCTCGCAGTGATGAAGACCGGCGCCGGCTACGTTCCACTCGCGCCCGACAACCCCGCAGAGCGCCTTCAATACGTACTGCGAGACGCGCAAATCGAACTTCTCGTAGCCCAGGAACGACTGATGGAGCGCCTGGACCTGAGCCAGGTCAGGGCCTGTGTAACCGAAACTGACTTCGCCCGGATCGCCCAGCACCTCCGAACGCAGCCGGAACGCACCATCGGTCCAGATGATTTGGCCTACGTCATATATACCTCGGGCTCGACGGGCAGGCCCAAGGGCGTCGCCTGCCACCACCGGGGCCTGGTGAACTACCTGCGCTCCTGTATGAAAAACTACGCCTATCGTGGAACGAACGGCGCCCCTCTCTTCTCATCCTTCGGCTTCGACATGATCGTGCCGAATCTGTACACGCCCTTGCTCATGGGCCAGCCGGTACACTTAATTCCCGAAGGCCTGAACCCGGGTGAGCTCGCCGAGCGGCTTGTAGAGAAGAGCCCCTACGCCTTCATCAAGATGACTCCCGGCCACCTAGACCTCCTTGCCAAGCAGCTCACTAAAGCGCAGGCACACAACCTTGCTGGCCTCCTGGCCGTGGGTGCCGACGCCTTCTCTCCGCATACTCTCGCATCCTGGCGAACGCTGGACCCTGACACGCCCGTCCTGAACGAGTACGGGCCCACCGAGGCGTCTGTCGCCAACACCTTTTATGACACCGCAGAGGACAGGGAAGACAATCGGGGAGAACTACTGCCCATCGGGTACCCCATAAAGAACACCACTCTGTACGTCCTCGACGACGACCTGAACCCCCTCCCCGCTGGCGTGCACGGAGAGGTATATATCGGCGGAGTCTGCTGTGCCCGCGGCTATCTCAACAAGCCAGCCCTTACTGCAGAGCGGTTCATTCCGGACCCTTTCACCAAGGCGCTCGGAAGCCGCATGTACCGCACAGGAGATATCGGGTATTGGCTCCCAGGCGGGAACCTGCAGTTTGTGGGCCGCAGTGACCAGCAGGTGAAAATCCGTGGCCACCGTATTGAGCTAGGGGAAGTCGAGCACTGTCTCGACCAGCACCCGAAGGTACGAAAAGTGATCGTGCTCGGGGTTGCGGACGAGACCGCATTTCAGCGCCTCGTCTGCTACTACACACTCCGGGAGACTGGAAAATATATTCCCGACGATGAATTGCATCGATGGGCCAGTGCAACGCTGCCTTCCTACATGGTCCCGTCCGTTTACATTGCGATCGAGGAAATCCCGCTTGATGCCAATGGAAAGGTCAACCGCAAGGCGCTGCCGACCTTGACCACCCGTATCCGCGATGTCAACACTAAGGTTATCGAGCCGCGAAACACGGTCGAAGAAGACCTCTGCACCATTTGGCGCGAGGCACTGCAGATCGATCATATCGGGGTGCACGACAATTTCTTTCAGCTCGGAGGCGACTCCATTCTGACCGTCCAGGTTTGCGCCCGTGCGCGTAGACAGGGGGTCCCTCTAACTCCGAAGCATATCTTTGATCACCCGACGATCGCCTCACTAGCAGCAGAAGTCGGACCGGAGCGTACCGAAGCAGTCCCCGTCCAGCACGTCAGTACGTCCGCAACGGAATCCCTGCCACTCCTGCCCATTCAGCGATGGTTCTTCGCCCAGAAAATGCACGACTGGCATCACTACAACCAATCAAGCCACCTCGAAGCTGACAACGTGGATCCAGCCGCACTGGAGGGCGCGCTCCACGACGTAGTGCAACGTCACGATGCTCTTCGTCTGACGTTCAAGCAGACCGGGGGATTCTGGAACCAATCAGTTGCCCAGACGGAATCTACGGGCATCTTGACGGTGATCGACGTAGAGGACGGCGAATATTCCGAGGTCACGGTGCACAACGTCGCCACGCGAATCCAGTCGTCACTCGATCCACTCGTTGGCCGACTTCTGGCCGCAGGGCTGTTTCGTTTCGGAAGGAGACACCCAGATCGAATCCTGCTTGCCGTCCACCATCTGGCAGTCGACACCTTGTCTTGGCAAACCCTACTAGCGGACCTGTCGACCGCGTACCAGGCAAGAGTAGGAGAAAGGGTACTCGTAGACGACGAGCCAGCCCTGCCGTTCACGCCCTGGGCGCATTGGGTGCACCGCTACGCGCGGAGTGCGGCGGTCGCTGCGCAGGAGGAGCACTGGCGAGCTATCACCGACGGCGCGGAGCGTGTCCCGCACGACTACGGCAGCGGAGACCAGAGCATCGGAGCGGATGGCGCAACTATCGTGCGCAAGCTTAACGTTGACCAAACACGCCGACTCCTGCGTGAGGTGCCGTCAGTATTTCGCATTCGCGTCAAGGAGATCTTGGCGACGGCGCTGTGCCTCACACTCAACGAATGGGCCGACGGTAGCATACGCGTCGACCTTGAAAACCATGGCCGCGACCCCCTGGCCGCAGGTCTGGACATAAGCCGCTGCATCGGATGGTTCACTACCATCCAGCCCGTACGAATCCAGCATCAAAACCTCGGAGCCTCGAACTTTGGTAGCGCGCTGAGCGACGTAAAGGAAAGGCTTAGGAAATTTCCGGACGAGGGGCTTGGGTTCTCAACGCGTTGGCTTGCATCGCTTGCAGAGGAAGACAACTGTTCAGCACAGTCAGTCGCGGATGTAGTCCTCAATTATCACGGCGTGCAGGACCGATTTTCCCCTGGGGACGGCGTTTTCAAGGTGCTGAAATCTTGCTTGGGTGAGGAAAAACCGCCTAGTCAACTCCGGCCGTATACCTTTGAGGTAGAAGCGGAGGTGCGGAATGGAGAACTCGTGGCGAAATGGGGATACTCGCGTACTATGCACAGCGAAAAAACAGTTCGAATTCTCGTCGACGCCTTCCTGCGTCGGATAGAGGAACTCGCACAGTATTGCCTCAACAACCCGGGCGGATACACTCCTTCGGATTTTCCCGTCGCCGATCTCGCTCAGCGAGAGATCGATTATGTGTCGTCAGGGATCGCCGATATTGAGGATATCTATTCCCTCGCGCCCATGCAACAGGGAATGCTCTTCCAGACCCTATTGGCGGCACAGGAGAACGTCTATATGGAACAACAGGTGTACCGTGCCCCTGGAACCGATGCGCTCTGCCTGGAGAAAGCATTCCGTGATGTTGCAGAGCGCCACGCGGCTCTCCGCACCACTTTCGCCTGGCGCAAGCTCTCCGTACCTGTGCAGATAGTGCACCGTCACGCACTCCTCGACGTCCGTCACCAGGACCTGCGCTTGCTCGCAGAGGAGGAGAAAACCACAGCGTGGGAAGTAATTCTGCAGCAGGATCTCGCCGAAGGTTTCGCGCTATCCCAGTCCCCGCCCATCCGTATATCCCTCGTCCATACTCAGGAGACCGAACTCTATGCGGTGCTCAGCTTCCACCATATTCTGATGGATCGATGGAGTATGGCGGTCTTTCTAGAAGAAGTCCAGGCTGCATATGAATCCCTGGTCCGGAACGAGCGGGCTGCCTTCGCTCCCGCAATCCCCTATCGCAGATTTGTGGAATGGGTAAGAAAGCAGGATAGCCTGACCGCGGAATCCTTCTGGCGACGAGAGCTAGCCGACCTGCCGAGAACGGCAAAGATTCCCGCCTTGCGGGAATCCGGAACACAGAGCGGTGCCGCAAGCCTGGAAGTTGAACTCGGCGTAGAACTCGGTGAGAGACTCGCCACATTCTGCACTGATACGGGTGTAACGGCCGCCACCGTCGCGCAGGGTGCCTGGGCGCTGGTGCTTGCCCGGGTAGAAGGAAGTGACGATGTGATATTTGGGTCGACCGTAGCGGGTCGGCCAGTCGACTTGACTGGATCTGAATCTATGGTGGGTTTGTTCATCAATACAATCCCGTCGCGCATTAAGGTCGATCGACATAGTGCAGTCACGCCATGGCTGCGGGATATCCAGAGCAAGCACGCGGCAGCTAGAGAATATTCCTACAACAGTCTCACTGACATTCATGGGTGGAGCAACGTACCGAGAGGGGAGCCCCTCTTTGAGAGTCTTCTAGTCATCGAAAGCCATTCGATTCGCTCACCAAAGAGCGAAAATGCCCGCTTCGTCGAAACGAGGTCATCGGAGAATGTAGGGTTGCCACTCACTATCTGCCTCAAGGAGGGAGAACTCCCCCGGGCTCAGCTTCTGCATGATCTCGGCCGGTGTAGCCGCGAAACAGCCCTGGAGATCCTCAATGAATTCTTCAGTGCGCTAGCGGGGCTTCTCCAGTACCCGGGAAAGACGCTTCTTGGATCCCTCCTGAATCATGCCTCCCTTCACGAACACGACTGAGCGCCAACACCTGGGCGTCTTCGGCTGCATTGAGCCTCTTCGAGCTGGCCACCGCTCAGGTGCCGGCCTATGAAGCGCAACGAGCGAGGCCCCCGAGCGTTGATCGAGATGTCTGACGTCTCAACCACGCTGCTCGGGGGCCTCGGTGGTCATCTGTCCTGCCGCACTCGACCTGCCCCATGCACTCATGGAGTGGGTGACCATGCTCGTCGTCACCCATGAGGGCGACCGGCCCTGCAGGCGTCGCCCGTGTGAATGCGCGATGGTGGCACTGGAGTACGTGCGCGAACACCACCCTGGCGAAGATCGAGGATCTTCCGCAGATCCCGACGTAGCCCAAACCGCATGACGTCAATCGCCAAAGGCATCTTCACCCTGGATCGGCAACACCGAAAATGCTCACTGTGTGGAGGTTGGGGTGCCGGTCGAGTTTCTGACGGACGCGCAAGCCGCCGTGTACGCGACGTACAACGGGGCCGCGTTCCATACGGAGGTGGAGCCGTCCTTCTTCCTAGACTAACGAGCTCGTGCATGGTTGGTGGTGAGACGTCGAGGTCGTGATCGTTGATCATGGTCGTGTGGTGGGGAATGCGACTCGTGCAGTGATCATCAGCAACCGACGGATCACGGGCCTGACGGCCGGGGTGATCGCTGAACTCGTCGCCGAGGTCGGCCCGTTGTGGCACGAGCGCCGCCAGGCCAGGCTTGCCTCCCGGCCGCGGAAGCGGGCCGTGGGCGCTGGCGCGAAACACCAGCTGGTGTTCGTCGACCGGCTCCTGGCCGCTCTCGTCCATCTCCGCCACGGGACCACGCACGACGTGCTGGCCTGCTGGTTCGGCGTGGACCGCTCCACCATCACCCGGGCCATCGGTGAGGTGCGGCCCCTGCTCGCCGAGCGGGGGTGCACCATCGACCCCGACGTGCGGCTGCGAACTTTGGCCGAGGTCATCGACCATCTCGGCGCGACCGGCATGACGGGCATCATCGACGGCACCGAGATCCGGGTCCGCCGCCCGGCTGTCGGTCGCCGGGACCGGGACAAGTTCATCTCCGGCAAGAGCAAGCAGAACGCCGTCAAGGCCATGGTGGTCACGGATGAGGACGGACGGGTGCTGTTCTGCAGCCCGTCCAGACCCGGAAGCTGCGCGGACATCACCCAGGCCCGCCAGTTAGGGCTGGTCAAGCTGCTGGCCGGAGGGCCCGTGGTGGAGATCCTCGCGGATGCCGGCTACCAGGGCCTGGGAGCCCAGACCGGCGGGCGCGTGGTGACACCACCGCACCGCAAGTTCAAGAAGAACGCCCCGGACTGGTACGAGGAGATGCATGAGCGGCAGTGCAAAGCACATTCCTCGCGACGTATCCGGGTCGAGCACGGCATCGCCCACCTGAAGAACTGGCGGGCCCTTGCCCGCCACCTCGGCCGCCGCGAACACATGAGCGACACCGTTCAGGCCATTGCCGGCCTGCTGTCCCATCAGCAGACCGCGGACCTGAACCCGGCACAGCAGGTGTGAACACCGAGCCCTGCCGAAGGCATCGACGTCTCACCACCAACCATGCACGAGCTCGTTAGGGTCTGTTGCGAAAGTTGATCTCGTTCGTTGATGATCATGTCTTGTGGGACGTGGGGATCTGACGAACGGCCAGTGGGCCCGGCTTGGGCCGCTGCTGCCGCGGGGCATCAAGCCGGGCCGTCCGCAGGTGTGGACGCGGCGGCAGCTGATTGACGGCATACGGTGGCGGACCCGCACCGGTGCTCCCTGGCGTGATGTGCCGGAACGGTACGGGCCGTGGGACCGGGTCTATGACCTGTTCCGGCGCTGGCAGCGGGACGGGACGTGGGCGCGGATCGTCACGCAGCTCCAGGCCGAGGCCGACGCGAAGGGCCTGATCACCTGGGACGTGAACGTCGACTCCACGGTCTGCCGTGCCCACCAGCACGCCGCAGGGGCGGCGAAAAGGGGGACCTCCAGAAGGAACCGCCCGGCGGGATCACTGTCGAGCCGGCCGACCACGGACTCGGACGCTCCCGGGGCGGACTGACCAGCAAGGTTCACCTCGCGGTCGAGCAGGGCCAGAAGCCGTTGTGGGTGGTGATCACTGCCGGGCAGCGGGGCGATTCCACTCAGTTCGAGCCTGTTCTGCAAGCGATCCGGGTGCCCAGGCGTGGCCGGGGACGGCCACGCAAGAGGCCGGATCGAGTGCGCGCCGACAAGGCGTACGACTCCCGCAAGAATCGCTCCTACCTGCGCAGACGCGGTATCAAAGCGACGGTCCCGGTCCCTGCGGACCGCGTCCGCAACCGGCAGAAGCGCGGCTCGCGCGGCGGTCGGCCGCCGAGGTTCGACAAGACCGACTACAAGCATCGGCACGCGGTCGAGTGCGGCATCAACCGACTCAAGCGGCACCGCGCGGTCGCCACGAGATACGACAAACTCGCCGTCCGCTACGAAGCAACCGTGCTGGTCGCAGTCCTCAACAAGTGGCTGTGACCAGCACTTTCGCAACAGACCCTAGACGACGCGGGCCGGGAGCTGATCGACGGGAAGCGCAGGCCACGATCGCCTGGGCTTCGCGGCCCCAACTCACTGCCACGCGGTATCTCGAGGCGTTCCTGGACGATTCGACCGATGCGCCAACCAAGGTTGTCGACTACCTGTCCGGCGACACCAATGGGACGGTCTGCCCATCCCGGATCAGGCTGAGCCGGGGCGGTGGGGTTGGGGAAGAATGTCAGAAGCAATCACGAAGGGGGCCGTGCGGCTGACGATCGACACCAAGATAGATCACGCCGAAGGATGGGGCGCAGCAGCATCTGGCAGGCGTGTAGGGATGTTGGTCTGACGGCGTTACTGACCTTAAAAGCGTGGTGTCGGTGGGGCTGACTGTCCATGATCCCTGCGGTATGCCGAGTGCATTAGGTACGCATAGGGCGGCGGGCTGACCGACGAACGGCGAGCCTTCCGCGAGAATCTGCGGATGGAGGCGGCCGAGCGCTTCCAGCAGGGCGACGAGAGCTCGGACATCGCGCACGACATGCGAGTCAGCGTCCGGTCGGTACAGCGCCGGCGCAATGCCTGGTCACAGGGCGGACCGAGAGCCCTGGCCTCGAAAGGGCCGGCATCCTTGCCACTGCTCAGCGACGAACTCTTCGCCCTGCTGGAGCGGGAGCTGCTCAAGGGCCCGGTCACGCACGGCTGGCCGGACCAGACCTGGACCCTGTCACGGATCAAGACCCTGATCGGGCGCCGGTTCCACAAGAGCTACACCATCCAGGGCGTCGCCGCGCTGCTCAGACGCCATGGGTGGACCTGCCAGGTTCCCGCCCGCCGTGCCATCGAGCGAGACGAGGCGGCGGCGGCCGGCTGGGTGAAGGAGACCTGGCCGCAGGTGGAAGGACCGTGGCGGCGCTCGACGCCTGTTCGGGGCAGGGCCGGTAGATCAGCCGGGAGCGTTCGCCGGTCTTGTAGCAGGTCAGCGCGGCGATGGATAAGCGGCGGCGGGATCGGCCCCGGACACAGGTGCGGGTGGTGGGCGGCGTCATCGAGAATCCGGCTTCGTCCTCGAAGACGAGCAAACGCCCCGACGGGCGCAAAAGCTTCTCCTGGAAGGACTACCGCGACCTGATCCAGACCGCCCACGACCAGCTCGGCGGCCCCATCGTGCTCGTCTGGGACAATCTCAACACCCACCTCACGGCAGGAATGCGCCGGTATATCGCTGACCGTGACTGGCTCACAGTCTTCCAACTGCCGCCTTACGCGCCCGATCTCAATCCCGTGAGGGCATCTGGTCCGTGATGCGGCGCACCGTCCTGGCCAACCGGGCCTTCGCCGACCCTGACGACCTGATCACCGCTGTTCGCCGGGGACTACGCCAGCTCCAGTACCGCCCCGACGTCCTCGACGGTTGCCTCACCGGCACCGGCCTCCAGCGCGAGCCACCATGACGACACCACGCTTTGAAGGTCAGTAGATCCCCGGACCAGCCGCGAGCATCTTGTCCAGCCGGAAGGTAGTGACCTTGGCCGCCAGATCATCGATCGGATCTGAATAGCCCAGATAACCTCACCCGGCGAAGATAGGTCAGCCAGCGGCGCGTCGCCTCTTCGGACGGTTCACACGGCCAGCCTACTGGCTCTTGCCCCGTGCGACTCACTCAAGGGGCAACTCCAGTGCCCGGTGGCGCGCGACGGCTGCCGCGAGGCTCTTCGTAGACAGGATGCCATTCAGCGTGGCCTCGGCGAACCGGTCACCGGCGGGGTCAGTATCGAGCATCGCCTCGCACCACCAGCGGTGCAGAGCCCCTTGGTGTCCTCCAGCGTAGCCGCCAACTCCAGCGGCCGATGATGCCCCATGCATTCTGAAGCGGTTGTTGCGAAGTTTTCGCTTCATACCTACCGTTGGGGCATGCGACCACCGCACGAGCCTGAGCAGATCACTGACCTGTCACGGTTGAGGGCGTTTATGAACCCGCTGCGGATGCAGCTCTATCGGCTGCTGTACGCCGCAGGCACTGCGACCGCCTCTCAGCTCGCCGAGCATGTCGACGAGACACCGTCGCTGGTCAGTTACCACCTGCGCAAGCTGGCCGAACACGGCTTCGTGACCCAAGCGAACGGCCAGGGCGCCGATGGCCGCGAGCGGTGGTGGCAAGTGGCGTCCGAAGAGGGCTGGGGTTTCCGTGACTCGGACTTCGCGGACACGCCCGAAGGCGCCGCCGCTGTCGGCGCGGTGACCCGAGGCATCCTCACCACCCGGATCGCCCAGTACCGTGCGTATCTCGACCAGAAGTCTGGCTGGGGGAATGCGTGGACCGACGCGGCCTTCAGCTCCGAGTGGCTGCTCGACCTCACCCCGGCCGAACTCGCGGAGATGAGCGACGAGCTTGAGGCACTGGCTCGGCGTTGGCGGGAGCGCGGCAAGGCCGCCAAGGCGGCCGGCGACACCGAAGACCGCGAGCACGTGTCCGTGCACCTCTACGGCTTCCCCTTCCCGTCCTGATGCAGCCGTACCCCCGATGACTGGAGCTCTCCATGGCCACCCCAGAGATAGCCCTGCCCGATCGCGCCACCACACCAGCCCACCGAGACGGCAACGTGCTGCGCTGGCTCACCGCATACACCACCTCCCTCGTCGGCGACAGCGTGTACTTCGTCGCCCTGGGCTGGTCCGCCCAGAAGGCCGCCGGTCCTGCCGAAGTCGGCCTCGTCATGGCCTCAGGAGCGCTACCGCGGGCGTTACTCATGCTCGGCGGAGGCGTGGTGGCCGACCGGTTCGACCCCCGTCGGGTGATTCTCGGCAGTGACGCGCTGCGCTGTCTCCTCATCCTGGCGGTGGCCGCCGGCCTCGCACTGACGGCGCCGGCCCTGTGGATCCTGGTCGCGGTGGCGCTCGTCTTCGGTGCCGTGGACGCGTTGTTTGTACCCGCTGTCGGTGCCCTTCCGCCGCGCATCACCAGCCCTGACCAGCTGGCTCGGGTTACCGGCATGCGCTCGCTGTCGATGCGCCTCGGCCAGATCGCGGGCCCGCCGATCGGCGGGCTGGCCATGGGGCTCGGTGGACCTGCAGCTGCCTTCACCGTCGCTGGCCTGCTCTTCGCGCTGTCCCTGCCGCTCCTGCTGACGATACGGATACGGCCCCTGGGGCCGCGCGACGCCCCCGAGAGGCCGGAGCCCGCCACCGCGCGGCAAGACCTGCTCGGCGGCCTGCGCTACATCCGCCGCCACCGCCTCATCGGCCCGCTCGTCGCCGCCGGCGCCATCTGCGAACTCGGCCTCACCGGCACCCTCAACGTCGGCATGGTACTCCTCAACGCCGAGCGCGGCTGGGGTCCTTACGGCTATGGCTGGATCGTCAGCAGCTTCGGTGCAGGAGCAGCGGCCAGCGCCACGTTGCTCGCCATCGCCGGTTGGCTGCCCCGTGCCGGCCTGATGCTGGCCGGCACGCTGCTCGCGGGCTGCGCGGGCGCGGCAGCCATCGCACTGGTGCCCATCCTATGGCCCGCCGCAGTACTGGCAGCGGTCATCGGGCTGTGTGCGGGTGTCTTCGGCAGTCTGGACAACGCCCTCATACAGACCGCAGCGGACCCGGCCTATCTCGGCCGGGTCACCTCCGTCGTCATGCTCACCTTGGTCGGTGTCGCCCCCCTCAGCTATCCGGTGGTCGGCGCTGCCATCGGAGCCTGGGGCGCCGCCCCGGTGTTCGTCGGCTGCGGCATCTTCGCCAGCCTGGGCGTGGTCATCGTCCTGGCCTCCGACGCGGTACGGCACGCCGAACTGCCCCGGCAGCGGCCAGGCGTGACCATCTAAGCAACCCAACCGCATCCCAGGGATCGGCCACCCCCTCCCGAGCCATGGGCCTGAATCCTGTGCCCGGCGAACTCCCTGGTCGCCCCGCTCATCACGGCAGCCATCATCCTTGTGGGCATTCTCGTCTGCCTCACACGGTCTCCTGCCAGTGGCGCGGCCGCGTCAGGTGACGTGTGCGGTGGGCTCACCGCGCAGCAGGTCGGGGCGGGCATCGGCGATCGCGAAGGCCCGCCTGAGCCCTTCTACCAGCACCCGGTCAATCTGGTAGAGCCGGGCCCGCTCGTCCCGCTGGAGCAGCCGGGGTGCGCCGGGCGGGGCGACACGGCGCTGTACCGCCTTGATGCTGGTGAGGGTTCCGCCCATCTTGGCCGTGGCGATCGGTGTGGTCGGATGGTTGGCGAAGTACTGCTGGACTTCGTCGAACGAGGTGGTGCCGCCCAGGTCCGTGATCCGGCACAGCACCGCGCGGGCCCCGGGCATCAGTGAGGCGAGCATCCCGAAGAGCGCCTGTTCGCTCCAGCCGTCCCCGATGTCGTCGCCGCTGAGGTCCTGCGGGCCGGGGCGGAGGTCGAGGGCTGGTGCTTCCGGCCAGTCGGCAGGGGGGACGGGACGTAGACCGTAGGCGGCCTGCACAGCGGCGATCGCCTGCTCGTAGGTGTCCGTCTCGGTGTCGACCGTCAGCCGCACGAGGCCTCCTTCGTGATCGCTGCCGACATTCTTCCCCAGCGTCCCGCCCTCAGCTCCACCTGATCGCGGCTGCGTTCCAATCACAGCCCCAACCAGTTCGTTTTGATCACCCAGCCTGCGACGAGCCGGCCCTGGCCGTTCGGAGACGTCGGGCCCCCGCTCTTTGCCGAGGGCGAACTATCCGGGCCCGGAAGGCCCGGATCGATGCCTCCGCTCGGGCGGCGATTCTCATCACCCGACCTCACGCCGGGCGAGCTCCTTGAGCTCCATGCGCGCGGCCGGTGTGCCCGACGGTCCACACCAGTACGGGTGTCCGGCGATCTGTCTCGACAGCTCCTGCAGGCGTCGGCGGTCCCTCGTGGTGCTTGCCGTCGGACCGGTTTCGGCGAGCTGCCAGTACGTGCGGTACCAGGCGGTCTGCGCCTCCACGAGGTCGAGGGGGAAGTCATGCTGGGCCATGCCCCGCATTAGATCGCTTGTTCGAATTCCGAGGCAACCGGACACCACGAGGAGCGTGCAGCAGGAGTTCGGTGAGGGGAGGTCTCCGGTTGATATGCCTGTGTGCTCGAGGGCAGCTGGAGCCTCGCTGCCGCGTATCCACTTTGGGGTGACGGCTTGGGAAATTGAGCGCTCGGCCCCACAGGGCAGGCCACGGTGACGGTCATGATGATTTGTCGCTGGGCCGCTGCGGCGGCCGCCACGCTGGCAACCGCCGGCCTCGTAGGCTCCGCACCCTCGAGCTGGGCCGTACCCAGCACACCGGGCACCGCGTCTTCCACCACCGCTCCCGCATCGGCGGCGGAGCTCCCGGAGCCCCCGACCGCTGAGGAGGCCCAGGTAGAGCTGGGCGAGCTGACCGTCGCGCCCGAGGCCGATGTCCCCGGCTACAGCCGGGCGAAGTTCCCCCACTGGGCCACCCAGTTCGGCACCTGCGACACCCGCGAAGTCGTCCTCGCCCGAGACGGTAAAGAGGTCACCCAGGACGGTCAGTGCCGGGCCACGGTCGGCAGCTGGCGATCGGTGTACGACGGTGCGGTGCTCGACGCGGCGTCCAAGGTGGACATCGACCATGTCGTGCCGCTGAAAGAGGCGTGGAGGTCCGGCGCCTCGCAGTGGACGACCGCGGACCGCCGGGCGTTCGCCAACGATCTCGCCCATTCCCAGCTCATCGCCGTCTCGGCCCGCTCCAACCGGTCGAAGAGCGACAGGGACCCCTCCGACTGGCAGCCGGACCTGGTCAGCTACCGCTGCACGTACGCCCGTGCGTGGATCTCGGTCAAGCACGCCTATGCCCTCACCTCGGACGAGGAAGAACGTGCCGCGCTGACCGGCATGCTCGAGTCCTGCGCCTGATACGCCTCGGCCCCGGCGCGCTGGCGCGTCCGGCGCGCCGGGATGGCCGCTGTCAGCAAGGCAGCGTGATCCTGCCCGTGCGCGTGCGGCCCGGTCCTGTGAGACGACGGGTTCCCGTGGCCGGGCCGGCCGTTTTGGCGCCTCGACCGCTGCCGGACCCCGGTGTGGCGGGACGGCTGGGATCCGCAGGGCCAGCAGGGCGCCCTCTGTCGCGAGTCGCGTGCTCATCGCTCATACACTGGGTGCATGTCCGCTATGCCTGCCGCCGAGCCGTCGCCGCCTGCTGCCGAGGTGCTGCGGCAGCGCTATGTGCGAAGGCTTCCCGACGCGCTCGGCGAACTGGCCGGTCCGGCGCACGGCTCCGTCCAGCTGCCGCTGCATGTGGCGTGGTCGGGTCTGACGCGGTTCGATCTGGACCGGCCGCGGTCGCGGATGAGCATGTACCGCACCGTGCTGGCCGAAGGACAGCACGGTGACCTGATCACCCTGCTGAACCGGGACCTCCTGATCAACCAGTGGCCCGCGCTACGCACGCTGATCAGCCGCGCCATCCGCGACGTATGGGAAGAGGCTTTCCCCGAGCTGGCCGCCGCCCGCCCGGCAGCCGCAGCGTGAACCTCAGCGACCTTCACCGCCGGCTCCTCTCCGACGTCCTGGCCATCGGCACCCCCTAACCCCTGGTCATCACCGGCGGGTACGCCGTCCAGGCGCACGGCCTGGTCGACCGGCTCAGCCAGGACCTCGACGTCGCCACCGAGAACCCCGCGCCCATGGCGGAGATCGCCCGCACCCTTACCGCCGGGCTGACCGACCGCGGCTGGCAGGTGAGGGAGATCGGCGTGGACCCGCTCTCCGGCCGCCTCGTCGTCACCGACCCCGCCAGCGGCGAGGAGTGCGAGGTCGACATCCTCAAAGAGGCGTTCTGGCGCCCGCCCACAGCGACCGAGTACGGCCCTGTCCTCGCCCTGGACGACGTCATCGGCACGAAGGTACGCGCGCTGGCCGACCGCGGCGCCGTGCGCGACCTCATCGACGTCCACGCCGCCTCCCGCCTCCACACCACCGCCGACCTGGAAACACTCGGCCGCCGCCACGCCCGCGACGAATTCTGTCTCGAGGATCTCCAAGAACGCCTGGCGGGCGCGGAATGGTACGAGGACGAGGAATTCATCGCCTACGGGCTCACCGAGACGGACACGGCCACCTTGCGAGACTGGGCCCGGGACTGGGCCGACGATCTCGCCCAGCACCTGCATGAGGACACCCAGGACGACTGACCAGCCGCAGCGGGAACGGTGGTGTCACAGGCCGTCGCCCACGAGGCTCCAGGTGCTCGCCCGCGCCGGGAGTAGTACGCCAACGACGCGCCGAGTACGCATCGCGGTCGTCCGCTTCATCCGGGGCCTGCTCACCATACCGGCAGGCAAGCCGCACCCGCAGCCGAACCACAAGGCCACCCGGCAGGCCAGAGCGCATGTGGAAGCTGCGCCGTACGGCGGCCGCGGAGGCCGAGGCGCGGCAGGCGTACGGAACAGCCCTTGATGGCGCTCGTTGAAACCGGCCACCCCCTGCTCGGGGGTGACCCCACACCTGCTCCGTGGATCTCCCCGCTTGGATTGGCGTGCGGGGGCGCACACGACCGTTTTCGCCACCCCTATCGCTATGGATTTGCGGGCAGCCAAGACGCCGGGAGATCGACCACCGCAGACGGAGGAGTGCCGACGGCAGTGATCAGCCCAGCGGGAGCTGGACCTGTCGCGGTGCCGAACGACACCTTGCCGCCGGAAAAGCTCGCGCCCTCGAAGTCCACGTTGCCGTCGATGATGACGCCAGTGAGGTCGAGGTCGCAGCCCTGCCATGAGCGGTGGGTTCCCCGGGGGCGGCGGTAGTGGTTGCCGATGAGGCGCAGGATCGTGTGGCGGACCTTGCGGAAGGCCAGGTAGCGGTGGTGTTCCTCTTGGTGGGCTGGATCTTCACCGGGGTCGGGCGTGAAGGGAGTTGGAGGTAGGCACACAGCACGTCGATGCAGGTCTGGCGCAGGCTGTCGTCGAGGGCGTCGTCGGCGAGGCCGGCCAAGGCGTGGACGCCACCGAGCCGGACGGCCGGGGAGTCTGAGCCGAGTTGCTCGACGGCCTGGCCGAATCGTTCGGTGTGGAGCTGGGTGGCTTCGCGGTGGGCGCCGGCTTCGTCGATGCGCTGGCGGCGGTAGGCGACGACCAGGGCGGCGACGAGCGCGCCGGCCCCGGCGACCACTCCGAAGGAGAGTTTCACTAGGTCGAAGAGTGTCTTGTCGTCGAGCTTCGCGGTGCTGTCAATCTCCTGGAAGTCCAGTAGGTACACCAAGCCGTAGAAGACGCCCCCGGCGACTAGGACCGCGGCGACGAAGGTGACGGCGAGGGCCCAGCCGACCTTCCACAGGCGCAGCTCCCGATCACCCGAAGTCGATCGCGGCCGCTGGTTGGCTGTCATGCGGATGGAGACATGGAGCTGTGATCTGTGGTTGCACTCAACTCCACAAGAGACCGGTTCCGCATGGTTCCTACTCGACCCCCACGACCCCCGCAGGTTCGCGGAAACTGAAGGCACTTCAGCGGGAACCCGCGGGTCGGATGCTGTGCTCTGTGGGGATCGACCCGTGAGTTCGCCTCGGACTCATGGTGTTGCCGTGGAGGCTTGAGGAGCTTGGCGCGGCCGAGCGCCTCGAAGGCACCGGCGACGAGATCGTCCGCGCCGCCCGCCGCTGGCGGCAGGAGCCCCCAGCGGGTGAACTGTCAACCTTGCACCGCCCGGTCGAACCGGGCTGCCCAGTCGCGGAGTTGGTCGAGAAGTTCGGCCGGTTCGAGCACGCGGAACTCTGCGCCAAGAGCGCCCAGGGCCAGGGCCGCCCAGTCCAGGGAGTCGGTGGTCATACGCACCCGGCAGTGCTCGGCGTCCACCTCCTCGACCGTGCTCCACCGCCCGATCCGCTCTCCTACGGTCGCGGCCGGTGCGTACACCAGGGCCGCCACCCGGTACAGGCGGGGCAGGTTGCCGATCCCGGCGCGGATGAACTCGGCGGCGTCGGCGGCGGGCAGGATGCGCGGGCGGAACGGAGCGCCGGTGGCCTCCGACACGGTGAGCCGGTCGACCCGGAAGCTGCGCCAGTCGTGCCGGGTGAGGTCGTACGCGACCAGATACCAGCGGCGCTGGAGACAGACCAGCCGATGCGGCTCGACCTGCCGGTCGGTGCGGCGGCCGTCGGCCGCGGTGTACCCCAAGCGCAGTTGTTCGCTGTCCCGGCAGGCCAGTGCGAGTGTGGTGAGCACGCCCGGGTCGACGCCCGCCCGGGCCGGGCTGCCCCAGCCGGCGGGTACGGTCATCGCGCGCAGCGCCTCGACCCGGCGACGCAGCCGGGTGGGCATCACCTGCACCACCTTGGCCAGCACCCGGACCGAGGACTCGGCGATGCCCTCCACCGCGCTCTCCGCGGCGGTGTGCAACCCGACGGCCAGGGCGACCGCCTCATCGTCGTCGATCACCAGCGGCGGCAGCGCGGCGCCCGCGGCGAGCTGGTAGCCGCCGTCGACGCCGCGCTGCGCCTCGACCGGGTAGCCGAGCTCGCGGAGCCGGTCGACATCCCGGCGCAGAGTGCGCACCGAGACGCCGAGCCGGTCAGCCAGTTCGGTGCCCGGCCAGTAGCGGTGGCTCTGCAACAGGGAGAGCAGTCGCAGGGTCCGGGTGCTGGTGTTCGCCATGTCTCCGATTCTCCCGGAATTCAGGACAGAAACTGACCGCTGTGGCTTCTACCGTCGTTCTTGACCGAGGAACACGGGACCAACCCAAGGCGGAGATCATGACCGAGACCCTGAGCCTGAGCGAGTCGGCTACCCTCACCGGCGAGCGCGCCGACCTGCTGCGGACGCTGAGCAAGCACCGGCACTTCCTGCGCTTCACCACCCGCGACCTCACCGACGAGCAGGCCGGACTGCGAACCACCGTCAGCGAGCTGTGCTTGGGCGGCCTGGTCAAGCACGTCGCCGCGGTGGAGCGGACTTGGGTGGACTTCATCCTGGACGGCCCGTCGGCCATGCCCGACTTCAGCGCCATGACCGAGGCCGACTTCGCCGAGCGGGCCGACGCGTTCCGGCTGCTGCCCGGCGAGACGCTGGCCGGCGTGCTCGCTGAGTACGAGGCGGTGGCCCACCGGACCGACGAGCTGATCGCCGCCCTGCCCGACCTGGACGCGACCCAGCCACTGCCGAAGGCGCCGTGGTTCGAGTCCGGCGTACGCTGGTCAGCCCGCCAGGTGCTGCTGAA
This sequence comes from Streptomyces violaceusniger Tu 4113, assembly GCF_000147815.2. Lineage (NCBI taxonomy): Bacteria > Bacillati > Actinomycetota > Actinomycetes > Kitasatosporales > Streptomycetaceae > Streptomyces > Streptomyces violaceusniger. The sequence goes on along the minus strand of NC_015951.1, from coordinate 40,510 downwards.
CGTCATCGCCGAGACCGGGCACCACGCCGGGCACGCCGACATCATTCGCGAGTCCCTGGACGGCGCCAAGACCATGGGCTGAACGGGGAGTTGAAAGGCGGGCGCGATGAACGCCGCTGCGCCGATCTCGCTGGTCACGGACGCCGACCGCGGGATCGGCACCGAACTCCGCCCGGACGGCATCCTGGTCAACGCCATCTGCCCGGGCTGGGTCGCCGCAGACATGGGCGGCCCGGCCGGTGGCCCGGTCGTGACCGGCGCCGCAAGCGTGGGTAATTCCTCGGCGGACCAGGCCAGCCAGCACGTCGGCCTCGAACTGCTCCAGTTCCTCCGCCGAGACCGGCTCCCGGTACTCGCGCAGGTCCCACACCACCGCCAGCGCCGACAACCCGGGCCTCCTCGCCTCGATCAGATCGCAGATCCGTCGCACGCACCGAGGAAATTTCAGAAATTCAGAAGTTATGTCACACCCCGGTAGAGCACCCGAAGGAGGAAGAAGCCCCTGGCCACGGCCTCGGGCACTCAGCGGGCCTCAGGAGAACTCGCGGGATGTCGCACAGCTCGTTGTAACTCCCCACTCCGTTGAAGGCCGGACCGAGTGGGGCGACGAGTAGCCCTGGCCGTTTTCAAGGGTTCTCATCACGCCGGGGAGCTCCGGATCCAGGGCCGCAAGCCCGCGGTGCCCGAGACGGCCATGCTGCAGCTCGTGGTGCGCGCGGTGCTGGAGTCCAGCCGCCAGGAATTCGAGGTCATCGAGAGCGCTCTGGGCCTGTACCCGGCGATAGCCAGGCTGCCCGAGCGGCAGTTCGACGTGATGGTGCTCCGCTACGTCCTCGGCTTCTCCACCGATACCGTCGCCCGCATCATGGGAGTCACCGAGGCCACCGTGCGTTCGCACTGCCACTTCGCGCGCCGGAAGATCGCCCGGGAACTGGGCATAGCGTTCGATACGGACTGCGACGATGAGGAGTGACATGACCCCGCGCAGCCTCGATGAACTCCTGGCCGACGCCGAGATCCTTCAGCACGAGTACGACGACGAGGACACCGCGGCCTCACGTCTGCGTATCGAACGCGAGATCGCCGACACCTGGTGGCGCAGCGCGCTGCTGCTCGAGTCCTCCGCTCAGCAGGTCAAGCCCTGGCTCCCTGAGGACGCCCCCCGCCACCGCACTCCCCTGTGCACGGCCCAGCACGAACAGGCCGCCCAGGATCTGCGCAAGCTGTCCACCCTGGTGATCCGCGACTCCCGTGCCGCTCACCACATCGCGCTCCTGGCGCAGTCGTGCCGCGTCGAACCCGCCAGCGCGCTGATCTTCGCCTGCCTGCTGCACCTGGCGGACAGGGAGGGAGCACAGTTTTGGTGGCAGTTCTCCGCCGGCGCTGGAAGCGCCACCGCGGCGCTGTGCCTGTACCTGATGCACATGCAGCGCGGAGAACTCCGCGATGCCGAGCACTGGGCACGCGAAGCCGCCTGCCTGGAACACCTGGAGAACCAGACCAGCCCCCATGACGACCTGGTCAGCCTCCTACGCCGGCCGCCCAGCCAGGGACACCGCGGCAGCTGGTACACCCCCCAGTCCATGATCAACCGCACCATGGCGATCCTGCACTCCGGCGTCGCCGCCAGCACGCGCGTCGTCGACAACCCCGCCCTCGCCGATCAGCCGCTGTGCCAGTCAATCGCCGTGGCGGTCCAGCGCCTGGAGACCAAATCCGACGCCGACTACGGCACCATCCCCAAAGCCTCCTTCGAACTCGCCGCCCGACTGGAGGACTGCGCAGCATCTTCCCTCTGACTCACGGCCCTTCCGCGGCGGGCAGCGAGTTGAATGACGCGTGCGGGCAGCTTGCAACGCATGCCGCTGATCATCTGTAGCTGTGTCCGCCCCAGGCGAGTGGAACAAGCCGTCGACCGCTCGAAACCCGCCGCGCACTCAAACGGAGGTTACGCCACACCCCGTCGGCCAGCACCGTTGAAACCAGCGGCCCGGCCGCACCGGACGGGCCAACCGGCCGGAGGGGAAAAGCGTGGGCAAACAGGCGAAATGCGGATCGACCGACACCGCAACGGGCAGGCCTTGCCAGAGGCCCGCCATGGTGGGCTACTCCCGCTGCCAGCGGCATCGCGGGAAATGGAACAAGCTGCAGGTGAAGAAGACAAAGAAGCGCTGAATGCAATGGTGCCCCTCGGCGCCGCAAGCGGCGGGGGGCACGCTCATAGTGTGTGCCGACCGTTCCGCGCTGCTGACCGAACCCGGCTCGGCGCTGCAGCCGCCCCGTTCCTGAACCGCAACAGCGCGCCGCGTCGGATAACCAGGGCTTATCCGATGCGACAACCCGTCCGATGCCGTTCGGTCAGTCGCGCTCCCAGCGTCTTTCCCACTCCATCTCGCGCGCGATGGCGTTGGCGATGGCCGGGCTGCGCCGGTAGAGGCACACCAGGCATTCACCGGTGCCGACCTGCATGCCCAGCTCGTCGCCGCCGTCGGAGCTGAACGCCTCGTAGCCACAGCTGCGCATGCGGGCGGGTGAGCACTGGCAACTCGCCTACTGGACCACCGACGAGGACCAGGCCACCCCACCGCGCTGCCCGCCCCCGGTCACGGCCGCGCAGCGCGGCAACGCCCAGGCCGAAGCCCGTCGACGGCGTACGGCCCGCTCCGCACCACCCGCCACCCCACCAGCTGCGCCGCGACCGCCAGCGCCGATACCGAGCAACCAGCCCCCGCCGAGAGGAACGCAACACAACCCACCTCACCCGAGCCGCACCCGTCTACAGAGCTGCGGCCACCAGCGCAGGATGCCCCGGCGGCTGGCATGAACGAGCCGGCCACAACGGATGCCCCCGCCGCCGTGCCCGACGTGGACCCGGCCCCCGCCGGTCAGCCAGCGGCAGGCGTTCCGCCCAGGCCCGAGCAGCCGCCGGCCGTTCCCGCAGACGCCGCCCCGGAGCAGCCCTGGCAGGGGCCACCGCTGCCGCCCTTCCCGCCGCCCGGCCCGGGTGAAGACGGGCGGCGGGGCGCGCTGCGGCGGTGGCTGAAGCGCGCACGTCGAAGGGCGTGAGCACCGGTGGGCCCAAGCTGCCGGAAGCGGCTGATCCAAGGCACAGCGCCTGAGACAATGGTGGGCATGGCGAATGAGGCGGCGACGTACGACGAGCGGCTGCGGGACCTGGAGGCGGAGGCGTTCCGCACTGGGCGGACACTTGCGGAGCACAGCGAGCAGCTGGCGACGATCGGTGAGCAGCAGCGTACGGCGTTCGGGAACATCGATTCCCTCGCCAACGCCGTCGGAGCGCCGGGAGACCGGTCGATCACTCAGCGTCTGGACGGGATCGAGCGTGCCGTTGGCACGATGGGAGATGCCATCGGCTCGATGGAGCGTCTTCTGGTCGCCCTCGCGCGTGCGCAGGGCATCGACCCTGACAGCGTCTCCTGACCTGGGAGCTTGAGGGCGGAGCCCCGACGCCGGCTGACGTCACCGAAGCGATCCGTCCCGGCCCGGCGGGCTGGAGCACCTGGCTCAACTTCGCGAGAGTGGCGTGCTCGGCTCGCCGTATCGGCCGTCCTGATCGTGGTACGAGACGAGGAGCGGGCGGCCGGGTGGTCCGACGGCTCCTTCTGCCCCGTGGGCTGCGGCCGGTCGGCAACGGCCCTCATCGGACACAATGGGGCAACTGCGGCTCTTCTCATTCGCAGCTCGGGACCTCCCGCGTCTCCAGCTCGTCCATCAGCCGCTCCAGCTCCGTCCAGGAGCGGGCCCGCTGGTGGGCGTAGAGGGGACTGTCGAAGAACAGCGCGTGACAGTGCTGGGTACTGTCTCGGAGGGTGGTCAGCTTCAGGTCTTCGCTCCGGTCCGAGATCCATACCGCGCGCGCGTTGTTGGAGTAGCGCACCGCTAGATCCGGGAGCTGAGGCCCCCTGTACGCGAAGAGGAGCTGCACGGCGTGGTCGGTGAGGTACTTGGTCGCCTCGTCGACCTGGGCACGCCAGCGGGCGCGCTCCCCACGCAATGCGGCGCGGACAGTGTCGCTCGCCTCCGGCACAACGGGCGCGGCGAGCAGGTGTGTAACTGCGGACAGGACGTCCAGCATGTTCGCCTGGAACTTCTCGCGGGCCTGCATCTTCGCCTGGAAGCGCCGGTTGCGGACTTCGAGCAGAGGCGAGACATATCGCCCGCTGGCTATCAGGGTGAGCAGGGACGCCACGATTGAGATCAGCGCGGTCGTGCCCCACGAGGGCATCCAGTCAGGCATGGGGGCGATTGTTCCGTTCGAGCACTGAGGTCCGTTTCTGGGTGGTCGTACATGAAGAGCGCCAGGCGCTCATCGAGCTGTGGGCCGAACGCCGCGGCATTGACGCCGCCCGCCGCCTGGCCGAGGATCTGACCGACGCGGTCGCTGCCGAGATCACCCCGGACAACACGACCGACGCCCACAGATAGCCGGGGCCCCGGCCCAGCGGCGTCCCTGTCATCGCCGAGTGACGGTGAATCCAAGCCCAGTCACCATGACTGCGGCGGCCGTCCAGCCGACGCCTAGAGGCCCGGTCAGCGCCGGGTGCTGGTACGTGATGTAGACAAGGCCCGACACCGTCAGCAGGATCACCGCCAGCGCGAGCACAAGCAGTAACAGCCGCGTTTCCTGATCTCGGCGCGGGGTTGCATTCGGGTCGGCGGCCATGTGAGGTCCTTCCTTTCGGCATGCGCACTTCGCATACGTGAGACAAGCGGGAGATGGTTCTTTCCACCCCGTGGCGCCGCGGAGCGGAGCGGGACAGCAAGCGCGGCTTACGGGCAGCACTGCGGAGAGCAGGCACTGTCGAGCAGCCCCGACCGGCACACTGACTGTCCCACCGGGAAACCCGCCACTTCGGGGGTATGTCCCCGTCCATGGGCTGTGATCTGTATCTCAAAATGCCAGTGCCCGGTGGGTTGTCGGCCAGCGCGGGGTGGCAGAGCCGCGAAGGCCACCGGACTGCTTACGTGCTCCAAGGCGCTGACCAGCGAGAGGGCCTCTACCGTGCGGCCTCGGTCACGGACACCCGCGTGCGTAACCGGCGGCCGCCCGGTGACCAGGGGTTGACGCCCGATAGAGCCGCATCACTTGGCCTCCGCCCGGACAACATCCTCCCCAGTGAACGGCTGCACCGAAGGCTCTTCGCCGACCGCCAGGGGGTTGCCCATGGGTAAGCGCACGACCAAGAAGGGCGCGCGGCCCGCGCCGCTGACCGCCGACAGGCTGCGGGCGGGCTGGCCCGGTCCCGCAGACACCCGCATCCGCCTCGCACGGGCCCAGGACGCGGAAGCAGCCGACACATTGCTGGCCACGGCCGGGGTCGGGCTCATCCCCGCCTTGCGTTCCGCCATCGAGGACGGGACGGCCGCATCCCTCCTGCTGGAAGGGTTGGGCGGCACCACGAGCACCTTCTTCCACACCGCCGCTCGCGCGTTCGTCACACAACCCATGCCCGAGTCGATGTCCGGCATCAGCCTTCCCCTGGTCGCCGTCGACCAGGAGGACCGGGTAGTCGGCGTGCTGTCCGACACCGCCCCCGGGACCATCATCAACATGGCGATGGAACAGGGCTACGAACCGCCAAAGGCCCTGGCCATGGGGGTGGCCGTTGCCAAGGTCCACGGCCTGGCGGTCGCGGAGACGGCCCGTCGGCAAGGACTGGCCGCCGCCCTACTCAAGAGGGCATGCCAGGTCTACGACCAGCTGGGCTACCTCCTGATCTACGGCTCGTACGAGACCGACCGCGACCTGGCCGCCTTCTACACCCGATGCGGCTACACCGTGCTGGACGCCGGACAGGGAGTCTCCCTCCAACGCATCGACATCCCCTTCGGCGTCCACGCAGGCCCCCACGAGCATGTGTTCACGCGCTGGCGCCCCCGCCGCTGACCGGCTACCAGAAGGCGGAGGGCCCCGGCGATCACCTCCGCCGGGGCCCTCCGTCTTCAAGAGGGCGCACCCCCGACAGGCCGCCCTCCTACGCCGCCTGCTGATGAATGGGTGGGGAGTGGGACGGGGCGGCTTCGTCGGGATGGGGCGCCGCTGCGCTCGGCGAGCTGGTCTGCCCGGCCCGGGACGGCGAGAGCCCGGTCAAGGACCGGGCTCTTCAATCCGTAGCCGGTCAAGGGGGTATCTACCTACGGTTCGAAGGGCCACAGCGCAGCCGCGTCACGGTGCAGCATCGGCGGCTGCCATCGGCCGGTCCCGAACCGGCCCGTAGAGGAAACAGGGAAAGGCTACCTGCCCGATACCGAGGGGAAAGCCTTCGTGCCGTGAAGCGCATCTACGTGGGGGATCTCGTGGTTTGTCAACCCCGGCGCGGGTGCTGACGACTTCTACGTCGAGTACTCGATCATGAGCTTGTCGACATCGAGGTGTTCACCGTTCTCCTGGCTGCGTGCCCACCGGGTGGGAACAAGGAGAGCGACAAGGTGTACACCGGCGGCAAGTTCCGCGGTGCTGACCCAAGCGCTGGCGTTCCTTCTGTATCTGCTGGTGAGGCCCGATCGAGGTGCACTGTTCCAGGAGCGTCAAGAATCCGGTGTGAGCAGTGGCTCGGCCGCTATCCGCGCTGGTCAGGGAGCTCCCTTCCCACCAGAACGGACACAGTTGGCCCTGACCTCGGCGCGCCCGGACTGTCGGCGGCGTGCGTCAAACTGGTCTCGGCGCCCGCGAGTTGTCGCCGAAACGTGGCGACGGCCCCCTGCTCGCAACAGGAGGCCGCCAACGCCAAGCACTGACCGTCGACCATTGGAGACCACGATCTGCACTTCCCCTGAGCCTAGGTGCTCCCACTGTCAGTCCACCACTGACGATCACATTGACGGGCCGCCGCTCGGCTCTGAGCAGCCAGAACACTGCTGTAGGAGCGGGCGTCGTCAGGTCCGTCGCCTGGTCAGCACGGCCACGGATGAGCTGACCAGGACGGCCATCAAAGCCATCAGCAGCGGTGGCCTGCTCTTCCTCGCCTACTGGTGGAATCGCCACTGATCAAGCGCACTGGGCTGGCTCACGGGCCAGTCCAGTGGCCGAGCTCGCCGACCACAACAAGTTCGGCTTCCTGTTCTCCGAGGAAAGATTCCCTCCGCCCGCGACGAAGCCGCGGACAGCCCGCCTGGTCATCGCGTGCAGCACGGTGCTGCGGTGGACGGCGACTTCGTGGTGCAGCCGCGCCACACGGCGCCGAGCCTTGGCCCGGCGTGCCGAGTCCTTCTGGGTGCGCGAGAGGGTGTGCTGGGCTTTGGCCAGCCGGTGTTCGGCCTGCCGCAGGTGGCGGGGGTTGGCCACGAATGCGGGAGACGCCCGGCGCTGAAAGACCACGATGGGTCGCTGCCGGGGCCGCCCCTGCACGTCAGGCTGGCGGTCGTTGGGCTCTCTCCCGTTGCTCAAGCACGCTCCGCTTTGCCTCGTCGAACATCGCGCCGAGCAGGACGACGCCCGATTGGCCTCGATAGGTGTACCGCAGCGGTGGCTCCTCGTCGGACCACAGATGCTCCGCCGCCTGTAGTGCCCGGGGCCGGGGCACATGCCGCGGCCCTGCGCTTCGCGGAGGCCGTCCCCTTCACCACCGGTCATGCCGCTGAAGCGATGGCCTGGCCGGGCGTGGACTGGCCGGTGGCGCACCCGGCGGCGATCGCCTGGCAGGCGGCCCAAGCGGGCGACCCTGTCACGGTGCTCTCCCTCGAACCCGAGCTCTACGCGGGGAGCGGCATCACCCCGTTGGACCCCACCTGAGACTTCAGCGGCGGGTTCGCTGGCGTCCCAGGCGAAGGAGGCGTCGGCATGGTGAGCCCGAGGCCGTACCACCGCTTTCCAGCGCGCCGCATGACGCGCACGGTCGGGAGGCTCGTCGTCCCCTCCCGAGACCAGCCGGACACGATCGCCGGCACATCGGCGCCGTGGCGGCGGAGTGCGGGACGCGCGGTGCGGCACGTCGGGGATGATGCGTCACTGGCCGGCGGGCTGTCAGAAGTCGTACGGCTTCTCGGTGTTCCAGTTCAGCACGTCGGCCTCGTTCCAGCGGAACTGCGGCTTCTCGCCCTTGCTGTCGACGGAGTAGAAGGGGCCGTCCTGACCGTCCGCGCCGCGCAGCGCGATGGCGAACGACTGCGCCGTCTGGTTCTTCGAGCCGTAGTCGAAGAGGTTCACCGCGCTATATGCGGTGCTGCCGGGCTGGAGCGTGATGCGCTTGTCGCCGCCCGGGTTGTCCTTCTTCGAGTGCGGCAGTACGGCCTCGTCGTCGCCCAGCTTCACGGACGGGTACGAGGTGACCCAGCACGGCTTGTCGCCCTCGTTCGACGCGGTGATCAGCAGGTGGTCGCCCTGCTGGTCGGCGAGCTGGTGCACCGCGGTGACCATCATCTCGTCGCCGCGGCACTGCTGGGCCGCCGTGGTGGCCTTGTTCGCGACCTCGTCCGACCCGCCCGAGGCGGTCGCCGAGCGCTCGCCCGTCTTGGTGTCACCGCCGCTCTTGGCCTGCTCCGCCCCGCCCTTGGCGTCCCCGTCGGACACGGACCGGCTCTGCGAGGTACCGGCGGCCTTGTCGCCGCCCGCCCCCTTCGAGTCGCCGTCGGCGCCGCCGCAGGCGGTCAGGCCCAGCGCGAGCGCGGCGGTGACGGTGGCCAGGGCGGCGGTGCGAATCCGGGAAGTACGCATGATCAGGTTCCCCCTGCGTCTCGTGCGGGCCTCTTCTCTGGCGTCCCGCGGTGTGAACACCACTTTTCCCGGGGCCACTGACGTTCTGGAAACGCCTCACTCACGTCCCGCAAACGAACCACGCGCGAACGGCTAAGGCCGAGCCGGGGCGGCCTGGAGTTCCTCACCGTGGACCGGGCGCCCACACACGGCCCCGAACAGTCTCACCTGCCCCATGGCCACCACCGACCGGCAGCACCGTCCGCGCTCCACATCCGACTGTGGTCGGGTAGCCGGGTCACGTTGCCGTGACCCGGCTACCCGACCACAACCGACTGTGACTGAACGTTCGACCTGGCGGGACTCGCCAACTGAAGTGCTCACGCGCAGCGCTCTGACGTGCAGGAACACCAAGCCTTTCCGCCCGGCGCGGACCGCAAACGAGCCATGTGGGGCTCCGGCCGGCGCGCTGACCTGCGAAGTGCTCAATCCGCCATTTCGGCCGCTCAGCCGCCAGGCGAAGCGCTCAGTCACACCGACGACACTCCGAGCGGTGCTTCACCGTCCACAAAAATCGAACAGGTTTATCATGCAGGAGGCCCTCCACCAGGTCGCCCACACCCTCAGGGCGCTGTATGACCGCCTTCCGTGGTCTGTTGAGCCTCACCCGGGTTTCTCTGATCCGGAGTACTGGCGCCCGCGCCAGCGCCCCGCGACCGACGGCTGGACCGAGGACGACCATGCGGAAGTGCAGCGGCTGCGAGTCCGACAGATGGAGTTGACCATCACCATCGCCACGCACCCCTTCTGGAAGGCCCTGGAGGGCCCGGACCTCGTTACCGCCCGGACGATGCTCAAGCACGCCCACGACACACCCACCGCCGACACACCCGCCGCGTAGCGGTGACCGACGCCCGCGCCTCCGACAGTCCGGACCCGGAAACGCCCGGCCCGCCCGTGTGGGTCGAACTGCCTGACGGCCAGAGCGTGACCGCCCAGTTCATCGGCCGCCTCCAGCGCCTCGGCCTCGGGGGCGGCTGGTGGTGCGATCTCCTCCTGCCGATGTGGTCCGAGGTGCAGTTGCCCGACGGGATCACCGTCGAACCCGACTCCGCCGTCTTCCGCGTGCCCGCGCACCTCGTCACTCCGATCGAGGGCACCGACTACTCACGGGTGCCCACCAGAAGAGAACGCCTTCCTCAGCGGCGAGCACCGCACCCTTCCGCTGCCATCCCGCCGGGGCACTGGAGCGTGCAGCACCTGCCCGCGCCCGCCGGAAGCGCCGGCCGCCGGGCCATCCACCACGAGTCGTGCTGGATACCGACCGGCGACGCGGACCTCACGCTCGACCAGGCGCTGGACGAGCTCGCCCGGCCGGGCAGCGAGGCGTGTAGCGCCTGCGATGCCCGCCATCTCCGGCGGTCCTGAACGCGACAGGAGCCCCACAACAGTCGGGCTGCCCGGGGGTTGTGGGGCTCCTGCCATCATCAGGACCGTGACGGAGACACAGGCAGCTCTGTATGCAGCAGCGGTTGGCGCGCTCTCTGCGCTCGTAGTCGGTTGCATAGCCGGTTGGGCAGCACTCCGACAGGTAGCGAAGGCCGCAGAAGCTCAACGGAAACAAGTCGACTGGCAGCTTCGCAGCGAGGACTACGCCAATTTTGTCCGTGTCATGTTTCGCTTCCGCGATTCAATAGGCTATGCCGCGCAGGCATCGCAGCTCTCTGCGGATCTTGCCAACGAGGTGCGCGCTCTATACGGGGATCTCGCCAACGTCGCAGCAACGCTTAGTATGCGCATCGCCGCAGATCCCGTGATGGACGCCATGTTGGACGTGGTGAACTGCGCCTATGCTCTGCACTCGCGGGTCACCGACCGCAGACAGATTTGCCTGCCCTCACATGATGCCGCGTTGGATCGATTGCTTGAACGATTCGAAGACGCGGAATTGGCTGTGCGCAATGCCTTTCGCGACGATCTATGGGGAGGGAAACCTCTCCGGCGCAGCAGGCACGCGAGAACTTCGACCGATCCTTAGCACCGGTTTCAGGTGCTCCACTGGTCGGATGAGATCCGCTCGGCCGAAGGTCTCGCCCCCAAGGCCGTCGACATCGACGACTCCGAGGTCGATGAGGCCATGGCGCTCATGGAAGCCATTGGCAGCACCGACATCAGCCAGTATCGCGACCAGTACCGCGAGGCCGTGGAAGCCGTCATCCAAGCCAAGACCGAAGGTGTCGAGCCACCCCGCATGGAGGCGCCGGCCGAACCCAGAGGCAAGGTCGTCGACCTCATGTCCGCGTTGCAGGACAGCGTCCGGGCCGCCAAGGAGGCCCGCGGGGAGGAAGCCGGGGAGGCCGAGGTGCGGCAGATGCCCGCGAAGAAGGCGAAGAAGGCTGCGGCGAAGAAGACGGCGAGAAAGCGGTCGGCGTCCTGAGTCACTCGAGGGCTGGCCCGTGGGGGCCGAAGTTGCTGGCCTGTGGTGCGGCCGGGCGGGATGGTGCCCACGGCCTCGGCTGCGACGAGGACGTTGGGCACCATCCGGTCCAGCGCGCGAGGTGCGCTGAGGGCTGGCGGATGCGGGTGATGTCGTCGCCCTGGTTGGTCGGGCGGGAGTGGGCCCGCATTCGAACGTATAGTGACGCATCAGTAGCACTGAGTAAATATTTTCCGGTTGTCTCCTGCACGATCGTCCGCTTGTGGGCGCTATGAGGGTGGAGGACTCCAGCGGTCCTCTGGTGCTGAACGAGGCATCGTCCGCGACAACTGGAAGGGGCCGAAAGGCCGTGAACGTTTCGTCAGCGGGAGGGGAGCCGGTGACGCCGGAGGAGAGCTTGAGGCGCCCGCCTGGTGCAGTCGCTCTCCCAGCGGACTTCAGGGCGTTCCACCAGCTCTACCGCGCCGCGTACGTGCGCTGGGCCGAGATACACCTCGGATCGAGCGCGGACGCTGAGGAGGCCGTCGACCATGCCTTCGAGCAACTCGCGGTGTCCTGGCAGACCGTGCTGGCCCAGCCGACGCCCGAGGCGTACGCGTGGAAGGTGGTGAAGAACCGCACCATCGACCTGGCCCGCCGCCGTAATCGCAGGCCCGTGGTCGCCGACATGGCAGCGTTCGAGACCTACGACGTGCGCAACGCCGCGGACCCGATCGGCGAACTGGAGACCTCACTGCTCGTCTATGGGGCGATCAATGAGCTCCCCGACCGGCAGCGCGATGTCATCATCCTGCGCTACAGCCTCGGGTACGACGCCGCCACCACCGCACGCATCCTCGGCATCAGCCCGGCCGGGGTCCGGTCCACCGCGCGCCACGCCAGACGGCGCTTGCGCCAGGTCCTCGGGCTGGACGAGCAGGAAGGAAGCCGTGATGGGCACCCCACCGATTGACCGGATCCTGGCCAAGGCCCGCCTGGAGCCTCGCCCCTATCCCCCAGAGAAGCTGGCCGCGGCCGAGGAACGGATCGCCGCGCGGGTCGCCGGCCGGCTCGTGCTCGGTGCGTTGAGCTACGACGCCACCGTGCAGTCCGCACGGGCCCAGTCAGCGCTGCCCAGACCGCGGCAGCAGCCCAGTGAGGGGTGGCAGCCGGACGAGAAACTGCTCGAGGACGCCGCCGGCGCCCTGCGCGCGGTGAGCCGCATGGTGGTCGGGGACGATGGCGCGCTCCAGGAGATGTCCTCGTTCATCGGGGACCGAACCCTCGAGCCCGACGGCGCGGTGATCCTCGGGTGCGTGTTGCAGTTGGCCGCCCGTGAGGACTCCGCCCAGTTCTGGTGGCAGTTCGCCGCCGGCGCCGGGAACTCCACCGCCACCTACTGCCTGTACCTCCATCACCTCGCTCTCGGTGAAGGACTGGCCGCCGAATGCTGGTACCGGCAGATGGTGGCCGACCGGCACACTCCCGCCCCCGCGGTGCACGAAGTCCTCATGCACCGTCTGGACCTGGGCCGGGAAGGCCAGGAGCCCACGGCCACCGTACGCATGGCCGTACTCCCGGAGGCAGCCGAAGCGGTCGTCCGCTACGTCCCGACCGCGATCGAGTACGTCGACGGCGTCGAGCTGCCGCTGCCCACCGACGGCTTTGCCGAACACATCGAAGAACTCGCCGCCGCCCACTGACCAGACCCTGGATGCCGGGCGGCGACCACACCAGCCGTCCGGCATCCCTCGCTCAAGTCGGTATCCAGAGACTCCGCTCCGCGGAGGCGACTCCCAGACGTAGCGCCTGCCGCTACGGGGTGCCGCGCAGATGGTCTTGGCGGGCGGTGACCAGTGCGCGCCAGCGCTCTCGGACGGTGTGTGCGTCGTCAAGCCACTGGACGGTGCTTTCAGCGGTTTGGGGGAGGTTGCCCATGGCGGCGGCGATGTCGACGTAGTAGGCGTAGTCGCCGTTTGCGGTTGCTTCGCGTAGCCGGTCGAGGGTGGTGGTGAGGTCGTCTGGTGCGTCGCGTACGGCGTGGTGGAAGGCGAGGACCGTTTCCAGGAGCGGGGTGAGCCAGGCGAGACCGGCGACAGTGATCTCGGCACGCAGGACGGTGGCGCGGTCGGTGACGTCGTGGTCGGTGCCGGCGTCGCGTATGAGTGCGGCGACGTGGGCGTAGAGGGTGGTGGCGCGCTGGTCGAGCGGGGCGAGGTACTGGTGGGCGAGGGCGAGTTCGTCGTCGGCGCGGGCCGGGTCGGCGAAGGCGGTCACCAGGGCGAGGAGGGTCTGGGCGATAGCCCGCTCGCCCGGGGCGTCGTGCTGTTCGGCTTCGGTCCGTGCGGCTTCGAAGGCGGCCACGGCGGCGTCGATGTCGCCGTGGGGCCACCGGATGTGGGCCAGGACGCGGTGGTGGCGGCCTTTCCAGCCCAGGGTGGGGATGGCGGCCAGCGCGGTGGGGAAGTCACCGCGGATGCGGGCGAGGTTGGCCAGGCCGCGATGGGCGCGCGGGGCGAGCCGGCCGTCGGCGTCGGCGACCTGGCGCATGCCGTGCATGGCGGCGTCGGTGCGGCCGAGGTCTTTGTGGGCTTTGGCCCGGTAGTACAGGGCGAGTTCGGTGAGCTCGCCGGAGAGCAGGCCGGTGTCCAGGACGGCGGTCAGGCGCTCGGCGGTGCGTTCGCGGTGTTCGTGCTGGCGGCGGGCGATGGCGGTGAGGAGCTCGGCTAAGGCGTCGGCGGGCGTGTCCGGGCCGGGCTGCGGCTCGGGACCGGGAGAGGGGGCCGGGGAGTGGGTGGGTGGGGCGAGGGGTTCCCAGACGGAGTCGGCGATGTACGCGTAGGCAGCGGCGGTGAGCCAGCCGAGGTCGGTGAGGTGGTGGTCGCGGGCCAGGCGCAGGCCCTGGCGCAGACACGCGACGAGGAGGGCCCGGCCGGGGAGGAGGACGCCGGCGTCCTGCCACTGCCGGCCGAGGGCGGCCAGGGCGCGTTCGGCGGCTCGGTGCCAGTCGGCGGGGGTCCAGTGGTCCTCGGTGTGGTCATCAGCCCCGCGCAGCGCGGTGCGGATGGCGTCGTGAAGGTGGTACGGCCAGATCGCGTGCGGATCCTCGGTGATCATCGGCCGCTCGACGAGCCGGCGCGCCGTCGCCTGGTGGGCCAGGCCCGCCGCTTGGGTGGCCAGGTCCAGGTCGAAGGCGTCCAGCAGGCTGGCGCTGCGCAGGACATGGCGCTCGTCGGCGGTGAGGTCGGACAGGGTGCGGGCGATGAGGGCGGGGAAGGTGTGGTCGAAGTCGGCGGGGGTGGGGGTGCGGCCGGTGCGGCGGATCTCCAGGAAGCGGGCGACGGCCAGATCCAGGTGGAGCGGCAGGCCGTGCGAGCGCTGGGTGATGACCGCGCGAGTCTCAGGGCCGATCAGCGGCTGGTCGTCCTGGGTGAGGCGGTGGGCGAGGTAGGTGTCGCAGTCGGTCTCGGAGAAGTCCCCGATCAGGTGCTGGCGGGCACCGCCCTGCCCGGTGGCCCGGGCCGGCCGCCCGGAGCGGGGGGCCAGGCCGGGCCAGGCGGCGGGGCCGGTGTAGTCGAGCTGGCCCTGGAGGGCATCGTCGGCCCACTGAAGACGGTTGCGGCCGCTGATGACGAAGAAGCAGTTCGGCATGAGCCATACCAGGCGTTGCAGGAGCCGCTCGGCGTCACGGTGTCGGTCGCCGGTGTCCTCGAAGGTGTCCAGCAGGATCACCGGCGTGACTGCCTTGTCGGCCGGGAGCTGGGCGAGCTCCCACGCCAGCAGGTGCGGGTAGAAGGACAGGGCGTCCAGGTCGGGTTCGGCCTCCAGCAGGTCGGCCAGCCGCGCGCACCCGGCGAGTGCGCGGACGGTCTGCCGGCGCTCCCGCAGCGCCCGCGCCAGGGAGCCGGTCACCTGGCCGACCGCGGACCCGACGGTGCCGGGCAGGAGCAGGGCCTGGGCGACATCCGACAGTGCGGACTGCATCTGCTGCGGCATCGCCCGGCCGAATCGGGAGGCCGGCCCGCCGCGGCGCAGGTACTCCTCAACCGGCTCGCCGGGGTGCTGGTGTTCCCAGTACCGGCGCAGCGCGATGTCGAAGGCGGGCAGGGGGCGGCCGAGCTCGGCGAGCGCGGCCCGGATGGTGAGGACGATCCTCTTGAAGTCGGTGCCGGCGGAGCGGGCGAGGTCGATGCGTACGGGCCAGATTCGCTCGCCGGACCAGGGCGGGGCGCCCCACTGGGCGGGCCGGTGCCCGGCGTCGGCGAGCGCGGCCTCCAGCTTGCGCGACAGCGTCGTCTTGCCGATGCCGCCGACACCGTGGAACACGACCACGTTGTCGCGGGGCGCTTCGAGGTCCTCAACGTCGAAAGCGGGATCGGCGGTGTGCCGCAGGTGCTCCTCGAGGGCGGTGGCGACGAGGTTCCACTGGTTCTGCCGGTTGGTGAACGCCTCATTGCTGCCCACGGGGTCATTGGAGCTGAACAGCGCACGAAGGTCGGCCATGTGATGTGTCCCCCCAGGAGTGATCACCTGCGGACCCAATCTATGCCGCGGGCGGCGGCCGACGGCAGTCCGGCGGGGTAGGGGGCCGAGAAGGGCCGGTGGTGAACTGAATCCGGCCCAGGCCCGAGAATGATCCTTTTGCCAGCGTTCCCGAACACTCGAGGTGGTCTCCATGCACGACCCCGCATCATCGCCTGACGGACCGGCCCATCCGGGGCAGCCCCGGGACCCGGGCGGCGACAGCCCCGGGTATGAGGTGGCGCACGACATCGTGGGGATGGTCATCGCCTGGTACAGCCGGCAGCTCCTGCTCGCACGGCGCGCCGGTGACCAGCAGCGCCTGGACGAGCTCAAGACGCGGCGGCAGGAGTGCGTGGAGGACCAGCACCGGCTCAGGGACGCGGAGCCCGAGGAGGCCGGGCGTATCGCCGACGTCTACGCCGAGCGGCTGAAAGAGCTGGAAGCCTCCGAGCCGCAGGGCGAGGCGTAGCCGCAGTGGTCTTCATACAGCGCGACCCGCAGACCGGCTTGGGTGCCGTACGGGTGCGGCGGGCCTAGCGCCAATCTGGGTCAGCCCCGCTTGGGATCCGAGAAAAATTCATGTGAACCAGCGTGCAGGCACGGTGCCTTACCGGGGTGAAGGTAGCCAACAGATGCCCCAGGAGCGGACATGGTCTTTCGAGAGATCCGGACAGCATTGTCGATCGTCGGCGGCACACTGAGGGGACGGGTGAGCGGGATGTGGTACACGATTCGGACGTGGGTTGAGGGCAGGAACGCCGTGGCGTTCGAGCGTGAACGGCGCTCGACGTTGCTCGCGGTGCCGGCGACCCTTCATCAGGGCGGGAGGATCTACGACCAGCGGGCTGACGGCAGTGTCCTGGAGATCGCCGTTCCCGCCCCGGGACATTCGGGTGTCATCATCGGTGAGAGCGCCCGGCGGCACAGCACCGCTTCGACTCCTCCCGCGCTTCCCTCATCCTCCCGTCCCGCCCTTCCCGGTACCGAGGAGCAGTGATCTATGTCCGTCCTCCGTCCTCCATCGCAGCCCCTGGTCGGCGAGGCTTTTCGAATGCCGGAGGGCACATCCCTCCACAGGGTTCACCACGAACGGCGCGGTCCGACCGCGTTCAACCCTGTTGTCGAAAACAGTTACTTCTTCGGCGAGCGCTTCGACGGCACACCTGAGGATCCGTACCCCTTCCTCTACGCGGCCTTAACTCCTGAAACGGCACTCGCGGAGACGGTGCTGCGTGCCGTTCCCTTCAACGAGGGAGGTGTGCGGCTGATCCCGCCGCAGATAATCGCGGGACGCCGCCTGGCCGAGTTGAAAACCACTGAGCCACTGGCCCTCCTCGACCTGACGAGCGCCGCTGCCCTTGCTCGTGTCGGTGCATCATCTGCGCTCGTACTTGCTGACAGCGGTGAATACGGTCGTACGCGGGCCTGGGCTGCGCTGCTGCGCGAGCACAACCCTTGGGCCCAGGGGTTCGTGTGGCCTTCGTTTTCTAGTCACCCAGAGCACCGGGTGGTGCTCTTCGGCGACCGGTGCCCCTCTAACATCCTGGTCGAGGTCAAATCCGCACCGCTCAATCCGATGCGCGCGAACAACCTCTTGCGAGCGTTCCGCGCTCAGGTTCTTCCTCCCCAGGACCCGCCTGGGCCCTTCGATGAGGCCCTACCCTTTAGGGAGCCGCCCCAGCTTGCGAAGGAGAAGGAGGGTGACGACTTCGTCTCCTTCTTCAAGGCTCACTTCTCGCAGGTCTGTCGCATCCTCAACGCGCGACAGAACGACTGGGAGCTGGCACAGGATGCGGCCAGCCGGGCCTTCGAGATCGCTTACCGCAGATGGCCAGACGTATGCGCCCACCCCAACCGCGTCGGCTGGGTCGTCATTACTGGTCGACGGATCCTCATGCGCGTGCACCGCATCCAGGCTAAGCACCCAGTACAGCACCTGGGCGACACCGGTCTGAATGTGCCGTGTGAGGATCTGGATCCTGCGATTACGACGGTGGAGAAGGTGGCCCTCCACGCTGCGATCGGGAACCTGGCCCGGGACAAGCGCGAGTGCTTCGTCATGCACTACGTGCTCCATTACTCCGTGGCCGACGTCGCTGATTTCTTGCAGATCCCGCCCGGCACGGTCAAGAGTCGGCTCAGTGCAGCACGCAGGGACCTCAGGGACGCGCTTGGGCACGATTTCCGCAAGGGAGGCACACGATGAAGCCCGACGCCGAGGTCCACGTCAAAGGATTCGACCGGGAGATGTCCGAGGAAGAGGTACTCAGCCACCTCGCCGAGCTCAGGCACCGCGCCGCCATGCACACACTCATCCTCGACGACGACGACTATGAAGCGGCCATCGACGAGGCGGCCCGTGAGATCGCTGGGGAACCCGTCCTCTAACGACGCCCGGAAATGGGAAGGGCAGAGAACCGCGAACGCAACCGGGCCCTCGCTCCGCCAGCCCCAGACGAGGAGCCCGGGATCGGCTAGGCAGCCACGGGCAACGCGGCTGCAGGAGCGGGTGTGTGGAGCTGGCGCGGCTGCTGGGCGGGCATCAGCGGGCAGGCCAGCCCGGCGATCGCGATGAGGTCGTCGCGGTACTGCGGCATCGCTGTGTGCAGCCACCGCTGGACGGCCCAGAACGGGGCGGCTTCCTCGGGGGTGTAGGGACGCGACTGCTCGGCGACCAGGGCCAACTCGGCGGCAGGGCGCCGCGACCACCGCCCGGGAGCGGTCTGTTCGTTGCGGTAGAGGAGATGGGCGTCGCGCCGCATCACCATGACCGAGTCGACCACGGACAGCTGCTCGGCGACCGCCACCACCTCGGGAAGGACCGCGAAGTGCGTGTTGTGCCCGGCGGCGGTGGTGAACCGCGCGGGAAGGCCCCGCTGGCTCGTTTGGGCGTAGCGGGCGGCCGTGCCCTGGCGGGAATCGGCCGGGCGCACGGCCAGGACTACCAGCTCCACGCGGTAACCGGCCTGCCGGTATAGGGCCGCGCCGGTGACGAACCCGGCGGCACTGCCCGGGGTGATCTCGATGACCACGTCCCCGCGGCGTTCGCGCACATACGCCTCGGCCTGGGCCTGCCAGGCCCGGTAGTCGGCGCGGATCCGTGCGGAGGCGGTGCGCGGCTCCTCGCGCAGCAGCTGCAGGTAGTCCGGGTGGGCAACTTTGAAGTCGTCGCCCGTGATGTGAGCCGGGCTGTCGCGCAGAGTGCGGCGGACCATCCGGGCGGCCCGGGTCTTGCCCGCGCCGGGCTGGCCCACCACATACACGGCGACCGGTTTCTCCTGCGGGGTGATATGCCCCAGGGACGGCACGATCAACTCATCGAAGATGAAGCGGTGTTCCTCCGCCGAGAGCCGGTGATAGTCCACCCCGGGCGGCTCCCGGCGCGGCTGGGCGGTGCGCCGGACCGGCTCGGCCAAGGCGGCGGCGCGCTCGGCGTCGCGGCGCACCGCCAGTGCCCAGTCCTCCGGCAGCTCCGGATGGGTAAGACGCCGGTCGGCGTCGGCGAGCTGGCGGCGGAACCGGCCCGTCTCCCTCGAGTCCCACGGGCGCCCCCGCTCGGCGAGCACCGCATCTGCCGCCCCGGCCGGGCGGCGCCAGTTCCCGTTCCCGGGAGAGTCGAGCTCGTTGTCGTACACGGCCTCCAGTGCCGCCGAGTCGGCGCGCCGCACGACCAAGATCCGGTCCGCCAGGTGCGCGGTCTCCACCATGGCGAGGGTCTCGAGCAGCGCGGCCGCGCACGTGTCGTGGTTGTCCCAGGAGACGTACCGGGCGCGGCCCTCCTCGGCGAGGCGCAGGTACCGGTCCAGAATGCCGAGCTGGCTGACCGCTTCGGGCACGGCCAGGGCCAGGATCTCCACGCGATAGCCCGCCTGCCGATATGCGGCCATCCCTGCCAGGAACTCCTGCGGGTGGGCCAACGGCGCCTCCACCACCGCGTCGTACCGGCCCTCCCGCACCCGCGCCTCGATGTCGGCCTGCCACTGGTAGGTCTCCGGCCGCGCCCGAACCCCGGCGGTACGTACGTCCTCGGTGAGGAAGGCGGTGTAGTGGGGGTGGATGGTCTTGTAGGCGTCGCGGTCCACCCGCACCGCGCCGCCTCGCCGCATGAGCGCGGCGTGTACCAGGTCGACGACCAGCGTCTTCCCGCTGCCTGGCTGTCCGGCGACGAACACCACCACCGGCCGCGCCGGACCCGGTTGAGGCACCGCGCCGCCCAGGACGCGGGGAAGGACGGTGCCGGTCAGGACCTCCTCCGACCAGTCACCGGCCAAGGTCGCCGCTGGAGACCCGGCCGGGGGCGATCCCGCCACGGTCGGCCGGTCCTGCCGCACAGCCTCATTCGTCTGTGCCGGGAGGCTCGGCTGGTGTGGGACGTCGTGGCTCTCCTGTTCGGACAGCACGGCTGAGCTGACGTCCGTCTCTCGCACCATCGAGCCTCCCCGCGTCATGACCACCACAGTGATCTTAAATCCAAGGATAAGTCTAGTGCAAATCTAAGGCTAAATCCATGGTATTGTTCAGCGTGGAGGTGGAGTATGCCGACGGAGGATGAGCTGTTCAGCGCGGTTGACGAGCTACTGCAAGGGGAGCCCCAGATGCCGCCGCCCGAGGAGCGGGCCCGGCTGCGGGAAGCGGCCGGCGTCACGCAGGACCGGGTGGCGCAGGCCCTGAGCACGACGGTGCAGACCCTGAAGAACTGGGAGAACGGCCGGTCCGAGCCGCGGCCGCCGCGGCGTCGGGCGTATCAGCGGCTGCTGGACGGATGGGCGGCCCAATACCCCGCCCCCGAACAGGCGCAGGCCCCGGACACGTCCGCGGCCGCGCCGGCGGCCGGCCGTGCGGAGATCTGCGACGAAGGGGAGTGACCCGCGGGCGAGCGGCTCTTACCGGTGGGAAGCCCCTGGCGACCTGTCCCAACAGATCGCCAGGGGCTTCGTGTCGCCCGGGCCCACGGGGGAGGCGCCGGGCGGGCTTCAGTAGACCCCCGGTCAGGATGGCGAGGGCGGTACGGCTCGTAGTCGGTCGAGGCGTTCGTGCAAGGCGCGGATGAGCCGGGCGCGGTTCTGCACGCAGCGCATGGTGCCCTTCGCCGGTGTCGACAGCCGGCGGTCCGCCTCGGCGAGCACCACGTCGGCAAGCGCCCGCTGCTTGTCGCTGGCCTGAGAGAGCCCGGCGCAGCGGCGCCGGAGGTCGGCGGCGATGGCACGGGCGTGCCCGGTCAGCACCAGCGCGATCTGCTCATAGTCGCGGGGCGCGAGTGCGTCGTCGGCGGCGGTCCATGCCAGAACCGCCTTGACCAGCGACGCGTACGGCTCGCGGTCGTAGGGCTGATCCGCCTCGATCAGCCCCTTGGGGTCGTACAGCGGCTGGTTCACCGCGCGGCCGCCCCTTCGTATGGCGGGGCCATCAGGCGGCGCAGGTGCGTGGTGAGCCGGTCCGCGGGGACCAGGCGGGGCCGGGATCGGTGCGGCGGGCTGATCCAGTGCGCCGCCGGGGTGCCGTGCTCGGTGACCGGGGTCAGTAGCTGGCTGCCGGTGGAGAGCACGCGCACGCCGGGCAGGCCCGTGGCGGCCGCGCCCGTGCCGGGGGGCACCAGGATGTACAGCTCGTCGTGGATCTGGTCGGCCAGTACCGGGTAGCCGCTCGCCACGCCCAGTCGCATGGCGGTCAGGGCGTCCAGGCCGAGCTGTATCGGGGTGATGGCCACCGCGTCCCAGGCGCAGCCGCATGCCGCCCAGAGGGTCCGGTCGTCGCCGTGGGCCCACAGCGCGCGGCGCCGGGAGGTGGGCAGGGCAACCCGGTACCAGGCAGGAGTAGCGGCGGGCTTTCTCGCCGTGGCGGAGCCGTGCGCCATGGTGGCCTCCCTGATCAGTCGTCACGACACCCTCTACGCAAGCAGCAGAGCGGCGGCGGATGCGACGCCAGGGCGATGTAAGAACGATGCAAGTCGGCCCCGGCGGGGTGAACCGGGGGCCAATGCCGGGCAGGAGATGGAGTGGGAGCGGTACGGTCTCCGCACCCGTCCATCGCGGATGCAGTCCGGAGCCGGCATGGCTGACCGCCCTCGTTGCCCCAACGCCCAGATGCGCGCCGTGCGCGAGGGCGAATTCCAGATGTCCCGCCAGGAGTTCGCCACCCTCATCATCGAGACGGGCGCACAGATGGGCGAGGCGGTCGGCTGCACCTCACGCCTGGTGGCGGCCTGGGAGGACGGAGAGGTCAGACTCCCCCGCGCGGTCTACCGGCGCGTCCTGACCAAGCTGACCGGGCGCCCGCCGGCCGACCTCGGCTTCCGGCTCAACACCCCGGCACCCCCCGCCGAGCCGGCCGCCACCGCGCACGGGACGGACGAGGCGGTGGACCCGGTCCGCCGCGCCTTCCTGGCCGACGGCGCGAGCGCCGCACTGTCCCTCCTGCCCCTCGGCGCCGACCCGGAGGAGACTCCCGGCCGGATCGGAGCCGGTGACGTCCGTGCCGTCGACCGCGCCGTCACCACCATCTACGCCCACGACCACGACCACGGCTCGGCCGCGCTGCGCCGCGCGGCATCCCGGGCCCTGCACACCGCCTACCAGTGGCTCCAGGAAGGCACCTACACCGACAGGACCGGGAAGCGGCTGCGCTCGGCGACCGGCCATCTGTCGATCGCCGCCGGGTGGCTGTCCTACGACTCCGGCCGGGCCGCCGATGCCCGCTCGCTGTACGGCGAGGCCCCTGGCCGCCGCGCGGATCGCCGACGATCCCGGCCTGGAGGGACACGCGTTCGGCTGCCTGTCGCTGCTGGCCAAAGCATCCGGCCGCCCCCGCGAGGCGATCTCCGCCGCCCAAGGCGCGCAGGCCGTCGTGCGCACCTACGGATCGCCCCGCATGCTGTCCCTCTTCGCGATGCGGGAGGCCGGCGGCTGGGCACTCCTGGGGGATGCCAGCGCCACCGACAAGGCCATCGTCCTCACCCACCGCCTCTACGTCAAGGGCCCCAGCGACGCCGACCCGGCATGGCTGGAGTTCTTCACCCCGGCCGAGCTCGCCGGGCTCGAGGCTCTCGCGCGCGCCGACCTCGGCCAGCATCAACGGGCCGCCGCCGGGGCCGAACAGGCTGTTCTCCTGCACGGCGACACCTTCGCGCGCAATCGCGCCTTGTACACCGCCGACGTCGCCATCCAACATGCCCTCAGGGACCGTCCGGAACCGGAGGCAGCAGCCGAGGCCGCCGGACGCGTCCTGGCGTACCTCCCCCAGGTGCGCTCCGACCGCCTGCTGCAGCAGCTGCACAACGTCGAAAGCGCGCTCCAGCGGCACGCCGCCGTCCCGGCGGTCGCCGACTGGCTGGAGGAGTACCGCGCCGCCACCGGCGTCAGATGAGGAGGAGACGGTGAGCACCCCGAGCACCCGCACCGACATGGTGATCCGCACCTACGGCCCCGGCAAGGTCCCGCCGATGATCGACGTGCTCGCCGACATCTGGGCCGACGCCCACCCCGAGCTGGTCGACAACCCCGGCGGCGAGACCACCGGCCTGTCCGTGCCGGCCCTCCACCGCCAGATCACCGGCCACCTCAACTACGCCGGCTTCGCCCTGGTCGTCGCGTACGCGGGCGGCACAGCCGTGGGATTCGGCTATGCCTTCCCCTGCTCCGCCGACTACTGGTTCGGCGCTGGCCTGGTCGATCAGGTCCCCGCGGGCGCCCGCACCGAGCGTCTGATGGGCCTGTGCGAGCTGGCAGTCCGCCCGCCGTGGCAGTCCCAGGGCATCGGCTCCCGTCTGCATGCCGAGCTCCTCAAGACCATCGCCCCGAAGTGGTCGTCCTTGCTCGCGCTGCCCTCCAACCGGCGCGGCCAGGACTTGTACGCCCGGCTCGGCTACGAGTACGCCGGCCCCTACCGCAACACCGCCGACGGCCCCGAGTTCGACCTGCTCCTCCTCCAGGTCGAGGACGCAGCCTGACCCCTTCCAGTACCCGATGTTCACGGGAGGCGCCTCACTGCGGGCCGGGCGGCCCCTGCCGGTCCAGCTTCTCCTGGAGCCAGTCAGGCAGCGCGGCGCGGTCGGCCGGAGGGGCTGGGGCTTGCGGTGTGCTGCGCGGGGAGCTCCCGCCCGGCACGGGGAGCTGGGCGGGAGCGGTGCCGTCCCCTCCGGTCGTTCTTCAGCACAAGGGGACAGCGTGGCCTTCCAGACGGGAAGGTCCGACGCCCTGGGAGGCGTCTGTCTTCCATGGTGCGCCCTGCCTGCGGTGTCGCGGGGAGAAGTACGTTTCCGCCATCAAAAGTGCTAGTAGAGGCACCTTTTGACCTCACGAGCGACCGTAATGACGTAATGCGCACATCCCCTTAGCGCCCTTAGGCCCCGGCGGCATTGTTCCGTAACTCCATGATCACGTTGAGTGCCGGATGGTTGGCGGACCATGCTGGCACCCAACTCCTCCACGGCGCCTCAGCACCGCCACGGACGGGGCCTGACAGACATTCGAGTTCAGGGAAATGGTGCGATGTCCAGAAAGCAGGTGTTGACCGTTGCCGTACTGGTGACGGTCTTCGCGTGGAGCACAGTGATGACCGTGCTGGGTCAGCTCGAGGCCGTGGCCGCGCTGCTGCCCTCGCTCGGGCTGCTGGTGCAGCAGATCGTCACCGCGCTGGGCGGTACGGAGACGCGGCCAGAGGTCGCCGTGACCCCCTCGCCGGCCGCCGCAGCTGGTGCGGCCGGGCGTGAGGAGTCGCCTCGATGACACCGTCCTTCGTACCGGAGCAATCTGACGGGGAGCCGCCCAGTCGGCGCGGCCGCAAGCCGGAGTCGATCGAGGAGAAGGTGGGAACCTCCCACCGCGCATGGCTGGAATCGCTCCGCAGCCGACTCTTCGCCAGCGGCCTTACCCTGGACGACCTCGTCAACCGCTCTGGATACTCCAAGACCCGCATCTCCGAGCTCTTACGGGGCAAGGGCTACTACCCGGGCTGGGCGATCACCTACAGCGTCGTCTGTTCTCTGGACCTTCCCATCCTGCCGATGCGCCGGCTGTGGACGGCCGCCGCCCGAGAAGCGGACAAAGACACCTCCTGGATCGAAAACCGCATACACGCAGTCCAGCCGTTGCCGCCGGAACAGCCGCCCGTGGCTCACCAGGGCTTCACCGAAGCCGTTCGCCAGCCCTACACCGACTACGCCCGTGCCTTCCTCCAGACCGATCGACGCGCCCGTTGGGTCGTCGCGGAGGCTTTCGACATACTCTGGCTCGGCTGGGATGAAGCCACCGCCAGCCCCAACGTGCGCCGCCACGCCTGGTGCCTGCTGCGCTCCCGCGTCATGCTGCGCGCCCCGCGCCACGACGGATACCCCGACCTGCGCGCCGCGGCGTTCTCCACCCTCGCCCAGAGCCAGACCGACGACCTCGCGGTCCGTTTCGCTCAGATCGGCGAACAGGCGGGCTTCTTCGACGCCATGGGCCGCTTGCCCGATGACCAGCTCGACGTCACCGTCCTGCGCTACCTGTGCGGCATCAGCGAGGACGCCATCCCCACCGTTGTCGGCCTGTCCCCAGCCATCACTCACGCGATGGACCACCACGCCCGAGGGGCCCTGGAACGCATCTACCACCGTCACGAGAATCCGGAGTGATCACCCGTAATGGCTTCCATCGACCACCTCCTCGCGCGGGCGTTGCTCCTGAAAGACCCTCAGGTCCCTGCGGACACCGTCCCCTATGAAGACACCGCCTACCCTGACTTTCCTCCCGACGGCACGCCGTTGGGGGACAGCTGCAGCCGCGATGTGAGAGACGACACCGCCATGAGGAACCTGCAGGCCCTTTGCGAAGTGGCGGTCAACCGCTCCACCCCCAGCCAGCTCACCGATTTCATCACCGAACAACTGCCCGCCCCCCGCGCCGCCTGGATCCTGGGCTGCCTCCTGCACCTCGCCGACGCCGAAGAGGGGGCACGCTTTTGGTGGCAATACGCCGCTGGCGCTGGCGACGACGCCGCTGCCTACTGTCTCTACCTGCACTGCCTCGCGCTCGGCGACAGCTACGCGGCCGCTCTCTGGCGCGAACAGACCAGCCTCGACACCCCACCCCACGATTTCGACGACACCAGCGTCCCCACCGTCCTGCGCATCCTCAGCCACCTCACCCCTGCCGCCAACCGCAGGCACTCCGAAGCCACCACCGCCGTCATCGGCTACGTCGCCGCCGCCGTCGCCGCCGGCTACGCCCGCAATCCCGGCTACGAAATCCCTCTGCCCGGGCCGGACTTCGCACGGCACATCGAGCGCATTCTGGGTACGACCCCGGCTGCTGCACGGGCCCCGCGGCAAAGAAAGCAATCGGCCACGACCCTGCCCAACCGTCCTCCGCTCGACTCCAGCACCGCCGGCCGCCCTGACGAAGTACGCGCCGAGGAGCCGGAGCGCGTTCTTATGGAGGTCGCGGCTGCTGACGCAGAGTCCGCGTCGGCCTTCAAGGAAGCATTCAAGGAGGCAATGGCCGCCTGCTGGGACAGCGTCGCCGACCTCACTGGCAGGGAGATGGACCAGCACGGGGCGCGGCTGCGCTACTGCCTGGACCGGCGCCCGCCCCTCTGCCCCCGCCACGCATCCCGCCCAAGAGCCGCGACCTGAGCCACTGGCCCAGGCCGCCACCAGGCGCCCGGGTGGTGTTCAGCGAATCCGCCGCCAAGTAGATCGACAACATCACCCACCATCGAACCGGAGATCCACGCGCTCGACCGCGACTTGGCCGTGCTGTCCGTTGATCCCGACATCGGCGCCCCCATCGCCGGCTCTCCCCCCGAGCTGCGCGAGTACACCGACGACGTGGACGACGCCCGACTGATCTACTACGTCACCGCCCTGCGTACTCATTGCGGTGGCCTACGCCGAAGCCTGATCCACACACCTCCGCGCAGCAGCGCCCCGACCAGAACCTTGGACGGGACGCTGCTGCGCGCGCAGCGGGTGCGATGTGGCAGCCGGGAGTGCCGGGGTCCCGACCGCCAGGGCGCAGGTGGTCTTAGTCAACGTGCGGGGTGAAGGTGATGACGGCTTCCGAGCCGACAATCTGCCTCGTGACGGTGTAGTCCCGGGCATCGTCCTCGTCGCCGGGCGTGTAGGCACCGGTCAGGGAGCCAAACAGGTCCGGGTCGGCTGAGTCTGCGAGCAGCACTTGCAGAGCCCGCTCTGCGGCGGGCTGGAGGGCGTGCGGGTCTAAGCGCCGTGCCCGCCTGCGCGCCATCGGGTCGCTTGTGTACCAAACGCGGCTCAGAAGCCAATGTCCGCTTCTCGGTAGGTCGGCGGTCGGCGGACGCGGCCGGCCTGCTCGTAGGCGTAGGCGAGGCGGAGCAGGTTCGGCTCGCTCCACGCCGTACCCATGAATGTCAGGCCGACCGGCAGGCCGAACGCGAAGCCGGCCGGGACGCTGATCGCGGGATATCCGGCGAGTGCGGCGGGTGTCGACGCGCCGCCGCCGTAGCTGTCCCCGCGAATCAGGTCGATTTTGGCCGGCGGTCCGGTGGTCGGCATCACGAGTGCGTCCAGGCGGAATCGGCGCAGCACCGCATCGATGCCTTCGGCGCGCGAGAGCCGGTGGTTGGTGGCCAGCGCCTGCCGGTACTCGCGTTCGGTGAAGTCCAGTCGGTGCACCGCCTCCAGCCCGTCCTGCTGTACATAGCGAAGCTCGCGGTCGGCGTGCGCACGGTTGAACGCGATCAGCTCCGCCAGGCTGCGCGGGTGGTCGCCGGGGGCGCCGGCCAGGTAGGCGTTGAGCGCACGCTTGACCTCATATGCCTGGACGACCATCGAACTGGGCAGGTCTTCAAGCTGCTCGGCTGTCGGGATGTCGGCCGGGTCGACCACCGTCGCCCCGGCCTCGCGCAACGTGTCGATCGCCCGCTCCGCGATCTCGTCGGCGTGGTGGCTGTAGCCGAAGTACACCGCTCGCGGTACGCCGATGCGCGCCCCACGCAGCCCGTCGGCGTCCAGGAAACGGGTGTAGTCGCGATGGAAGCGGCCGCGGCTCGCCTCGGTCGCCGGATCGCGGTCGTCGATCCCGACCAGGACGCCGAGCAGGATCGCCGCGTCGCGGACCGTGCGCGCGATCGGGCCGACGCTGTCCTGGCTGGGCACACCGGGGATCACGCCGCCGCGCCCGACCAGTCCGACGGTTGGTTTCACCCCGACGACGCAGTTCACCGAGGCCGGGTCGATGATCGAGCCGTTGGTCTCAGTTCCGATTCCGGCGACGCACAGGCTTGCCGCGGTGGCAACCGCGGTACCGGAGCTGGACTCGCTCGGTGACCGGTCCAGTTTGTACGGGTTCCGGGTCTGCCCACCGCGGGCGCTCCAGCCGGCGTGGTGGGTGAGCGACATCCCGCCGGCCCACTCGCTCAGGTTGGTCTTGCCGAGGATGACGGCACCGGCCGCGCGCAGCCTGGCGGCGACCGTGGCGTCCGTTGCCGGCCGCAGGCCCCGCAGGGCGAGTGATCCGGCCGTCGTGTGCATCCGGTCCGCGGTCTCCACCAAGTCCTTGAGCAGGATGGGCATGCCGTGCAAGGGCCTGCCCAGATCACCCTCCGCGTCCAGGCGCCGGGCCTCGCGCAGCGCGTCGGGATTGAGCTCGATCACCGCGTGCAGGAGCGGGTCGATGCGGTCGATGCGGTCCAGGTAGTAGCGGGTGAGCCGTTCGGCGTCGAGCTGTCCGTCGTTCATCCGCCGGCGAAGCTCGGTGATGCCCAGCTCTTCCAGCCCTGTGGTCGCG
The DNA here is from genome assembly GCF_000147815.2 of Streptomyces violaceusniger Tu 4113. NCBI lineage: Bacteria > Bacillati > Actinomycetota > Actinomycetes > Kitasatosporales > Streptomycetaceae > Streptomyces > Streptomyces violaceusniger. Next base: position 12,174 of record NC_015951.1, on the reverse strand, counting down.
GCGCCCCCTGTTGATGTGGCGCTTCCCGGGGTGGCGGCGCGGGCTTGAACGGAGGCTCCGGCAAGCCATGGTGTGGCTGCGGCGGCGGTTCCGAGCCCAAGCACGGTGCGGCGTGAGGTGTTTATCCGGTCCATTCGGTGCGGCTCCTGCGGCGAGGCGATGGATTCACGTGCTTGTCTGCGGGAACGTGCCTGAGGCGTCGGGTGCCCAGGCGCCGGGGTGCGGGCGTGGCCGCGCCCGCAGAAGTAGCCGCGGCGCCGCGTGAGTGGTGCGGCATGAGTAACACGGGACTCCTCATGTACCGGCACGCTAGAGGCGTAGCCGAAGTTTCTCGCTCCGGCTGTCCCCCGGCTCTGCTGTGGAAGCAGCCCCCCGCCGCACCGGGGGTCAGCCGGAAGGCCGTACACGGCAGACCCCGGTGGCGGTAGGTGCCGCCGCCAGGCAGCCTGTTGCGGCAATGTCCTCGACGCCGCCCGCCGCCTCCTCGCCAACTCACCCACCAGCAGCTGACCACAAGCGCGTCGCGCGATGGCCGGCCACCGCGACACGCGACGCCGGCCGACCGGCCAGGCCGCGTCAACAACGCTTCAGCGTCAATACATCTAGACGCTGAGCCAGCTCAGTCGTCATGCCGTCAGACGGTGGTCCGGGCGGCAGCAATCTGCCTCGTGACGGTGTAGTCCCGGGCATCGTCCTCGTCGCCGGGCGTGTAGGCACCGGTCAGGGAGCCAAACAGGTCCGGGTCGGCTGAGTCTGCGAGCAGCACTTGCAGAGCCCGCTCTGCGGCGGGCTGGAGGGCGTGCGGGTCTAAGCGCAGGCAGACCTCATGCAGGTCAGTCAGCTCGCGTTCCTCGAAGCCGTGCCGGAAGGTGCTGTCCGAGTATGCCCGCGCCAGCCGTCGAAAGGCCGGGTCGCCGCGCTCGAGCATCTCCATGGGCAGGTCGTTGAAAGTGTCCATCACGTGCGTGCAGGCCCACAGGGCCAGCGCGGCAACGTGGGCCGGGTCTCGGCCCAGCGGCTCCAGCAGGTCCTCGCGGCAGACGTCGCAGCCGTCTCGGGCCGCCCCGTACAACCGGGCCACCGCAGTGCTGTCCACGTCCAGGGCGCGGCCCTGACCGTTGAGCCAGGTCGGGTCGTAGGGCGCCGGACCGACCAGCTCGGCGGCGATATCACGCTCATGGCGGTGGTCGACAACGTTCACGGCTCGCTCGCTCCCGTCGAACAGGACACACGTGTACCAATCTGAGTGTCCCCGGCTATCCAGTAGTCGAGGACACACGAGCCGTCACGCGATCGGGTGAACCGTGAGGCCACCGCTACCGGCGGCTACTTCTTGTGAGTGACGGTTTGTCAGTCCAGCCGCTTAGCGTCCGGGTTCATGACGAATCGAGAGCGCCCTCGGGGCGCTGCTTGCCCAAGGCGGTGACCTCATGAGCCTGACCTCTGGCATTCACTGTCCGCGCACCCCGCTGCGCCGGTTCCTGGACCGTGAACTGTCTGCTGGCGCCCGCCAGCTACGGAAGAACTTCCGTGCCCGGGACCAGAGCGACCAGATCCTGCTGCCAGGCCCTGGAGTCGGCATGGAGGCCGGGAACGTCGGCACCGCGATCGACTACCGGATGCGCCTGGCATTCACCACTGCCGAGCCCGTCGACCACGTCGCGCGCGCCGGCATCCTGCTCACCGGCACCCGCGACTCCCATCCGAGTCAGCGGATGCGGGCCGTGGGCGAGGAACTCGCCGCGCGGCTGGAGGAGACGGTCCTTGGCCTCCAGCTCGACAACCGCGAGCTGTCGATGGATCGGGCCCATGACGAGGAGGAGGACCTGGCCCGGATGCTGATCGCCGCAGCCTGGTACCAGGTCAACTACCGCACCTCGATCGGGTTCGCCTTCACTCCGCTGGCCAGCGCCGCCTGGGAGGACCCCGGCGCCTTCAGCCTCGAGCGGCTGCTTCAGCTCCCGCACCGTGACATGGTGGCCGACGTGGTCGCCCAGCTCTACAAGGCCGCGAGAGGACCGCTGGAGGCCCTGCGGGCCCGCACGCGGCCCGAGGACTGCGTGCCCGGCCCTACGTTCCCGACCGACCGCATCACCGCGGACGCCGACCTCGCCGTCGACGGGATACTGCTCGACTTCAAGAGCACCCGCCACACCCGCACGCTCCGCCAGGCCGAAGCGTGGCAGCTGGTCGGCTATCTGCTGCTCGACGCCGAGGACCAGTACCGGATCGACACCGTCGGCCTGTACCTGTCGCGCTCCGGCACGCTCGCCAGCTGGCCAGTGGAGGAGTACCTGGAGCTGCTCGGGGCCTGCCGCCGCGACATCGCCGTCTTCCGCGCCGCGTTCACCGAGCTCCTCGAAGGCTGCACGGCCGACGTCGAACCGCGCGAGAAGGAGGAGGAAGACAGTGTCCGGCGGCTACTGCAGCGCCTGACCCCCGTCGCCGCTCCTGGCCACTGCCAAGTGTGTACGCAACGCTGCCCCGACTCCAACCGCCAGCCCCGGGAGTTCTGCTCAGCCTGGTGCCGCGGCCGCGCCCAGGTCCTCCGCAACAAGGGCCTGCTGCCCGGCGGTCCGGACTTGCTGCTCCCCCGCCCCCTCAAGCAGCCCCTGGACCTACCCGACGACGCGGAGATTGTGAGCCTCACAGCCCGTTTGTAGACGGGTCGAGGTGTCCGGGAACGACGAGACGCCGCTTCCGGCCGAGGCGGCGCAGTGTGGTGCGAGGCGCTGTGGCGGTGGCCGCGGCTGGCCGGATGTCACGCGCAATCTGGGCTTGTTTTGGATGCATATCCGACTGGTCGGCGGGCTAGCGTTCCCCCGATCTGGCTCACCATCGCATGCGAACACAGGGGGAATTGTTATGCACAGCGTCCATCCGGTGGCCAATGGCACCAGGACCGACCACCCCGCCCCGGGGCTTCCCTTCGTCAACGACGGCCGGCTGCCTCTGGACAACCCCGACGCGATCGAGCGGACCGGCCGGAACCAAGGGAAGGGCCTGTGGGGCAGGACCGACCGCACGCGAAACGGAGGCTGGGTGGCATTCACCACCGAGCCGAAGAATCCGTCCTTCGCCTGGGCGGTGTACCACCACCCGGTCCACGGCCGCACCGTCCTCCTCATCCACGATCGCGACCTGAGCGACCTGCACCACGCCTGGATGTTCGAGCCCGGGGGCTTCCTCTACCGGCACGGCGGCTACTGGTGGAACGGCGAACGCTGGCACCGCCCCGGACAGGTGCTGGACAGGGCTTTCGAGCGGTACGACCCCCGGCCCGTGGACAAGCAGGTGACGATCACCGCGGCCGACCTGCTGAAGGCACCCAGCAACGCCCAGAACGCCAGCATCGCGAAGATCGCCAGCTTCACCGCGCCCGATGCCCCCGTACCCAACTGGGCAGACCACCTGGCCCTATGGGCTCAACACCGCGGCTCCCAGCCCGACGCACGGCCTCTGGACGCCTGCATCGTCGACTTCCATGCACCCGAGCTGGAAACCGAGAGCTGGGTCGACATGACCGGCCTGGCGAAGATCGCGGCAGTACCCACAGAGGACATGCCCGACCTGCGGTACGGCGGGGCCAAAGAACTCCCCGAACCGCAGGAGGGATCAGGCAGCCAGATGCGGTGGTCCCAGCCGGTCGCACGGGACTGGGCCGAGAACTACCACCAGAAGAATGGCCCCGAAGCCCTGCTGTCGGGGACCACCGTCTACGACACCACCCAGCCCGCTGGCCTCGTGGCCGATCACAACCGGCTGCGTGAACTTTTCCACGAAGGCCTGACCGAACCCCGTGGCAAGGGCACCAAGCCCTACTTGAAGGGCGACCTGGCCCGGCAAGCCGCCGACGAGCTCGCATGGACGGCGGCATCCAGCCTCATGTACGGGCACGACCAGGGCTTCATTCCCCACAGCGCCGTGCACGAGGTACTGATCGCTGTCATCGTCGGTCACCTCACCGAAGACGTCAGGCGAAGGACCGAGACCAGCACCAGTACGGACGATCTCACGCCCTTCCCGGCCAGCACGGTGAAACTCCTCACCTGGTACATCCAGCACCGCCCCGACAGCACCGCGAGCATCCTCGGGGAGATCTGTCTTGACGCTCGCGTACGCCTGGACCTGGACCCTGTCCAGGTCGGCGCCCTCCTCCGCCAGTCCCTCCACTTCGACAGCAGCTTGGACCGCAGCACCATCAACCGTCTCCTGGACATGGCCCTGCCGCCCTCCGCGCGCCCCCAGTGAGATCGAGCCCTCATCTCGTCAGGTAGACGCAGGGATCTGTGAGGCTCAGACAGAGCCTCACACACGCCCTGGTCCGGCCCGCGGCCGCGCAGGACCATGGAGACATGGGCGAGCAGGACGAGGACCAGGGCATGGTCGCCCGACGGGCCAGGCCACCCCTGACCGCTGCGCAGGCCCGCGCAATGACGGCCGGGCTGAGGGAGGCGATGGACGACGTCCGGCGCTCGGTCGCCGTCCTCGCTGCCCGGGTCCGCGATGCGCACGCCGCCCGCGTCTGGCTGCCTCTCGGCTTCGCCTCGTGGCAGGCGTATTGCGCGGCGGAGTTCGGCATCAGCCGCGCCCAGGCGTACCGCCTCCTCGACATCGCCCGCGCACTGGGAACCATCAACGCCGCCGTCACCACCGCCGATCCGTCTCGCACGCGAGACACCGACACGGCGGCGGCCGCGATCGACTTCGGGCTGTCCCAGCGAGCGCTCCTGGCCGTGGCCGGCCGCGCCGACGACGTCGCGGCCCTGATCACCCGCCGCCTCGCCGCTCTGACCGCCAGCAGCGCCCGGGGCCCGGAACCGGAGGCCGTCCGGGCCATCGTCCACCAGGCCGTCCACGACGTCCGTATCGCGACGGCCGCGCCCACCGAACCGCCGGCGAACCCAGCCGTCGCGGACGGGCGACGCGCCGTCGACCAGCTCGCCGCCAACGTCCTCGCCGTCGGCGAGCTGATGCTCGAAGTCGCCCCCGGCTACCTCTCCGAGGACCAGGCCGCCACCCGCCTGGCCCTGCTGTGCGAGGAGATCGGCGAACCCCTCGACCGACGGCTGGCCGCCCGCCGCTTCGCCCTCACCGGTGACCGCCGCGCCCTGCGCGGAACCCTCCTCTGACCCGCCCTGCCGCAACTCCCCGGGATCGAGACGGCCTGCTCCCAGAATGCCGATCACCGCCGCTCCAGCGCACCGCTCCACGCAAATGGACGCCTAATGATCGCCTAATTGCTTGCCATTCTACGCCTAGCAGGGTGTAGGGTTGAGGTATGAGCGATGACCAAATGGACAGCGTGGAAGCGTTGTTGCAGGAAGCACGGCTGACGGCGCGCATGCCGGAGCCGGCCGAGCGTCTGCGGCTGCGGCAGGCCGCCGGTCTCTCCCGTGCCCAGGTCGCCGAGGCGGTGGGGGTCGGTCGGCAGACGGTCGCCAACTGGGAGGACGGCACCACGGATCCGCAGCCGCCGGGGCGCTTTAAGTACCTGCGGCTGCTGGAGGGCCTGGCCCAGATCCACCCCGCACCCACCGAGCCCAGCGCCGCCCCGAGTAGCGCCCCGGCTGCAGAGTTCGCCGCCCCGGAGACCGCGTGGGGCCCCGACGGGCTGGCCGTCCAGGGCGAGCCCGCCCCCTGCCTCCGCTGCGGCGTCGCAACGCCCTACAAGGCCATCGACGGCCGTTCCCTGCACCCCGGCGCCATGTGCCAGCCCCCCGCCGCCACGCCGCCCCAGGCCGCCGCCACGCCCGCGCACGCCCCGGCCAGCACGTCCACACCCGCTCCGGCCTCCGCGCCGTCACCGGTTCCGGCGCCGGTGTCCTCGCGGCCGCAGCGCCGGGCGAAGTCCGCGGCCCGCGCCCAGGCCGAGACCGCCGGCCTCATCGGCCAGGCCGTGCACGAAGAGCTGGAGCGCGCCGAAGGCGACGCCGACGCCGCCCTCAAGGCCCTGATCAAGCGCGCCATTCCGGACGTCATGCGCCTGTTCGAGGAGACCCGGGCCACCGCCCGCTACACCTACACCGCCTACCCGGCCTTGCCCGACATCCTCAAGAAGCCCTCCAAGAAGGAGCCGGACCAGATCTGGGAGGCCCGCCCCAACTTCCACCACCCCGACTACTCCCTCAAAAGCTCCGGGAGCACCGCGGTCACCGCCCTGGACGTCAACGCCGCCTACCTCTCCGCCCTCAAGACCTGGCTCCCGATCGGGAAACTGGAGCACTCCACCGACGCGGACGGCGTGGACCCCAAGCGCTCCGGAGTCCACCTGATCACCCCCTCACCCTGGACCCACCCGCACCTGCCCGACCCCCTCGGCGACCGCGACCAGCCCGGCCCCGTATGGGTCACCAACGCCACCCTGCGCCTCCTACTGCGCCTTTCAGGGCCGAAATACGGGCTTCTCGACCCGCCGGATATTCACGAGTCGTGGACGTCCGGCGCGACCGAGAATTTCCTGGACGCCCTGCGGAAGACGCTCACCGCCGCGCGCGAGACGGCTATCACCGAGGACGACACCATCACCTTCGAATACATCAAGGCGATGTATTCGAAGTTCATCTCCACGATGGGCGAGTCGATTCATAACCGCGAAATGGTGCGTCCGGACTGGATGCACATCATTCACAGCCAGGCGTACGCCAACCTCTGGGGCAAGGCATACAAGGCCCACCAGGCCGGTCTGGACGTCATCGCCATGATGGGCACCGACGAGCTGCACGTCACCGGCGACTGGCGGCAGGTCTTCCCCGAGGGACGGGGCGTCGCCCAGATGAAGATCAAGCACAGCGACGCCAAGGCGTCCGGTGAGTACACCGTCGGCAAGGTGACCCGCTGATGGCCTCCGGAAGCCGCTGGAGGCACCTTGGCACCTTCCGCGCCCGAGGCGTCCATGGTGGAGTGGCCCTGGCCGAAGGCATCGACCGGATGGTCACCGGCATCGAATCCCCCGTCGACTCCGAGCGTGGCCTGGCCGCCCGCCTGCGCTACCTCACCGCCAGCGACGCCGGCTACGAGGCCATGGACCGCGCGGGCATCCACGTCAGACCCCGCACCCTCATGGCCTGGCTGGCCGAGGAACAGACCCCCAGCAAGGCCAACCTCGCCCGCCTGGACGCCGCATACTGGGACCTACGCCGCCGCAACGTGATCGCCGACCTCAAGCGCCGGCTCAACAACCGCGGCCGCGGAACCCGCATCGAGATCGACCCTGCCGACCAGTCCGCCGTCGACCGCAGACACCAACGCGACCTGGAGACCCGCAGCGTCAACGTCCGCGGCGCCGTGTGGGACCGCGCCGTCGACGCCTGGATCGCCGAAGACATGGGAGAACTCGAAGCCGTCTGGGACGACATCATCCAAAGCACCCTGGGCACCGACTGGGACGCCTACACCTACGTCTCCTCGATCGGCTGGTCCGCCTGACCTGACCCACACATGTACGGCCCGGAGTCACTCCAATTGACTCCGGGCCGTACGCCGTCACGGTACCCCGACGCCGAGCGCAGCATTTGCACGACAAACCAATCACCCGGACATGGGAAGCGGCGCTGCTCTCTCGGAGCGATGGCGCAGCGCGCCGCTTGCTCTGCGACTCGATTACGCGCCCGATGTAAGCCAGTTTGCGGGCAGGAGAAGTCCAGGCTGCTGGGTCGCTCCCGAGGCTGGCACCAGATGGGAGGGTGCGTCGCCATCTGCCCGGGAGAAGTCGACCGTGCCGCCGGAGAACACCGCCGCGCTGAAGTCGACCGCGCCGCTGGACAACGTCCCCCAGCTGAAGTCGACTGTGCCGCTGGAGAACGTCGCCTCGCTGAAGTCGACTGTGCCGCTGGAGAACGTCGCCTCGCTGAAGTCGACTGCGCTGCCGGAGAACATCGCCCAGCGGAAGTCGACCGTGCCGCCGGAGAACGTCGCTATGTTGAAGTTGACCGTGCCGCCGGAGAACGTCGCCCTGATGAAGGTGACCGTGCCGCCGGAGAACGTCGCCGCGCTGAAGTCGACCGTGCCGCCGGAGAACTCCGCCCTCACGAAGTTGACCGTGCTTCCCGAGAACTTCGCCCCGCGGAATTTGACCGTGCCGCCGGAGAACTCCGCCCCCATGAAGTTGACCGTACTGCCGGAGAACAACGCCCCGCGGAAGTTCACCGTGCCGCCCACAAACCTCGCCCCTTGGAAGCTGACCGTGCCACCCGAGAACACTGCTTTGGTGAAGTCTCCGCCGTCGAAGGTGACGTTGGTGAGGTCGAGGTCGTGTCCTTGCCATGAGTGGTCATGATCCGCAGGCAGACGGAGGTGGTCACGGATGAGGCGGATGATGGTATGCCGGACTTCCCGCAGTGCGAGGTAGGTATGTCGGGCTTCGATGTCGCCGGTCGGTAGATCGGCTTCTGCGGTGTAGGGGAGGCGGAGGTAGGCGCACAGGACGTCGATGCAGGTCTGGCGGAGGCTGCGGCTGGGAGCGTCATCGGCGAGGCCGACGAGGGCATGGACGCCCCCGAGACGTACGGCGGGGGAACCGTCACCGAGCTGGGTGACGGCGCTGGTGAAACGCTCGTTATGCAAGCGTGAGGCGTCGCGCAGGGCACCGTCCTCGTCAATGCGCTGGCGACGGTAAGCGACGACCAGGGCGACCAGAGCGCCGGCTCCGGCCACCACCCCGAAGGAGAGCTTCACCAGGTCAAAGAGCGTCTTCGAGTCGATGGTGGACTCGGACTTGAGCTTGCGGGCTCCGAGAAGGTCCCACGTGGTGTAGAAGACGCCAGCGGCGACGAGGACTGCGGCTATGAACGCTAGGGCTAGGACCAGGCCGACGTTCCAGAGACGCAGGCCGCGCCGCTCAGCCGGGCCGGGGGGCAAAGTTGGACTCACTCCTCAGGAGACTCCCCCGTTCCACGAGCGGTTGCAACAGGGTCGCTGACCTTCATCTCGCAGTGTTATGCGGTTCGGCGTGTGGGCACGGCGGTCAGGTGCCGCTGCGGGGTGGGGGTGCCGGTTCGTTGAGTTCGCCGGCCTTGATGGCCTCGACCGCTTCGCGGAGGGCGTCTTCCCGACCGCCCTCACCCCGGACCGTCGCCGGATGGATCCGAATCCAGTCGCCTTGGGCCATGCCCCCTTGCAGTGGTGTTATGGCAGGTAGTTGATCTCGGCTGTGGCCGGGGAGCACGCCTCAGCAGGTGTGGGGGGACGTTTCCCCTGCCGGCCACCCCGCGCGTTCGAGTACGGCTCGCACGCGAGAGGATGTCGTGATGAGCGACTGGGGGATAGCACTGATCGCGGCAGGATCAGCGATTGCTGGCAGCGCCGTAACCGGCTGGCTCACGCGCAGTGCCGGATTTCGTCAAGCTGCTGCAGCACGGCTGGCGGGCGAGGAGCAAGCTGCTGCAGCACGGCATGCGGGAGAGCAGCAGGCCGAGGCTGTCTTGAAGACGGTGCAACAGTCCCTGGAAGCACAGGCTAGAGTGCAGCAGCTTGAGGCCAAGCGCGAGGTATACGTGGCCTTCCTGCAAGCCGCTCAGGCGCTCGTCGAAGATCGTAAGCGTGATCAAGGCTCTCTGGACGAGGCGCTTCTCGCGGAGGCGGAGCGGACGTATCAGGTGCTGAGGCTGGAGGGACCCGGCAGAGTCACGGAGCTTGGAGACTCCCTAATGCAGGCGATCTTCACCTCTCTGGACGACCGCTCGGTGGGCGCAGCTGAGCTCGACCGCAGCCTGGGTGACTACGTCACCGTGGCACAGCATTACCTGCAGGAACCGTGGAGCTGGATGGGGCGAAGTCGTAACTCCTGGATCGCAGGCGGGACGACCGAGCCCCCTGCCACGGGGCCCTGAGGCGAACCACGGCCCGCATCAGCGGGTAGGCAGTCGGTTCACCAGGGAGGCGCCGCCATGGCCGCCCCATGAGCAGGGGCCACTCCAAGGTTCCGGTTCCGCTGGCCAGGCCATTCACACGGCTTCGGATGGAATGTCAGCGTCACGTCCGCTCCCTCCTACGGGAATTGAGAGCCCCCGAGTGCGTGTTTCCAAGCCTCGCATCAGCCAGCCAGCCGGAGGGTTGGCCGGCTTTCAGGGGCTGGGGCGTCCTCGCCACCGTCCGGGTCGGGGTCGAAGTCGGTGTCGACCCGCGCGTCGCTGGTGCGCGGCGGTCGCATGTCGCCGGTGGGGAAGTTCAGCGGCCATACGAAGGTGTTCGGGTCCTGGAGGTGGTTGACCATGTGGGCGAACGACTCGTAGGCGGCCATCAGCGGGTGGATGAGCACTGTGCCTTGGCGGTGGCGGCCGTCGAGGATGCCCTTGTCCTTCAACTGGCCGATGGCCCGGGAGACGGCGGCCTGGCTGATGTCGAGGCGTTTGGCGATGTCCTTCTGCCGGATGTGGACCAGGCCGCCGGCCTCCTGGCGGGCGGTGAGGACATCGAAGACGTCGCGGGCCGTGGGGGACAGGCGTGCGTTCGGCAGGGCCTCGAAGATCTCCGGGTTGTGGAAGCCGGGGACAGTGCTCATCGCGATGCCTCATTCCTGACAGCCGGGACGACGATCTCGTACTTGGTCAGTGTCTTCTCACCCAGTTCCTTGAGCAGCTTCCGCTGCTTCACACTGCCCCACCGGTACGCGTAGAGCGGGTGGAGCCGGTACACGCCGCGCCGCTCCTTCCAGGCGAAGTTGTGCTTGCTCAGCTGCCCGATCGACCGCGAAATCTTCGACTGCGAGCAGCCGAACTTCGCGGCCAGGCTGCTCTGAGTCATCTGCACCAGGGCCTGGGCATCATGGTGGACCGTCATGTGGTCCAGCACGTTGCGCGCCGTCTCGGAGAACCCGAACTTCCACAGGTTGTCCTGGATCACCTGCGACGTGCTCACGTGCTGGCTGCCGTAGAAGGCATACGGCTTGACGTCCGGGCTGGTGCTGAACGTACCGCCCTTGCGGGCCAGGTCCTCCAGCTTCTTCAGCAGCTGCCGCGCAGACTCAACACCGTCGACAGTGTTCGGCGGCGGAGGCGCAGGAGACAGCCGCGTCGCCTTCGCGGGGGACTCCGCACTACGCCGCAGGGGCTGGGCCACGAGCTCTCCTCTGATCAACTCTGACGCCGCATAACATACCAGCCGCGATATCTTATTCGGTTGATCCATGCACGGCCGGGCGTGTCCCTTGCCAAGCACGATCTATTCACCTACGTGCATGCATCTCGCCGCCCGCAGCCGTGATCCATTCACCCTGGGCGCATACACCGTCTGCGTTTTCGCAGGTCAACGCGCTGCATCTATCTGATCTTTAGACGCGCGCCTCTACGACCCCCGCTGCATGCTCCGCCCTCTGAGCGCCGCCCGCCGGTGACGACGACGCCAGCGGGCCAGTCACTGGCGGGTCGCCCACCAAACCAGCAGTCCCGCCAGGCCGTTCCCGGCACCGTACGCGGCCCCCAGCAGTAGGTGGTCCCGGATACGGCTGCGCAGCGGCCTCTGACCGCCGCGATCGACCTCGTCCGCGTCCTCATGGTCTCCGCATCCCTCAGTTTCCACGAACCCCTCCCGTCAAGACGAACGGGTTCCGAACGTAGCTGTCACGTAAAACAGACCCCGTCCTGGGGCCTCACAGTCAAGTTTTATGTGACACGTCTCCCGACCGTTTTCCGTCCGGATCTATTTCGTATTGAGGGTGGTTGTCCGGAGGGCTTTCAGGCGACGGGTGGATATATTCCGGTGCACCTGACTCTGAGTCAAGATGAGTGTTGTAGGAAGGGTTTGGATTGTGTGTGAAGGGGATCCGATGCCTTGTTTCCAGCATCACACGCCCCTTTACTTGCATGGAATTTCAGGCTCTTGTAGCTCTGCTGGTAGTGCTGTAATTTCACAGACTCTACCCGGCGTCACGGAGTGATGCAGCAGGTTCAGCGGGGATGGACACGAAAGGGGTACCGGGCGTATGCTCGCCCGTAGTCGGCGCCGGTAGCGCCACGGTGCGGTCCGGCAGAGGGAGGTGGAGCCGCATGTCAGTGGCCCACGCCCCGTCAATCGGGCCTGCGTCAAGGCAAGTAGTCGTAAACGCCCGGACCCTGTCACTGCAGCTCGCTACCCTCAAAGCTCAGCCCCACTGAAGGGAGTTGTCGCCCTCCGACGCTAACCACTCTCCGCCAAGGGAGTCCGTCACACGCCAAATTGACATTGCGTCAATCGCGT